>NZ_JARDJI010000009.1:0-183131 GCF_039907765.1 Mesorhizobium sp. CC13 | reverse complement strand
GGTGAGTGCTGAAGCGTGGTAACTCCAGTCTCCTCGGTCCGGTCCGAATGGACAACCTCCCGAAAGCTCACAGCTAGCCCCTCCCTACGAGGGCAGGGAGCAGGTCGGATGCGCGGCAACGAACCATCCCGCCCATCGGCGGGGGGCCAAGATAGCCTGTGGAGCGGTAACGTAAGGCGCAGAGCGCGCGGCCGGCCTTCCTCTCCCCCGTCGACCGGGGGAGAGGTGGTTTGCGCAGCAAACCGGAGTGGGGGTCGACCCTGTTCCTCTCAGGAAACGGCGTCGAGGCCGAGCGTCAGAAGCCGATCCAGCTGTTCCATCTCGGCAGCATTGAGCATGATGCCTTCGGCTTCCGATTTGGCGCGGGCGACATAGCGGCGCTGCGAGGGCAGGCGGGCGCCCTGGCCCGCAATGGACTCGAACAGCGTTTCGGCGCGGGCGAACGGGTCGCCGGGACGGCCGGCGGCGAACGCCTTGGGCGAGAAGGCGAGGATGAGCTCGCCATGCGGCGGGGCCAGCGTCGTGGTGCCGAGATAGTCGAGCACCTCGGGGCTGGTGAGGTCGCCGATCATGATGCCGGCGAGCAGCTCGATCATGGTGCCGATGGCCGAGCCCTTGTGGCCGCCGAAGGGCAGCATGGCGCCGGCGAGGGCTGCCACAGGATCTGTGGTCGGGTTGCCGTCGGCATCGATGGCCCAGCCCTCTGGCAGCGGCTTGCCAGCGCGGCGGTGCAGCTCGATCTCGCCGCGGGCGGCGACTGAGGTGGCGAAGTCGAAGACGTAGGGCGACTTGCCCTGGCGCGGCCAGCCGAAGGCAAAGGGGTTGGTGCCGAGCAGCGGCTTGTTGCCGCCGGCGGGCGCGACCGACGCATAGCTCGGGCACATCACGAGACCGGCGAGACCCTGTTCCGTGATCGCCTCGACCTCCGGCCACAGGGCCGAGAAATGGGTGCAGTCGTTGATGACCAGCGCTGCGAGGCCGAAGGTGCGGGCGCGTTCGCCGAGCGCCGGCAGGCCGAGCTCGAAGGCCGGGTTGGCGAAACCGCTCCCGGCGTTGACCCTGACGATGGCCGAACCATCCTGCTCGATGAGCTCCGGCTCGGCGTCGGGCCTGACCTTGCCCGCCTTGACCGTGCGCAGCGTACCCTCGATGCGGTAGATGCCATGCGACTTGCAGGCGTCGCGCTCGCCGGCGACGATCACGCGGGCAAGCGCGCCGGACTGGACGGCATTCAGCCCGGCCTTGCGGAAGATCGCCTCGACGCGCTCATGCAGCGTGCCGATGGGCATGGCTGTGGTCTCGGTCATCACATCTCTCTTCCATGGCGTTGCCCGAAGGCGGGCGATGCGGTTGAATTTTTGCATACATAGAGTATACAAATATTCGACAAGCGCAATTCGACTGTGCGCCGCTCGCCCGGAGCGGCGCACAGTCGCCAAGAAAGGAACGTCTGATGGCCTTCACTCCCAAGGGACAACACCTCGTAGCGGGCGAATGGCTCGACGGATCGGGCACCTTCGCCAGCGCCCCTGCACATGGCCAGGCGCACCAGTTCGCCGCCGGCACCGTGGACCTGGTCAACCGCGCCTGCGAGGCCGCCGAGGATGCGTTCTGGAGCTATGGCTACTCGACGCGTGGCGAGCGCGCGGCCTTCTTGCGCGCCATCGCCAACGAGATCGAGGCGCGCGCCGCCGAGATCACCGAGATCGGCAGCCAGGAAACCGGCTTGCCGGAGGCGCGCCTGCAGGGCGAGCGTGGCCGCACGACCGGCCAGCTTCGCCTGTTTGCCGACCACATCGAGATGGGCGACTATCTCGACCGCCGTCTCGACGCGGCCCTTCCCGAGCGCCAGCCGGCGCCGCGCCCGGAAATTCGTCTGATCCAGCGGCCGGTCGGCCCGGTCGCCGTGTTTGGCGCCTCGAACTTCCCGCTCGCGTTTTCGACCGCCGGCGGTGACACGGCGGCAGCGCTTGCCGCGGGCTGCCCTGTCGTGGTGAAGGGCCATTCGGCCCATCCCGGCACTGGCGAGATCGTCGCCGAGGCGATCGCGGCAGCAATTGCCAGGACGGGCGTGCATCCGGGCGTGTTCTCGCTGATCCAGGGCGGCAGCCGCGAGGTCGGCCATGCGCTGGTGCAGCATCCGCTGATCAAGGCCGTGGGCTTCACCGGCTCTCTCGCCGGCGGCCGCGCGCTGTTCGATCTCTGCGCGCAGCGTCCGGAGCCGATCCCATTCTTCGGCGAACTCGGCTCGGTCAATCCGATGATGATGCTGCCGGAGGCGCTCGAGGCGCGCGCCGAGGCGCTGGGCCAGGGTTGGGCAGGCTCGCTGACCATGGGCGCCGGCCAGTTCTGCACCAATCCCGGCATCGCCGTGGTGATCGACGGCACTGATGCCGACCGCTTCGTCGGTGCCGCGACCGAGGCTCTGGCCAAGGTCGGTCCCCAGACCATGCTGACCGACGGCATCGCCAAGGCCTATCATGAGGGTGCCGCGCGCTTTGCCACCCGCAACACGGTGAAGCCGCTGCTGACCACCGAATCGTCGGGCCGCAGCGCCACCCCGAACCTGTTCGAGACGACAGGCGCGCAGTTCGTTTCCGACCACCTGCTCGGCGAAGAGGTGTTCGGGCCGCTCGGCATGGTGGTTCGTGTCGGCTCGGTCGATGAGATGGAGCAGATCGCACGCGGCTTCGACGGCCAGTTGACGGCGACCATCCACATGGATGCCGGCGATCTTGAAGCAGCCCGCCGCTTGCGCCCCGTGCTCGAACGCAAGTCCGGCCGCGTGCTGGTCAACGGCTTCCCGACGGGTGTCGAGGTGGTGGACTCGATGGTCCATGGCGGGCCGTACCCGGCCTCGACCAACTTCGGGGCGACCAGCGTCGGCACCATGTCGATCCGCCGTTTCCTGCGGCCGGTGTCCTACCAGAACATGCCGGAAGGCCTGCTGCCCGAAGACTTCCAGGGCTGATCGTCTATTGGGCGCTAGCGCCGGTCCTTCCCTTGCGGGAGGCCCGGCACTGATCGCATCGTAAGCCGACATTTCGGATACTTTTTGTATACGACTTGTATTTTTGAATTGATTTACGCTCTCGGACGCGAAATAGTGCGCCGCCGTCAACCGACAGACCTACTCAGGGAGAGAGTGTGACAATGAAGATTTCGGTTCTCGCCTTCGGCCTCATGGCCGCCACCGCACTGACCGGTCAGGCTCACGCCGACAAGCTGGACGACATCATCGCCTCCGGCACGCTGCGCTGTGCCGTCGTGCTCGACTTCCCGCCGATGGGCTCGCGCGACGAAAGCAACACCCCGATCGGCTTCGACGTCGACTACTGCAACGATCTTGCCAAGGCGCTCGGCGTCACCGCCGAGATCGTCGAGACACCCTTCCCCGAGCGCATCCCGGCGCTGATGTCGGGCCGCGTCGATGTCGGCGTCGCCTCGACCTCCGACACGCTGGAGCGCGCCAAGACCGTCGGCATGACGGTCCCCTACTTCGCCTTCGAGATGGCCGTCACTGCCAACGACAAGACCGGCATCAAGTCGTTCGAGGACATGAAGGGCAAGGTCGTGGGCGCAACCGCCGGCACCTACGAGGCGATCGCGCTCGAAAAGCAGGTCAAGGAATGGGGTGCGGGCGAGTTCCGTCCCTACCAGACACAGGCCGACGTGTTCCTTGCTCTGAGCCAGGGCCAGCTCGACGCCACGGTATCGACCTCGACCGTCGCCCAGGCCAACGTGAAGACCGGCAAGTTCCCCGGCGTCTCGGTGGTCGGCAAGGCGCCGTTCGACATCGACTACGTCGCGCTGTTCACCAACCGCGAGGAATACGGCCTCATCAACTACCTCAACCTGTTCATCAACCAGCAGGTCCGCACCGGCCGTTACAAGGAACTCTACGAGAAGTGGGTCGGCGGCGAGCTGCCGGCCCTGTCGGTGAACGGCGTCTACCGCTGACCTGACCGTTTCTTGGCGGCGCGAGGCTCAGCCTCGCGCCGTTGATCCTTTCCGAAAGGCGAGACGGCAATGTTCAACTACACCTTCCAATGGAACCAGGCGCTCAAGGCCTTGCCGCTGATGCTCGACGGCGCGCTGGTCACACTGCAGATCGCGGTGCTGTCGATGGTCATCGGCGTGGCCCTTGCGATCGCCCTCACCCTGTTCCGGCTGTCCGGCAACCGTCTGCTCGGCGGCTTCGCCACCGCCTGGGTCGAGGTGGCGCGCAACACGCCCGCGCTATTCCAGATTTACATGGCCCATTTCGGCCTCGGCAATTTCGGCATCTACCTGAGCCCGTTCACGGCACTGCTGGTCGGTATCGCCTTCAACAATGCAGGCTACCTGGCCGAGAATTTCCGCGGCGCGCTGAAGGCCATCCCCGAGACCCAGGCACGCGCCGGGCGCTCGCTGGGCATGACCTCGCTGCAGGCATTCCGGCTAATCGTGATGCCGCAGATGCTGCGCGTCGCCTTCCTGCCGGCCACCAACCAGATGGTCTGGGCGATCCTGATGACCTCGCTGGGCGTCACCGTCGGCATGAACACCGACCTCGCCGGGGTCACGCAGGAGCTGAACGCCCGCTCCTTCCGCACCTTCGAGTTCTTCGCGCTCGCCGCGGTGATCTACTACATCATCGCCAAGGTCGTGACGCTGGCCGCGCGGGCTTTCGCCTCGCGCATGTTCCGCTACTGAGAGGTGAGAGACATGTTCAACACTGCCCTCTCCTGGAGCGACCTCGCCTTCCTCGCGCAAGGCGCGGGGATGACGCTTGCCGTCACCGCCGTGTCCGTCGCCGCCGGCACCGTACTCGGCATCCTGTTCGGTGTGATCCGCTTCCAGTTCGGCCCCTACTGGGCCGCACCGCTCACCTTCCTGCTCGACGTGTTCCGCTCGGTGCCGCTGCTGATCCAGCTCGTGCTGGGCAATGCCCTGCAGGCCATCATGAAGCTGGGCTGGGCGCCGTTCACGACCTCCTGCGTGGTGCTGTCGCTCTACACCGCCGCCTACTGCACCGAGATCGTGCGCGGCGGCATCGATTCGGTGCCGACCAACACGCGCCGCGCAGCGCGCTCGCTCGGCATGACCTGGTTCCAGGACATGCGCTACATCGTGGCGCCGCTCGCCATCCGCGTGTCGCTGCCGTCATGGATCGGGCTGACGCTCGGCGTGATGAAGGACTCGGCACTGGTGCTCTGGCTCGGGCTGATCGAGCTTTTGCGTGCCTCGCAGATCCTGGTCACCCGCCTGCAGGAGCCGCTCTTCATCCTGCTGATCTGCGGCGCCATCTACTTCATCATCAGCCTTCCCATCGCCCGACTTGGCGGGTATCTCGAGAAACGGTGGTCCCCCAATGATTGAGATCGAAAACGTCCGCAAATCCTTCGGCCAGCTGGAAGTCCTCAAGGGCATCGACCTCACCGTCCAGAAGGGCGAGGTCGTCACCATCATCGGCGGTTCCGGTTCGGGCAAGTCGACGCTGCTCACCTGCATCAACGGCCTGGAGTCGATCGCAGCCGGCCGCGTCGTGATCGACGGCACCGACGTCCACGCCAAGGGCACCGACCTCAATAAGCTGCGCCAGAAGGTCGGCATCGTGTTCCAGCAGTGGAATGCCTTCCCGCACCTGACCGTGCTTGAGAACGTCATGCTGGCGCCGCGCAAGGTGCTTGGCCTGACCAAGGAGAAGGCCGAAGCGATCGCGGTGAAGCAGCTGACCCATGTCGGCCTTGCCGAGAAGCTTTCGGTCTACCCGAACCGCATGTCGGGCGGCCAGCAGCAGCGCATGGCAATCGCCCGTGCGCTCGCCATGTCGCCCGAATACATGCTGTTCGACGAGGTGACCTCGGCGCTCGACCCGATGTTGGTGGGCGAAGTGCTGGACACGCTGCGCATGCTCGCGTCCGAAGGCATGACGATGATATGCGTGACGCACGAGATGAAGTTCGCGCGCGAGGTCTCCGACCGCGTGGCCTTCTTCCACCAGGGCGTCATGGCCGAGATCGCGCCGCCGGAACAGCTGTTCGACGCGCCGAAGCACGCCGAGACCAAGAAGTTCCTGGCCGCAACGCATTGAGGGCATGATGGAAGAGCAGGCCGACGTCATCGTCATCGGGGCCGGGGTCGTCGGTCTCTCGGCGGCGATCGCTGCCCAGGCACGCGGGCTGAAAGTCACGGTGCTGGACCGCGAGGGGCCGGCAGCCGGCGCCTCGGCCGGCAATGCCGGGGCCTTTGCCTTCACCGACATCCTGCCGCTGGCGTCGCCCGGCATCCTGAAGAAGGCGCCGAAATGGCTGCTCGATCCGCTCGGGCCGCTGTCGGTGCCGCCGGCCTATGCCGTGCAGATAGCGCCGTGGATGTTCCGTTTCTGGCGGGCCTGCTCGCCCAAGCGCGTGGCCCATTCGACAACGGCGCAGACGGCGATGATGGACCTGTCGAAGGCCGAGCTCGAACCTTTCCTGCGCCAGACAGGCACGATGCCGATGCTGCGCAAGGAAGGCAACCTGCAGGTCTATGAGGGCGAGGCCGAACTGAAGGCCTCGCTGCCGGGCTGGCAGGCGCGCGAAGAGCACGGCATCGAGTTCCATCACCTCAATGCCAAGGAGATGGCCGAGATTCAGCCTGGTCTCGCCAAGCGCTTCACCCACGGCACCTTCAAGCCCGGCTGGTTCTCGATATCGGACCCCCGGCTCTACACGCTCGAACTCGCCGAGCATTTCCGCAATTCGGGCGGCGCGATCGAGCGCGCCGAAGTGACGGCGCTCCGTCCGGTCGAAAGCGGGGTTGAGATCGTCACGGCTGACGGCAGCGTTCGCCGAGCCGGCAAGGTCGTGCTGGCGGCCGGTGCCTTCTCGCACAGGATCGCGAGGACTCTTGGTGAGAGCATCCCGCTGGAAACCGAGCGCGGCTACAACACCACGCTGCCATCGGACGCCTTCGACCTGCGCACGCAGGTGACCTTCGGCGGCCACGGCTTCGTCGTCACGCGTCTTTCCACCGGCATCCGCGTCGGCGGCGCGGTCGAGCTCGGCGGGCTGAAGCTCGCGCCGAACTTCCGCCGTTCCGAAGCCATGCTGAAGAAGGCGCAGGCCTTCCTGCCGGGCCTCAACCCCGGCGGCGGCGTGCAGTGGATGGGCTTCCGCCCGTCGCTGCCCGACAGCCTGCCCGCCATCGGCACCGCACGCGCCACGCAGCGCGTCGTCTACGCATTCGGCCACGGCCACCTCGGCCTGACCCAATCGGCGGGCACTGCCCGGATCGTCGCCGATCTCCTGACCGGCAAGACGCCCGCCATCGACATCGCATCCTTCTCGCCTCAAAGATTCTGACAGGGGTCTCGACCATGGCCAACCATACCTTTTCGTGCCTCGACGGACACACGTGCGGCAATCCCGTCCGCCTCGTCTCAGGTGGCGGCCCGCGCCTCGAGGGCGCCAACATGCTGGAGAAGCGCGCGCACTTCCTGCGCGAGTATGACTGGATCCGCACCGGCCTGATGTATGAGCCGCGCGGCCACGACATGATGTCGGGCTCGATCCTCTACCCGCCGACGCGCCCGGACTGCGACGTCGCGGTGCTCTTCATCGAAACCTCGGGCTGCCTGCCGATGTGCGGCCACGGCACCATCGGCACCATCACCATGGCGATCGAGAACGGCCTGATCACGCCGCGCGAGCCTGGCAAGCTGTCGATCGACGCACCGGCCGGCAAGGTCGACATCACCTATCGCCAGGAAGGCCGCTTCGTCGAGGAAGTGCGCCTGACGAACGTGCCGGGCTTCCTCTATGCCGAGGGTCTGACCGCCGAACTCGAAGGTCTGGGCGAGATCGTCGTCGACGTCGCCTATGGCGGCAACTTCTACGCCATCGTCGAGCCGCAGAAGAATTTCCGCGACATGGCCGACCACACCGCCGGCGAGCTGGTGGGCTGGAGCCCGAAGCTGCGCGCGGCCCTCAACGCCAAATACGAGTTCGTCCATCCCGAGCACCCCGAGATCAAGGGCTTGAGCCACATCCAGTGGACCGGCAAGCCGACGGTGGAAGCGGCGCATGCCCGCAACGCCGTGTTCTACGGCGAAAAGGCCATCGACCGCTCGCCCTGCGGCACCGGCACGTCGGCTCGCATGGCGCAGCTCGCCGCCAAGGGCAAGCTGAAGGTCGGCGACGAGTTCTGGCATGAATCGATCATCGGCTCGATCTTCAAGGGCCGGGTCGAGGCGGCGACCAAGGTGGCCGACCGCGACGCCATCATCCCGTCCATCGCCGGCTGGGCCCGCCAGACCGGCATCAACACCATATTCATCGACGACCGCGACCCCTTCGCGCACGGTTTCGTGGTGAAATGAGCAACGAGGCGCCGGCGCGCAGCATTCTCTCGGGCACGGCCAGCGGGCTAGTCATCGCCTCTTCCGAGGCGTTGAGCTTCTGGGGCGGGGTCAACCCCGCCACCGGCAGCGTCATCGACGTGCACCACCCGCTGCACGGCACGTGCCTGACCGGCAGCATCCTGATGATGCCGTCGAGCCGGGGTTCCTGCACTGGCTCAGGCGTTCTGCTCGACCTCGTGCTGACCGGCCGCGCACCGGCCGCGCTGGTGTTTTCCGATGCCGAGGACGTGCTGACGCTGGGTGCGCTGATTGCTTCCGAACTGTTCGGCAAGCCGCTACCCGTGTTGCGCCTAGCGCCGGAGGCCTATGAGGCGTTGTCGCGGGCCAAGTCCGCACGCATCACCGACACGACGATCGAGGCAGACGGCCTAGTGCTGCCGGTCAGCCCTCCGGCGACCTCGGAGCTTGAACTCACCGAGGCCGATCGCGCCATGCTCGACGGTCGCGACGGCGTGGCCGTGCAGCAGGCGATGCGCATCATCGTGGCCATGGCCGCCCAGCAGGGCGCACGCGGGCTGGTCGACGTCACGCAGGCCCATATCGACGGCTGCATCTATGCCAGTCCCGCCAACCTGACCTTCGCCGAGAAGATGGCCGAGATGGGCGCGCGCGTCCGCGTGCCGACGACGATGAACGCCATCTCCGTCGACCGCGCCAATTGGCAGGCGCAGAGGATTCCGCATGATTTCGGCGATCCGGCTGCACGGCTGGCGGATGCCTATGTGCGCATGGGCTGCAAGCCGACCTTCACGTGCTCGCCCTATCTGCTCGACAGCGCGCCGGGCAAGGGCGAGGCAATCGCCTGGGCGGAATCCAACGCCGTCATCTTCGCCAACACCGTGCTTGGCGCGCGCACGGCGAAGCATCCCGACTTCCTCGACCTTTGCATCGCGGTGACCGGCCGCGCGCCGCTGTCGGGTGTCTATCTCGACATCCACCGCAAGGCTCGCCGCGTCATCGACGTCGAGTTGCCGGCGGCGGTAGACGACGCATTCTGGCCGCTCATCGGCTATCTCGCCGGCAAGGCAGCACCCGACCGCATCCCGCTGCTGCGCGGGCTAGCCGCCGCCAAGCCGTCGCGCGACGACCTCAAGGCGCTCTGCGCGGCCTTCGGCACCACCTCGGCCGCGCCGATGCTGCACATCGAGGGCGTGACGCCCGAAGCCGAAGGCGCCGCTGCCGCCGACGCCGACCGTGTCGCCATCACGCGGGCCGACATGCGTGCCGCGTGGAAGACGCTGAACGCCGGTCCGGAAGAGGTGGAACTGGTCGCCATCGGCAGCCCGCATGCCTCGCTCGACGAATGCCGGGATCTGGCCGAGGTCCTCGCCGGCCGCGGCCGCAAGGCAGATGTCGCCGTCATCGTCACCGCCGGCAACCAGGTCATCTCCGACGCCCGCGCCGACGGCACGCTGGCGCGACTCGAAGCGTGCGGCGTTCAGGTGCTGCCCGACCTCTGCTGGTGCTCGATCTCGGAGCCGCTGTTTCCGACACGAACCCGGGCGGTTATGACGAATTCCGGCAAATACGCCCACTACGGCCCCGGCCTCTCCGGCCGCGCGGTGCGCTTCGGTAACCTTGCCGACTGTGTCACTGCCGCTCTGACCGGGCATGCGCCCGAGCGCATGCCGGACTGGCTTTCGTAGACGCTTTTCGCACTTCTCGATGGCCTCGCATGGCCACCGAATTGCACTGAGGAGGTATCAATGCGCAGCACGAAAACCATCCATGTGATCTCGGCCCATGCCGAGGGAGAAGTCGGCGACGTCATCGTCGGCGGCGTCACGCCACCGCCCGGCGACACGATCTGGGAGCAGAGCCGCTGGATCGCCCGCGACAACACGCTGCGCAACTTCGTGCTGAACGAGCCGCGTGGCGGCGTGTTCCGGCACGTCAACCTCTTGGTGCCGCCGAAGCATCCGGAGGCGGATGCCGCCTTCATCATCATGGAGCCCGAGGACACCCCGCCGATGTCGGGCTCGAACTCGATCTGTGTGTCGACCGTGCTGCTCGACAGCGGCATCCTGCCGATGCAGGAACCTGTGACCGAGATCACCCTCGAAGCCCCCGGCGGGCTGGTGCGTGTGCGCGCCGAGTGCCGGAACGGCAAGGCCGAACGTATCTTCGTGCGCAACCTGCCGAGCTTCGCCGAGCGGCTGGACGCCAAGCTCGAGGTCGAGGGACTGGGCACGCTGACGGTGGACACCGCCTATGGCGGCGACAGCTTCGTCATCGTCGATGCTGCGGCCCTGGGCTTCGGCCTCAAGGCCGACGAGGCGCACGACATCGCCAAACTGGGCGTGAAGATCACCAACGCTGCCAACGCAGCACTTGGCTTCCACCACCCCGAAAACCCCGACTGGAAGCATTTTTCCTTCTGCCTGTTCGCCGGCCCGGTGGAGCGCACGGCTGAGGGCTTGCGCGCCGGCGCGGCAGTGGCGATCCAGCCCGGCAAGGTCGACCGTTCGCCGACGGGTACCGCGCTCTCCGCCCGCATGGCGGTGCTGCATGCCCGCGGCCAGATGGGGCTGGAGGACAGCCTGACCGCGGTCTCGGTGATCGGCTCGACCTTCACCGGCCGCATCGCCGGCACGACCGCGGTCGTTGGCCATCCGGCGATCCTGCCCGAGATTTCCGGTCGCGCCTGGATCACCGGCACGCACCAGCACATGCTCGACCCGTCCGACCCGTGGCCCGAGGGCTACCGCCTCACCGACACCTGGGGCGCTCGCTGATGTCGCGCCAGCCGCTGGTCTAGAGATCCGCAGCGAGTTCCGCAGTCGGCGTCACGGGGCTTGCCGACGCGGGCTGGCGATCGGTCCCGCCTATGCCTGCGGAAACCGACAGCGCAGTGACGGGTCGCGGCTGCTCTTGTCCATCGACGACAATCTTGTCGACGAGCTCGTTCGCAAACGAAACGAGACCGCGAATGCGGCCTGCTTCGTACACCGGCTCGGGGTAGTACCAGACAAGGTCGGGATAGAGCCTGCCCTCCAGCATGACGTTGTAATAGCTCGTCAAGCCTTTGTAGGGACAGCGGCTGACCGTTCCGCTCGGCTGCAGGATGCCAGGCAGCACATCCTCGATCGGCAGGTAGTAGCGTGTCGGCAGTCCCGTCTCGAACAGGAGGTGCGCGCGACGCGTCTCTGCAACCATGCCGCCCCCGAGATGGATCTGGACATGCCGGCTGGACGGCAGGATATCGATGCGGCGGAACGGATCGCGGGGGTGGACGAATATCTCCTCGTCCTCCTCGAGCCAGCGATCCGCCTTCGGCCAGTCGAAGCTGGCGTAGCCGGAGAGATCCGGGCACCCTGCCACCGCCCCGTCGTAGCGCCACATCAGGTTTTCAATCCTGCCCGCCGGTGTCTGAAGGGAATAGTAGGTGGCGGCCCCCTTGAACGGATCACGTGCAAGCTGGCCACTTTCGGCCATCAGATCGGTGCGTATGTCTTCGATCGGAAAATAATAGACGGGCAGGTGGTCCGATTCGTAGAGAAGCACGCCGCGGACCGTGTCGGCGATCACGGCGCCGCCGGCTTCCACGCGCAGGCGCTTTTGGACCGCTACGGGAAACAGCACGTATCCCGGCTCGAATTCGAACTGAACGACGCTGTCGAGCGGCGGAATATGCGGGCCGCGGCCCCTGAGATGTTGCTGGCGCATCCTTCGGTCTCCTTGCACTTCGTTCGAGGCGTGTCCCGACCGCCCCGCGAGGAATTTCGCGGCGCGCGATCGGACGACCTGGGATTGTCTGGTCCGACGCGGCGCCGTCGGGCCGCATGATCCTTCGACACGAAAGCCGCTTCTTCCGAAATAGCGGCATCGCCTACCAATATCTTCAGCGCAGGCGTGAGAGGCTGCGACCCGGAGACTTCCGGCGTCGCGGCAACGGCCCGCCTCCCTGCAGTTCCCGCCAGGTGCGGCAGGCCGAGGACATCCCAGCCCGGCTGTGATACCATCGCGCGGAGCTTGGAGCCCGGCGGGTTGAGGTGCCCGCGCGGCTTGAAAGCGTCAGGTGCCTGGCCGGGGCAGGAAAATCGGCTGCGGCACGTGTTGTCGCCTCATGGTGCCGCCGAATGGAGCTTTTCCTCGCGCTGAGCCTCATCGTCCTCAAGGTCGCCTTCCTGATCGCGGCGCTGCTTTTGCTGCCGTTGCCCCTGACCTGGCTCGAACGCAAGATAGCCGGACACATGCAGCAGCGGATGGGGCCGATGCGGGTGGGCTGGCACGGCCTGCTGCAGCCGCTCGCAGACGGCATCAAGCTTCTGGCGAAGGAGGACCACATCCCCTCCGACGCCGACCGGCTACTGTTCAAGCTGGCGCCGATCCTCGCCCTTGCCCCGCCCTTCGTGGTGTTCGTCGCAATTCCCTTCGGCGAAAGCGTTTCGGTGCTCGGCACCGAGATCACGCTCTATGCCTCGAACATGAACGTGGCGCTGCTCTTCGTCCTGGCGGTGATCGGCATCGAGGTCTACGGCGTCATCTTCGGCGGCTGGGCCGCAAACAGCAAATACGCCGTGCTCGGCAGCCTCAGGACCTGTGCCCAGATGATCAGCTACGAGATTCCCATGGGCTTCGCGGTCATCGGCGTCGTCATGCTGGCGCAGTCGATGAGCCTGCTGGACATCGTGCGCGCCCAGGCCGATGTCTGGAACATCGTCTACCAGCCGATCGGCTTCTTCGTGTTCTTCGTGGCGGGCATGGCCGAGGCCCAGCGCATCCCCTTCGACCTGGCGGAAGCGGAAGGCGACCTGGGTGCCGGGTTCCACACCGAATACAGCGGCATCCGCTTTGCGCTCTTCATGGTCAGCGAATACGCCATCATGCTGCTGATCTCAGTGCTCTCGGTGGTGCTGTTCTTCGGCGGCTGGAACGGCGTGCTGATCCCGCTGCCGCCGCTGCTCTGGTTCCTGATCAAGGTCGCGTTCTTCGTCTACCTGTTCATCTGGTTCCGTTTCACGTTGCCGCGCTACCGCTACGATCAGTTGATGGCAATTGGGTGGAAAGTCTTGCTTCCACTCTCGCTGGCGAACATAATCGTGACTGGTGTTGCCCTTCTTTAGGGCCATGGTTTTCCATGGCGAAACGGCGATGTCGCGTGTGGCAGACAGTAGCGGAAAATGGATCGGCTGGACGTACTTCGCCGATCTCGGCAAAGCGCTGGCCCTTACGTTCAGCTACATGTTCTCCAGATCCGTGACCATGCAGTATCCGGACAAGGAGAAGTGGCTACCCTATCCGCGCTATCGCGGGCATCACTTCCTGAAGCGCGACCAGGAGGGCGAAATCAAGTGCGTGGCCTGCGAACTCTGCGCACGGATTTGCCCCTGCTATTGCATCGAGGTTGTTCCCTACGAGGATGAGAAGGGCAACCGGCGCCCCGCGAAATTCGAGATCGACATGAGCCGCTGCCTGTTCTGCGGGTTGTGCGAGGACGCTTGCCCGGCGGACGCGATCGCGCTCGGCCAAGAATACGAATTCTCGAGCTTTTCCTCGCGCGACCTGGTGGTTGGGCGCGACGATCTGCTGGCAAAGCCGGGCAAGGCGGCGACAGGCGGCGCCGTGGTCGCTGCCCGGCTGCGGGCAGCCGAGCAGGATGTGCGCGTCGAGGCCAGAGAACACCGGGGATACAACTGGTGGCGGAATATCCGACGGAGGTGAAGGCGTCCAAGCTGCCGAGCCGGAGCCACAGACGGGAGGTTCAGATGTTGATCTGCGAGATATTGAAGACAAAGGCTCCCGGGGTCATTGCGGTTGCCCCGGAGATGACGATCGTGGAGGTGCTGCGGCTGTTCCGCGACAGCAACATCGGCTTCGTGGTCGTCAACCGCTCTCCCGGGGAATATCTCGGCACCCTCTCCGAACGGGACTGCTGCAATGCCGTGGCCGAATACGGAGCCGCCGCGCCGACCATGGCGGTCGCCGACATCATGAACCGCCGGGTGGCGACCTGTTCTACACGTGACGGGCTCCCGCTGGTGATGGCGATCATGACCAAACGGCGGACGCGTCACGTGCTGGTCCTCGACGGCAGGGCCGTTGTCGGCGTCGTCAGCATCGGCGACGTGGTCAAGCACCGGCTCGACGAATCGCTGCGCAACGAGCAGGCGCTGCACGACTACATCGCCGGCACCGGTTATCATTGACATGCATCCGCGCCGGCGTCGCGTCGCGTGAAGTGTCGGTCGAATTCGCGCCTGAGTTCGTCCGGAGTCAACCACCCAATTCCAAGGGTTGCGTCCCGGATGCGCTGTCGACAGCGACCGCAGTTTGCGCCGGCTCGACTTTGACCGGGCACGGATACTGGCCCCGCCTCATCAGGGCGTTGAGACGCAACACGCTGTAGTTCTCCGGCACGAAGACTAGCCCTGCGGGGAAATGCCGGTTGAGCCTGAGCTTGGCCGACAGTTCGTCCCGGGCCGACCGCACCACCACCGGATCGCCTTCGGTCAAGCCGAGCCGCGCGGCATCCAGCGGACTCATTTCGACATATGGCTCATCGGCAATCGTGTTCAGTATCTCCGAGCGTTCCGAGAGATAGCCGTTGTGGAACAGGCCGTTGCCGGTGACCAGGGCGAGCTGGTCGTAGACTGTGGGCGCAGGTACCGGAGCAGGACCACCAACAGCCAGTGACACCCCGGTTGCCCCGGTGAACGCGCCATCCGGGCCCAGCGCTTCCCGCGTCAATCCCTGGTAGGCGGGAACGAGCCTGGCGATTTCGTCGAAGATCTCGTCCTGCCCTGACGGATGCAGGCCCTCGTCGCGAAGTGCGGCGACAAAATCGAGTATCGCCAGGTTGCTTCGCGCCTCGAAGGGGGGATCGCGGAATTTGGACAGCTTCTGGACCCGGCCTTCATTGTTGGTGAAGGTCCCGGACTCCTCACCATAGCCCGAGGCGGGCAACACGATGTCGGCAAGGGCAGACGTCCCTGTCAGATATGCGTCCTGCACGATCAGCAGGCCAGCAGCGCCGAGCGCCCGGTGCACGAATCCGCGGTCGGGGAAGGACGCCAGCGGATCGCTTCCGACGATGTAGAGCGCGCCCATCCGGCCCTGTTCGCAGAGATCCAGCATGGCTTCGAAATCCGCCCCCGGCGCCGTCGGGAGTTCCGTGCCCCATGCCTGTTCGAAGCCTGCACGCGCCGAACCGTCCTCGATCACACGCCAGCCGGGCAGCGCTGCCGGCAATGCCCCCATGTCCCAGGCACCCAACTGATTGGCGCGGTCGAAGAGAAACTGCATGGCCGGAGCCTTGCCGAGGGCCTGAAGCAGTTGCAGGAGGCGATCAAGCTGCTGCAGCGTCGTGCGCTGTTCCGGCGATCTCATCAGGTCGACGCTGACGAGGACCGTCGCGCTCCCGCCGTCCAGAAGGGCTGCGGCAAGGCGATGCGGTCCATCATCGCCGACGGTCGCGCCGCCATTGGTTGCGTGGTCCGGAGGTGCCTTGTCTGGCAGGGCTTGGCCCGCGGCGACCGTCAACTCGGCCACCACCGAGGCAAGGGCGGCCGCCTCGGCGCCCGGCCGCACGCGAAGGACCGCACGAGCGTCGGCGTCCAGGCGTGACGGTCGGGCCGCGAGCATGAGCAGCTCGACCCGTCGCCGCCGCGCGCTGTCCCGCAGCAGATACTCGGTGACCGGGTTTTCCTCCGTCACGTTGCCGCCCACGACGAGCACACGGTCGTTGCCGGTCACCTCCTCCAGCGGGGCACGGGTGTAGAAGCGGGCCAGCGGCCCGAGCGTGTCGAAAGGCGTCGACCAGCGCGAGGAGCAATCGATGCTGTTGGTGCGGAACACCGTGCGCATGAGCTTCTGGAATTGGTAGAGCACCTCGTTGGGCAGGCGCGGCGAAACCAGTCCGCCCACGCTCTTGTCTCCGACCTCCGCGAGGCGGCGGCGAAGGTAAGCTCCGGCCTCGTCCCAGGAGACGGGCACCAGCCCGCCGTCACGGCGGACCATCGGTGTCCGGATGCGGTCCCGGCTGGCCACGAAGTCGAGGCCGAAGCGGCCGCGGGCGCAAAGCGTTTCGCGATTGACCCCGTGTTCCCACTTGGAACGGACGCGCATGAATTCGCCCTTGCGAGAACCCACGGTGAGCTGGCAGCCGGTGCCGCAATGCGGACAGACCGTGTCCGTCTCGACCAGATCCCAGGGCCGCGCCTTGTAGCGATAGGGGAAGCTCATCAGGGCGCCGACGGGGCAGACCTCGACGCAATTGCCGCACTGGTCGCAACTGGCGAGGCTGCCCTCGAAGCCGGTGACCGCGGTATCCATGCCCTTCTCGACCGTGCCCAGGGCGACCGCGCCGACCACCTCCTCGCACATGCGCACGCAGCGCTGGCACTGGATGCAGCGGTTGACGTTCATGATGATGACGGGGCTGAGGCGGATGTCGTGCGAGTGGAACACGCGCTTGGGATCGTTGAAGCCGCTTCGGCGCGGCCCATAGGCCATCACCATGTCCTGCAGCTCGCACTCGCCGCCCTTGTCGCAGACCGGGCAGTCGAGCGGATGGTTGGCGAGCAGCATGTCGAGCATCGAGGAGCGCGTCTCGGCGATCAGCGGCGTGTTCGTCCGCACCACCATGCCGTCGGTCACGGCCGTGGCGCAGGCCGGCTGAAGCCGCCGCTGCCCGGCGATCTCCACCAGGCACATGCGGCAGGAAGCCAGCGGCGGCAGCCGCTTCAGGTAGCAGAAGGTCGGAATCTCGATGCCCAGCGCCTGGGCCGCCTGCAGTATCGTGGAGCCGGCCTCCACTTCGAGCTCATGCTCGTCGATCGTGACGCGTGCCATCGCTTCCTCGCGGCCTTCTCAATGGAAGGGACATCTCCGCTCGTCGATATGGGCGGCGAACTCATGCTCGAAATGCGCCAGCGCCGCGCGCAGGCCCATCGCTGCGCCATCGCCCAAGGCGCAGAAGGTGTTGCCGAAAATGCCCTTGCAGAGCGTCTGCAACTGCTCGATGTCGCCCGGCGCTCCTTGCCCCGCCTCGATCCGGCGCAGCACCTTGACGACCCAGTTCAGCCCCTCCCGGCAGGGGGTGCACTTGCCGCAGGATTCATGGTGGAAGAACTCGATGATGCGGGTGGCGACCTTCACCATGCAGGTCGTGTCGTCGATCACGATCACCCCCGCGGAGCCCAGCATGGATCCCACGGCGGCCAGCGAATCGAAGTCCATGCTGACGTCGAGGCCGCTCTCCGGTATGACCGACGCCGACACCCCACCGGGGATCACCGCCTTGATGCTGCGCCCCGGCAGCGGCCCGCCGCCGTGCTCATCGACCAGTTCGCGCAACGATATGCCCATGGGCAGCTCGTAGAGACCCGGCTTGCGCACCTGTCCGCTCAGGCAATAGAGCTTCGGGCCGGGACTCTTGTCCGGGCCGATGCCGCGGAACCAGTCGGCCCCGCGGTTCACGATATGCGGCACGCAGACCAGGGTCTCGACGTTGTTGATCACCGTCGGGCTGGCATAGAGCCCCGCGACCGCGGGAAACGGCGGCTTGAGGCGCGGCTGCGCGCGCTTGCCTTCGAGCGAGTCGAGCATGGCGGTCTCTTCGCCGCAGATATAGGCGCCGGCCCCACAATGGACGTGCACGGCGAAATTGAACTCCGACCCCAGGATGCGCTTTCCCAGATAGCCCCTGGCATGGGCCTCGGAGATCGCCTGCTCGAGACGCCGGATCGCCAGCACGTATTCGCCGCGAACATAGACATAAGCGGTTTCGGCGCCGATCGCGTAGGCGCTGATCGCCATCCCCTCGATCAGCTGGTGGGGATCGCGCTCCATGACGATGCGATCCTTGAAGGTGCCCGGCTCGCCCTCGTCGGCGTTGCAGCACAGATATTTGGGCTTGCCCGTCTGCTTCGGCACGAAGCTCCATTTCATCCCCGTCGCGAAACCGGCTCCGCCGCGGCCGCGCAAATTGGAGTTCTTGACCAGTTCGATGACCTCGTCGGGCGTGTGCTTGCGCAGCGCCTTCCCCAGCGCCCGATAGCCGCCGCCGGCCTCGTAGGCCGAAATCAGGTGGCCGTCCGGCACACCCACGTTTCTGAGGAGTACCTGCTCGAACACGGCACTACGCTCCCGGCGCCGGAGCGGACGGGACGCCGGCGCCTGCCATGCGCAGCCTCGCCAACAGGGCGTCCATGCGCGCGATGTCCAGATCGCCGTGATAGTCGTCGCCGACCTGCATCACCGGGGCCATCTCGCAGGCGCCGAGGCATTCGACCGTCGACAAGGTGAACAGCCCGTCGGATGTCGTGCCGCCCCTCGCGATCCCCAGGACCTGCTCCATGTGGGCCAGGAGGGCCTCCGCACCGCGCAGCATGCAGGAGACATTGTCGCAAAGCTGCAGATGGAACATGCCGACAGGCTCGGTGTGGAAGAGGGTGTAGAAGGTCGCCAGCTCGTAGACCCAGATCCGCTCGACGCCGAGAACATCGGCCACCTCTTCCAGCACCGGGCCGGGCAAGTGGCCATGCTCCTTCTGCGCGATTAGCAGCGCGGGCATGATCGCCGACCGGCGATCGGGATAGCGCTCCGCCGCTGCCTCGATCCTTTCACGCATGCCCATCGCGGCTGGCTCCCTTGCTACTTGTCCACCTCGGCCATGACCGGGTCGAGGCTGCCCAGGACCGCGATCATGTCTGCGAGATAGCGCGCGTTGCCGACCCCGAAGAGGCCCTGGAGGTTGACGAAGGACGGCGCCCTGACCTTCATCCGGAACGGCTTTTCCGACCCGTCGCTGACGATGTAGAAGCCGAGTTCGCCCTTCGGCGCCTCGATCGCCGAATAGACCTCGCCCTTCGGCACCTTGAAGCCATAGGCCGCGAGGTCGAAATGCTGGATCAGCGCCTCCATCGAACAGTGCACCCTGTCCTTGTTCACCGGGAAGGCGACGGTGGGCATGTCGATCTGAAACGGCCCCTCGGGCATCTGTTCCAGGCACTGTTCGATGATCCGTATGCTCTCGCGCATCTCGTCCACCCGGCACTGCCATCGGGCGTAGCAGTCGCCTTCGTCGCGCGTGACGACCTTGAACTCGAGGCGATCGTAGACCTCATAGGGTTCGTCGCGGCGGATGTCCCAGTCGACACCCGAGGCGCGCAAATTCGGGCCGCTCAGGCCGAGATCGATGCCGTCTTCGGCCGAGATCACGCCGACCCCCTGCGTGCGCTTGAGAAACACCCGATTGTCCTCGAGCAGCCGCTCATAGTCGCGGATCCGGTTCGGGAAGATGTCGCAGAATTCCCTGATCTTCGGGAAGAACTCGGCGGGCAGGTCCTCGCGCACGCCGCCGACCCGGCAGAATGAGGTGTGCATCCGGGCCCCGCTGATCATTTCCAGGAGGTCCATGACCATTTCACGCTCGCGCATGGCGTAGAGCAGCGCGGTCATGGCACCCAAATCCATGGGCAGCGCGCCGGTGATCAGGAGGTGGCCGGAAATCCGCGCCAGCTCGGCCATCAGAACGCGGATATATTGGGCGCGGATCGGCGCCTCGATGCCCAGCAGCTTCTCCACCGCAAGCGCAAAGGCCAGATTGTTCGAAGGCGGACAGACGTAGTCGAGCCGGTCGGTCAGCGGGAATATCTGGGTGTAGGTGAAGCTTTCGGCCAGCTTTTCGGTGCCGCGGTGCAGGTAGCCGATATGCGGGTCGACGCGCGCGACATACTCGCCCTCCAGCTCCAGCACGAGCCGCAGCACGCCATGCGTGCTGGGATGCTGCGGGCCGAGGTTGAGCAGCACCTCCTTGATGGCGGTGGCTTCGCCTTCCGGCCTGCTCAGTTCCGTGACTTCGGTCATCTCAAGGCACCGTCGTGCAGCCGACTCCCTTACGGTATGTCCCTGGTGGCGAGGTCCGGCTGCGTCGGCGGCTGGCCCTCCGCGCCAAATGGGTTGAGCTTGTCCCTGTAGCCCCTGAGCGGAAAATCCTTGCGCTGCGGGAAGCCCTCGAAACCTTCCCACATGTAGATGCGGCGCAGGTCGGGGTGGCCGTCGAAGACGATCCCGTACATGTCCCAGGCCTCGCGCTCATGCCAGTTGGCGGTACGCCAGACCTCCGTCACCGAAGCGACGCGCGGCGGATCGCCGAGGCGGCACTTGATGCGAACCCGCCATTTGTTGGGCAGCGAATAGAGATGGTAGACGGCCTCGAAGCGCGGCCTTTCGGGGTAATGATCCACCCCGCAAACGTCTGACAGGAAATCGAAGCGCAGGGCCGGATTTTCCTTCAGGAACCGGCAAAGCTCGACGATCGTTTCCCGCGGGGCGGCCAGGACCTGGATGCCATGCGCGAAGCCGCGATCCTCGATCGCCCCGCCGAAGCGTTCCGCAACCAGCGCGCAGATGAGGGGCGTCTCCTCGCTCATGGCGCAACGACCCGCTCCAGGGGCGTCCCGGCCAACGCCCTGGAATTCTTGATTTTCTCCTGAAGCAGCAGGAAGCCGTGCATCAGTGCCTCGGGCCGTGGCGGGCAGCCGGGCACATGCACGTCCACCGGCACGAACGTCTCCGCCCCCTGCACCACGGCATAGGTGTTGTAGACCCCGCCCGAGATCGCGCAGGTGCCCATCGCGATGACCCAGCGCGGCTCGGGCATCTGGTCGTAAAGCCGTCGTACGACCGGCGCGAACTTCCGCGTCACGGTGCCGGCGATGATCATGACGTCGGACTGGCGCGGCGACGGCCGGAAGACGACGCCGAAACGATCGAGATCATAGCGGGCGCAACCGGCCGAGATCATCTCGATGGCGCAGCAGGCGATGCCGAAAGTCTCCGGCCACAGCGCCGACCGGCGGCCCCAGCTGATCAGGCTGTCGGCCGTCGTGAACAGCACGCTGTCGCGGATGGTGCCGCCTACCTCTCCCATTCCAGTGCTCCCTTCATCCAGGCGTAGGCGAACCCCACGAGCAGCAGCAGCATGAAGACGAACATCTCGATGTAGCCGACGAGGCCGATCTCCTTCAGCACGACCGCCCAGGGAAAGAGGAACATCGCCTCGACATCGAAAACCACCAGCAGAATGGCGAGGACGAAGAACTGAACCCTGAAATTTCCGCCGGCGGCTTCGCCTGCGGGATCCATGCCGCATTCATAGGGCATGTTCTTGGCAGGATAGGGATTGGCAGGACGCAACAGGGAGGAAACGAACAACGTCGCCGCTGCCACCAGGACAATTCCGGCGGTCATGAAAAGAACCGGCAGGAATTCCATTCCAGCCATGGCGCGTTGTCCAAGTCGGTGCCGAAGGCTCCCGCATGGAACGGCTGCCCCTTGGGGCCAAGTAGGCAGGCCTAAGGAAGCGACTTGGGCTTTCCTTTCGTCCATCTTCGAGGATATTCGGTCGGGATTGGCATTGCAAACTCAATCGGTCAGCCGCCGAACACCGAGTCTTGCGCAAGCTTCAGAAACCACGCCGGAAACAGTCCGATGCCGACCGTTCCGGCGGCGGTGAGGGCGAGCGTGGCGCGGACCGAAGGCGTCAGTGCCGGATAGGTTTGCTCCCCAGGCTCACGCATGTAGATCACCATGACGATGCGGATGTAGAAATAGGCGGCAATCGCGCTCAGCAGCACGGCCACCACCGCCAGCGCGACGAACCCCCGCTCCACCAGCGCCACGAGGACGTAGAACTTGGCGAAGAACCCCGCGGTTGGGGGAATGCCGGCCAGCGAGAAGAGATAGAGCAGCATCAGGAGCGCGAGCCCCGGATGCGACTTGGCAAGGCCCCCGTAGTCGTCGATGGCCTCGCCCGAGAAATCGCCGTTCCGCATCAGGATGATGGTCGCGAAGATGCCCAGATTCATGAACGCATAGATCAGCAGGTAGAGCATGACGCTGGCGATGCCATCCGCCCCGCCGGCCACGACGCCGAACATGGCGAAGCCCGCATGGGCGATGCTGGAATAGGCGAGCAGGCGCTTGAAGTTGTCCTGGACCAGCGCCACGAAGCTGCCGAGCGCCATCGTCACCACCGCGATGACCGCAATGACGATCCACGCGTTCGAGGCAGCGACCAGCGGATTGAGGAAAACGCGCAGGATCACCGCGAAGCCGGCCGCCTTCGGAGCCACCGACATGAAGGCCGTGACCGTCGTCGGCGCGCCCTCGTAGACGTCCGGCACCCACATGTGAAACGGCACAGCGCCGACCTTGAAGGCCAGTCCGGCAACGATGAAGACCACCGCCAGCAGCAATCCAGGATCGCCCGCGTTGTTAGCCACGGCTATGGCCACCCCGTCGAGGCTGGTCGTTCCGGTGAGCCCGTAGACCAGCGAGACGCCGTAGAGGAACATCCCCGTCGCTGCCCCGCCAAGAATCACATATTTCAGCGCCGCCTCGTTCGATCGCCGCTCGCTGCGCAGGAAGCCGGTGAGCACATAGGTGCATAGCGCCATCAGTTCGAGACCCACATAAATCGACAGCAGGTCCGTCGCCGAGGCCATGATCATCATGCCGGAAAGCGCAAACAGCAGGAGCACGTAATATTCGCTGCTCTCGATCCCCTCGATCTCGGCATATTTTCGCGACAGGAGGAACGTAAGCACGGTGGCCAGGTAGAACACGCCCTTGAAGAAGACCGCGAAGCGGTCGGCGATGAACATGCCCGAATAGGCCGGCCGCACGTCGCCGGCGAGCAGAAGCGTCGCCAGGCCAGCCGTCAGCACGATCGCGACAGACCCCCAGACCAGGAAATGCCCCTGCCCCTTCGGCAGCAGCTGCCCCAGGATCAGCAGGGCACAGGCCCCGACGACGACCACGATCTCGGGCAGGCTCGCTAGCACCGACTGGAACAGCAGCGAGGCGGTCATGGGCCGCTCCCCCCGCCATGGACCCGCACGAGCAGATGCTTCACCGATGCGTCGATGATCGAGAGAAAGGGTTTCGGATAGAACCCGACCCAGAACACCAGGACCGCGAGCGGCAGGATCGCCACCAGCTCACGGGCGTTGACGTCACGGACTTTCGATCCCGCGGCCAGCCGGACCGGGCCCAGTGCTACCTTCCGGTACATCCCGAGCAGGTAGGCCGCACCCAGCAGCGCACCGAGGACTGCCGCGGCAGCGATGGCGGCATTGGCCGCAAACCCGCCCGACAGCACCAGCAACTCACCGACGAACGAATTGGTGCCCGGCAATGCCATCGACGACAGGACGAACAGCGCGAGCAACGACGTGCAGACCGGTGCAAGCTTCATCAACCCGCCATAGGCGGCGATGCTGCGCGTGTGGGTGCGCTCGTAGATCAGGCCCACGAACAGGAACAGCGCGCCAGTCGTCACCCCGTGATTGAACATCTGCAGCAGCGCGCCCTCGAGCCCGCGCAGGTTCAGCGTGAAGATGCCCAGCGTCACGAACCCCATGTGGCTGATGCTGGAATAGGCGACCAGCTTCTTCAAATCGTCCTGCGCCAGGGCGAGCAGACCGCCATAGACGATCGCCAGCGCCGACAGCATCAGCATCGGCGTCGCGTAATACACCGAGGCCTCCGGCAGCATCGGCAACGAGAACCGCAGGAAGCCGTAGGCGCCCATCTTCAGCAGCACCGCAGCCAGGATGATGCTGCCCGCCGTGGGCGCCTGCACATGGGCGTCGGGCAGCCAGGTATGGACCGGAACCATCGGCACCTTGACGGCGAAGGCGACCAGGAACGCGAGGAACAGCCAGGACTGGACCGAGAACGGTATGTCCCGGGAGCTCAGCGCGACGATGTCGAAGGTCTGGCCGCCCTGGAAATAGAGCACGATGACGCCGACCAGGAACAGCAGGCTGCCGGCCAGCGTGTAGAGAAAGAACTTGAAGGCCGCGTAGACCCTGCCCTCACCGCCCCAGACGCCGATGATGACGTACATCGGGATCAGCATGGCCTCCCAGAAGACGTAGAACAGGAACAGGTCGAGCGCGCAGAACACCCCCAGCATCAGCGACTGCATGACCAGCAGGCTGATCATGAACTCCTTGACCTTGATGTCGACCGCGGTCCACGAGGCAAGCACGCAGATCCAGCCCAGCAGCGCGGTCAGGAAGACGAAGAGCGCGCTGATCCCGTCAACGCCGAGCGCATAGGTGATGCCGAGCGCGGGCACCCAGGGGCGCGCCTCGGTGAATTGCATCTCGGGACTGGTCGCGTCGAAGCCGGCCAGCATCGCCACGGCCAAGGCGAAATCCAGCACCGTGAAGCCAAGCGCCGTCCAGCGCACTGACTGCTCGCTTCGCATGAATACCAGAACCGCTGCCCCCACCGCCGGCGTGAACACGATGAGGCTGAGCAGCGGCAGCGCCATCGGTCCCCCTATTGCCACACGACGGCGAAAACGGCGGTGGCGCCGATCAGTCCGGCGATCATGGCCAGGGCGTAGTGGTTGACGACACCCGTCTGGAGCCGCCGCAGCGTGCCTCCGCCGCGCAGGATCGAGCGGGCGATGCCGTTCACGATGCCGTCGACGCCGTTGAGGTCGACGCGCAGCCCGACACGCGCCATCCCATGCATCAACGGCAGAACAACGGTCTCGGAGACGTTGCTCACCGCCTTCTCGCAGCGCGCCAGCGGCTTTTCGGCAAACCACATGAAAGACCGCGCGCCCATCCGGTAGAACCAGTCGGTGTCGATGCTGATCGTGGCCTCTGGGTCGAGCGCCCTGAGGAACAGGACGAAGCCCAGGGCGGTGAACAACAGCAGGCCCAGGCTCTCGGTGACGTGGACGCCGGTGTAGGGCTCGAAATCGACCGGATAGGGCAGCAGCGCGTAGAGCGGCCCGGGGTACACGCCTATCGCGATGCACAGCGCCGCCGCCATCGCCATTGCAATCAGCATGTTGCGGGGCGGCTCGTGCGCCTCCAGCCCGCGGTCGGTGCCGAAGAACATGTAAAAGGGAAGCTTGAGCCCGGTGTGCAGGAACGTCCCCGACGACGCCATCGTCAGCGCCAGCACGACCAGCGCACGCTGGTCCTGCCCGGCGGCCGCCACCACCATGGACTTGGTGACGAAGCCCGAAAAGAACGGGAATGCCGAGATCGCGAAGGCGCCGATCATGTAGAGCGCAACCGTGATCGGCATCGACTTGTAGAGCCCGCCGAGTTCGGTGAGCTTGCGCCGCCCGGTGACGTAGATCACCGCCCCCGCGCCCATGAACAGGAGCGCTTTGTAGAGGATGTGCGCGAAGGCGTGGCTGGCGGCGCCGTTGACCGCCATTTCGGTGCCGATCCCGATACCCGCCACCATGTAGCCCACCTGGCTGACGATGTGATAGGCGAGCAGCCGCCGGCAGTCGTTCTCGAGCACGGCGTAGATGACGCCGTAGATCGCCATCGCGGTACCGAACCAGACCAGCAGCTCGGTCCCCGGAAATGCGCGCGCCAGCACATAGACCGCGGTCTTCGTCGTGAAGGCGCTCATGAACACCGCCCCGGTCACCGTTGCTTCCGGATAGGCGTCGGTCAGCCAGGCATTGAGCGGCGGCACCGCCGCGTTGAGCATGAAACTGGCGAGGATCAAGAGTGCGGCAGCGCCCATCTGCCCTTCGATCGGACCGAACAGCAGCGATCCGGTGCCAATCCCTTGCAGAACGATGCCGCCGAGCAGCACGACACCGCCGGTGATGTGGACCATCAGATAGCGAAAACCGGCGCGGATCGCAGGCCCGCCGCCCTGGGCGAAGACCAGATAGGCGGAAGCGACCGCCATCGCCTCCCAGAACACGTAGAGGGTCAGGTAGTCACCGGCGAAGACGACGCCAAGCGCGCTGCCGACATAGACGAACGCCGCCACATGCTGGCCTGGACGCGTGACATGAAGCGCATAGACCGTGCCGATCAGCGCCATGATCGTGAAGACGGTGGCGAAGACGATGCTCAGCCTGTCGACCCTGGCTACCAGGATGTCCTGGCCGATGAACTGCGCCGCGCCATAGTTGCCCGGCTGCATGGTTAGCACTGCGACGATCGCCAGCGCCGGGATCGCCACCAGATATGCCTTGCGGATGGTCCCCGACAGGAACGGGATCGCCAGGGCGCCAAGGATGAACAGCGCTGAGGGATGGACGAAGTCAGTCATAATAATCCTCGCGCCGCATCAGACCGCAACGATGGCCGAGGAATTTCGAGACGAAGATCAGCAGCACGCAGGAGCCGAAGCCGTAGGCGGCCGACCAGCCCGGCAAGCGGTCCCAGAGGTATTCGGCGTGTTCGCGAAAAACCAGGAAGTCGGCGATGACGATCGCTGCAAGGGCCAGGTAGAACAGCCGGCGGCGACGGACGGCAAATGCCTCGTTGCCAAAGAAGTCGACGACGCGCTTGATCATCCGACCACCCTTTCGGCGAGAGCGATGAAGTAGCCGGGGAACAGGCCCACGGCCACCGACAGGACGGCGGTCGCCACCAGCGGGATGGCGATCATCGGAATTTCGCGGACCGGCGCGGCGCTGTCAGGGTTCTCGGTCCCGAAGAAGGCGACGTAGCTGACCGGCAGGAAATAGGCGGCGTTCAGCACCGAACTCGCAAGCAGCACCACCAGGAAGGCGATCTCGCCCGCTTCCACCGAGCCCAGCGCCAGGTACCACTTGCTGACGAAGCCCCCGGTGGGTGGTATTCCGATCATGCTGAGCGAGCCGGCGAAGAACGCGCCCATCGTCCAGGGCAGCCTGCGGCCGATGCCGGCCATGTCGCTGATGTTGCGCTTGCCGGAGGCGCAGTAGATCGAGCCGGCGCAGAAGAAGAGCGTGATCTTGGAGAAGGCATGCACGGCGATGTGGATGATCCCGCCGACCATCGCGACCGGCGACAAGAGAACCGCGCCGAGCACGATGTAGGAGAGCTGGCTGACCGTCGAATAGGCGAGCCGCGCCTTGAGGTCGTCTCGGGTCAGCGCGTAGATCGATGCCGTCAGGATGGTGAACGAGACAAGGTAGGCGGTGGCCACGCCGAGCCCCAGGGCCGCCACCAGCCCGGTGCCGAAGACATCGAAGATCACCCTGAGCATACAGAACACGCCCATCTTGACCACGGCCACCGCATGCAACAGCGCACTCACGGGCGTCGGCGCCACCATGGCGGCAGGCAGCCAGGCGTGCATCGGCATGACGGCCGACTTGGCAAAGCCGAAGAGATAGCAGAAGTAGACGGCCGTCAGCAGCGGCGCAGATGCGTCGGCACGCGCGAGCAGGCCTCCGTCCACGAAGTCGAGCGATCCGGCAATCTGGTAGGTCAGCGCCAGGGCGGCGAGAAGCACGCTCTTCGACGCCCCCATCAGGTAGACGAGATACTTGCGGCTGCCCGTCCAGGCCTCCTCGTCCTCGTGATGGTAGACGAGCGGATAGGTCACGAGGCTGAGCGCTTCGTAGAAGATCACCAGCGTGAACAGATTGGCGGCGAAGGCGCCGCCGACGGCCGCCGCAAGGCTGGTGGCGAAGCAGGCGTAGAACCGGGTCTGGGCGTGCTCGTTCAGGGCCCGCATGTAGCCGATCGAATAGATCGACGCCGCGATCCACAGCAGCGACGAAACGGTGGCGAACACCATGCCGAGCGCATCGACCCGGAAGGCGAAATCGACCCCCGGCAGGATCTCGAACAGCTTCAGCTCGACCGTTTGGCCTGCCAGAACCGCGGGGGCCATGGAGGCGACGATCGCAAACATGACCACGGCCGCCAAGGGCGAGACGGTGTCGCGGAGGCTCTCGCGATTCTTCAGGAGAAGTACGGCAAGGGCGGCGAGGCCCGCGACAGCGACGGCAAGCAATGGCCGGATCGATGTCACCGGGTCCAAGCCGCTACCCTTTCAGCAACGTCACATCGTCGGCCCTCAGCGTGGACGTGTTCCTCACGAGGGCGACCAAAATGCCAAGGGCCACGGCGACTTCGGCTGCGGTGATCGCGATGACAAAGATCGCGAAGATCTGTCCGCGGCTGTCGGCGTAATAGTGCCCGAAGGCGATGAAATTGATGTTGACCGAGTTGAGCAGAAGCTCGAGCGACATCAGCACGACGAGGATGTTACGTCTCAACAGCACGCCCCCTGCCCCGATGACGAACAGGGCCACGCCGAGAACGATGTTCCACCAGAGCGGCACCATCAGCGCGGCTCCTTCTGCGCCAGTACGATGGCGCCCACCAGGGCGGCGAGCAGGATGACGGAGGCGACCTCGAACGGCAGCAGATACTCGGCAAAAAGGGTCGTGCCGAGTTGCCTGAGCGCGATGCCCTCGCCTCCGGCGGGTGGCGGCGTGACCGAAAACGCGCCGCTCCAGAGCACCAGCACGAGCATCTCGGTGCCCAGAAGGACGAGCAGCACCAGCGCCGGAAGATTGCTGCCCGGCAGGAAGCGCTGCAGCACCGCCTCGCGCACGTCGACCATCATGATCACGAAGATAAAGAGGACCATGATCGCGCCGACATAGACGAATATCTGGATGACGGCGAGAAGCGGCGCCTCGAGCAGGACAAAGATGGCGGAGACCTGCAGGAAACAGGCCATCAGCGCCAAGGCGCTGTGGACCGGATTCCGCGCCAGGACCAGGGTCAGGGCCGTGACCACGGACGCTGCGCCGAACAGAAGATACAGCCCCTGAACCATCGACGCCGCCCCTCCACGCGAGCCGTCACTCGGTTTCAGCCGGCCGCATATGAGACAGTTGCGCACTTCCGATGCGTGCGCAAATTGTGCCCTAATCTTGGATGTTTCTCAAGATTGTCGGGGCAGCACCGTCTCGGTGCTCGGCGCCATCGTCCTCTCGACAGCCGGACCGGCGTCACCCCACCGGCCTTCCACCGGTCTGGAACGCCGACCGGTCGCCGGGCCGAAGGCTACGCGTCGAGCCAGACCTTCTCCAGGAACATAGCGAAGGTCGGGTGCATCTCCATGCCTTTGACCTGCGGCGCGGTGTGGTTGAAAAGGCTGCGCCAGAACGGCTGGATCATGATGCCGGAGGATTGCAGGATGGTTTCGATGTCGGCCATCACCGCCCGGCGCTTGTCGGCATCGGGTATCGCCAGCGCCTCCGTAAGCTTGGCGTCGAAGGTCTCGTCGGCGAACGCCGTCTCGTTCCAGGCGCCGCCCGACCTGTAGGCGAGGTTCAAGGCCTGAACCCCCAGGGGCCGCATCGCCCAGTTGGTGAGCGAGTACGGATATTTCGTCCAGTCGTTCCAGAAGGTCGAACCCGGCAGCACCGTCCGCTTCACCTTGAAGCCCGCCTCGCGGAGCTGGGCCGCAATGGCGTCGCCGGTATTCTTTTCCCACTCCTCGTCGACACTGATGATCTCGTGCTCGAAGTCGAGCTGGCCAGCCTCCGCCATCAGCGCCTTTGCCTTCTCGATGTCGCGGCCGACCGGAGGCAGCTTGGCGTATTCGGGATGGATGGGACAGACGTGATGGTTCTCGGCCGGCACGCCGCGGCCGCCATAGCCCAGAGCCAGCACGGCGGCATTGTCGACAGCCAGCTGCAGCGCGTTGCGCACGCGCTGGTCGTCATATGGCTTGGCGGTAAGATTGGTCCGCGCCACGATGGTCCCGGCGGTTATCGCCTCGGACCTCACCAGGCCCATGTCGTCGAGGACCGCGACAAAGTCGCCGGACGTCTCGTAATTGGCCTGCACCTCGCCCGACTCGAATGCGCTCACCATCGCCGATGGGTCGGTGCCGTAGTCAATGAACTCCACCCCGTCGAGCAGCGCTTCGCCGCCCCACCAGGCGCCGTTCGTTCGCCGCTTAAGCACCGCGCGCTGCCCGACATCGCAGGCCACCAGTTCGAATGCGCCGGTACCGATCGGGTTCCTGACCAGATCCGCGCCCGTTTCGTCGAAAGTCCGGTGCACCAGAAGCGCGGGATACTCCGCCAGGCCCGGTATGATGGAGATGTCGGGCGAGCCGAGCACCAGTTTCACCGTGTGATCGTCGACCTTCTCTATGGCCCCCTCTCTTGCCTTGTCTGTGGACGAATCGATCAGGGACGCCATGGGCGTGGTCATGGAATTGCCCTCGACCTTGCTGTCGCACCAACGCTGGATGTTGAAGATGACGTCGTCCGCGCCGAAGGCGTCGCCGTTGTTCCACGTCACGCCCTTGCGGACGTGCAGGACATATTCGGTGGCGTCGTCGTTGGTTTCCCAACTTTCCAGCAGCACCGGCTCGAAGGTCGCCTGCCGCGTGTAGCGCACCAACGGCTCGACGACCTGCCGGGCGACGTTCGACATTTCAGACCAGTCGAACAGGCGCGGATCCTTGAGCGGCTTGACGAACATCGCGACCTTCAGCGTTCCGCCCTTCTTCGGCGTGAGCGTCTCCTCGGCTCTGGCCGGCGCCGGAAGGCCGAGCATGGCATAGGCCACCGCCGTCGACGCACCGATCGCAGTCGCGATCGCCAGGAACTCGCGGCGATCGTATCGTCCCTTGCGGGCAGCCTCCCCCAGCCGTTCTACGGATGCTGGGATCGGCGACCCGTTGCGCCTGAAAAATGTCATGCTCGTTCTCCTTGGATTGCGTCACGATGGCGTCGTCTGGCGGCCGCACGGTCTCAAGCTGCCCGACCGTAGAAGCCGAGCCGTTCCTCCGGGCTGAACATCACGCCCTGCCGTTCGTAGTAGGAGAAGACCGCAATGATCCGCTCGCGCGCGCCGCCGACCGGCGTGACGCGGTGCGCCGTGTTCTTGCCCCTGAAGACGTTCAGCGTCCCCGGCTTGAGGCGGGTGGTCTGCACGAGAGGATCGCGGCCTTCGAGCAGTTGCGCGACGCCGCGGTAGTTCGGGTCGGCGTCGGAGCGCAGATCGGTACGGTATTCGAAGGCTCCGCCTTCGTCGGGCGCCTGCAGCAGCAGCGTGGTTGTGAATTCCGATCGGTCGAAGTGCCAGTTCAGCGCTTCGCCCGCCCGGTAGGCCATCACATTGGCCCGCGCCAGCGGGTCGTCCATCACGTAGAGCGCCTGCTTGTCCATCGTCGCGGCCAGGAAATGCGCCAGCGGAGTATATTCGTAGATGGCGAGCACGATGCTTGCGGGCATCTGGTCGGCGCACAGCGTATGGCTGACGGTCTCGACCTTGCGCAGGGCGGGATGATCGGCCGGCAGTTCGGGAATCTCCGGCCTGAAATAGATGTTGTGCACCCGGCGGTGCTCGTGGGAGCGGCTGTCCATCGCAGGCTTGATCTCCGCTGCCGCCCGCTCGGCAACGCCCGGCAGCAGGAAGCCCTCCAGGTCGAACATGCCATTGGACGCAAGCGCCTCCCGGGACTTGGCGACGAGCGCGTTCCAGTCGTCGCTGCCCGGACGGTCGAGAGGGAAACGGTCGAGATCGATGATGTGCTTCATGAGGTTCTCCACAGGCTGATGGACGCATCAGGCCGCAAATAAATCTTCGCTTCAACGCGCAAAATTGTTAGGCTTGCGAAAGAAAACCTTATGGAGAAGTTATGGAGCGGCTTCCGCCCCTCAACGCGCTGAAGGCATTCGAGGTGGCGGCGCGGACCGGCAATTTCACCCTCGCAGCCCGTGAGCTGGGCGTCTCGTCGGCGGCCATCAGCCAGCAGGTGCGCAATCTCGAGAGCTATTTCGGCAAGCAGCTGTTCCTGCGGACCGGCAACCGCATCGCATTGACCGACGCGGGCCATGCGATCTACCCACAGACGGCGCGAGCGCTTGGCGACATCGCCACCGTAACCGCCCGCATCCTGGCCGACGAGGTGCGCATGCGCCTGGTCGTCAGCGCTCCCTCTTCGCTGGCTGAAAACTGGCTTGCGCCTCGGCTGCGCGCGATGCTGGACAGCTACCCGCGCATGGCGATCGACATACGAGTTGAAGACGATCCGATCGACATCATGCGCCAGGGCGCCGACGTCCGCATCAGCTACGGCGACTACCACTACCCCGAACTCGTTAGGATAAGGCTGCTGCACGACGAAGTCCTGCCCGTCTGCTCGCCGGAATTCTGGCGCAGCCTCGGCGGGGACGTTGCAAGCCTCGCCGACGTCCACGAAAGCGCGTTCATCCACACCAATTGGGGTCCGAACTACGCTTCGCATCCGACGTGGTCGGATTGGTTCGTGGAGCAGGGAAGCGCGCGCAGGCCAGATCCTTCCCGGGGAAGGCGCGTGGGCCTGTCGAGCCTCGCCATTTCCTCCGCCCGCCTCGGGCTCGGCATTGCGCTGGGCCAATATGCACTTGCGCGCGCCGATCTCGAGGCCGGCCGTCTCGTCGCATTGTCTTCGGCGACTGTCAGGCTCGGTCACCCGTATTGCGCCTTCGTGCCGCCCGCCAAGATCGATCGCGCCGATGTCAGTCGGCTGATCGGCCTGCTGAAGGCCGATGGTTCGGCCGGCGATCCCGTTGCCTGGTGAGTTCGCGCTCTGTCGGCACCGGAAGCGCTCCGATCGCCCTCTCCAGCTACGGTGGACATCGGGTCCTGCCCCTTGCACCGACGACGCGTTGCAGGCCATCTAGGCCGGACAGACAGAGGCAACGCATGAAGTACGAAGTCACCGACGCCCCATCGTCCGAAGACCTCGGCACGGTCGGCGACCATCTGACCGCCTTCAACGCGGCGGACGTCGGACCGGCAGACAAGCGCCCGTTGGCAGTGTTCGTTCGAGGCGAGGATGGCTCCGTCGTCGCCGGCATATCCGGCTACACCGCTTGGGGCTGGCTCTATGTCCAATGGCTGTGGGTGGACGAGAGCCTGCGCGGACAGAACGCGGCTTCGCGCATGCTGCAGGCGGCCGAGGACGAAGCTGCGGCACGCGGCTGCCACGGCGCCTATATCGACACCTTTAGCCCGACGGCGCTGAAGGTCTATCAGCGCCAGGGCTACAAGCCGTTTGGCGAGTTGCCGGACTTTCCGAAGGGCCGCACACGGATCTTCCTGGCGAAGCCCCTGGAGCAGGCCTGAAAAGGGAAGCGTCGGCGGCCGTCATGGTCGCCGACGGTCGCCCATCTCGATCGTTTGCTGCCGCCGCAAGTCAGCCGGCGACACAGCCGCCTGTCATCGGCCGGGGGACGCCCGTGGTGCTCGGGAAGCTGATGGGCATGCCGCGCAGCACGCGCGCGGCCAGGAATGCGAAGCACTCGGCTTCGACGGCATCGCCGCGCCAGCCGATCGTGTCGGCCGAGACCGCCTCGACGCCGGCGCGTTCGAGCAGCATGGCCATGAAGGTGGGGTTGTGACGGCCGCCGCCGGAGACGAAGAGTTTTGTCGGGCGCTGCGGCAGAAGGTCGAGCGCCTTGCCGACGCAAGAGGCGCTGAAAGCAGTAAGCGTCGCAGCACCATCTTGATTGCTGAGCCCGTCGGCCATCGCAGCTGTGAAGTCGAAGCGATCGAGCGACTTGGGATAAGGGGCGGCGAGATAGGGATGCTCGAGAAGGCGCGCAAGCCTTGCCTCGTCGACCGTGCCAACCGCAGCGAGCGCCCCACCCCGGTCCATCTCGCCCAACCCCCTAGCCTTGACGAAGTCGTTGATCGGCGCGTTGGCGGGGCCGGTGTCGAAGGCGACGAGATCGGACCTGCCGTCCCACCAGGTGACGTTGCCGACGCCGCCGAGATTGAGGATGGCGCTGTCGCCGCTGGCGCCGGCCGTGCCGAGCAGGGCGGCGTGATAGGCCGCGGCCAGCGGCGCCCCCTGCCCGCCGGCACGGATGTCGGCGGTGCGGAAATCGTAGACCACCTTTGTGCCGAGCAGCGACTGCATCAGTTCGCCGTCGCCCAACTGACGGGTCTCGCCGCGCAGGCCGCCCTTCTGGGGTCCGCGGTGCAGCACGGTCTGGCCGTGGAAGCCGACGACGCCGATATCGGCCATCGTCATACCGGCGCCTTCGACGACCTGCCTGACCGCGGCCGACTGGGCGCGGGTCAGCGCTTCTTCCGCCGCAGCGAAGATCGCCGGCTCGGGGCCTTCGAAATTCCACACGCGGGCTTCGGCCTGTGCCTGCTCCAGCATCGGCCGCACCGACGCCTCGTAAGGCACGAGCGCGTAGGGCCCGAACGCCTCGATGCACTCGCCATCGGTCTTGAGCAGCGCGACGTCGATGTTGCCGTCGAGCACGGTTCCGGTCATCAGCCCGACCGACCAGATGGGTTTCATGTTCAAGCTCCGTTGATGGTGTCGCCGGTCCGGCGGCGAAGATCGACGATCCCGCTGTCGAAATGGCGGGTGGGGTGGATGCGGTTGGTGAGCAGGGTCCAGGCGCGGCCGATGTCGAAATCGATCCAGAGGCCGGTGCCAGTGAAGCCGGTGTGCCCGATGGTGGCTGCGCTGCAGCGGTCACCGCCGGACCAGCCGATGTAGGCATGTTCCCAGCCATGGGTGCGCGTGTCCGACAGTGGCGTGCGCATCAGGCCAATGGCTTTCGGCGAGGCGCCGCTGCCGTCGAGCAGGCCCTGCGCGAAGTCGAGCACGGAGGCCGCCGTGCCGAACAAGCCGGCGTGGCCGGCTCCCTGCAGGGCCGAGCAATTGTCGTCATGGACTTCGCCCGACAGCACGCGATGGCGCCAGGTGCAGTCCTCCGTCGCTGCCGACCGGTCAGGATCGGCAGCAAAGGCAAAGCCCGGGCCGGCGTCCATGTCGCGGATCCACCTGCCCGACAGGCGCTCTATGGCGAAGCCGAGCAGGATGAAGTTGATGTCGGAGTAAACAGGCGCCTCGAGCTTCCGCCACTCGCGCTGCAGGATGAAGGTGCGCAGCAAGTCGGGGTCTTGGCCATAGGTATAGATCGGCTCAACCGCAGGGAACGGCGTCTGGTGGCCAAGGCACTGGCGGAAGGTGACCTGCCGTTCCCAGGCATTAGGGTCATACTGGCGCAGATCGGGAAGCACCGAAATCAGCGGCGCGTCGATGTCGATCGTGCCGGCCTCGGCCAGCGCCAAGATGCGCGGCGTGGTGAAGATGACCTTCGTCAGCGACGCCAGGTCGAACCAGGTGTCGTCGCGCATCGGCCGCGAGGCGGGAACGCGCTGCGCAAGGCCAATCGACCTGGTGATGCGCTGGCCGCCCCTGTCGACGATGCCCAGCACGCCACCCGGAATGCGCCCGGTCTCGACGGAATGTGCAAGCAGTGCGAAAGCGCGGTCGAAACGGTTGGGCAGGTCGTCCGTTGCCATCTTCGTTTCCCTCAGGCCTCGGCCCGCACCTTGTGATCTGCGCCAAACTGAAGCCACTTCGCCGCCGGCGGCTCGAAGCCGACGGGGCGCACCAGCGACGGGACCTGGCGGGTGTCGAGCTCGAAGTGCTGATTACGGCGGTCGATGGTGGGCACGGCTGCGATGAGCTTCTTCGTATAGGGGTGCTGAGGATCGGCGAGGACCGACTTCGCGTCGCCGATCTCGACGATCTGGCCGGCGTACATCACCGCGACGCGGTGGGCGATGCGCTCGACCACCGCCATGTCATGCGAGATGAAAAGATAGGCGAGACCGTATTCGCGCTGCAGGTCGACCAGAAGTTCGAGCACGCGGGCCTGGACGGAAACGTCGAGCGCCGAGACCGCCTCGTCGAGCACCACGACCGACGGGTTGAGCATCAGCGAACGCGCAATGCACAGGCGCTGCCGCTGACCGCCAGAGAACTGGTGCGGATAGCGCGCAAGGCTGTCCTCCGGCAAACCAACGCGCCTGAGGAGCGTCACCATTCGAGTGCGAACGGCAGCGTCGATTGGCTGGCCGGTTGCGATCACCGGCTCGGCCAGGATCTGCTCGACGTTGAGGCGCGGGTTGAGCGAGGCATAGGGGTTCTGGAACACCATCTGCACCGGCAGCCGGCTCTGGCCGGGCCTCGCCGCCCGGGCCTCCAAGGCCCCGCGCGTCGGCGAGACGAGGCCCAGCACGGCACGTGCGGTGGTCGACTTGCCCGAACCGCTCTCGCCGACGATCGCCAGCGTTTCGCCGGGCATCAGGTCGAAGGCGACGCCGTCGACGGCATGCACGGCCCCGACCGGCTTGCTGAACCAGCCGCCCTTCAGCGGATAGCGTACGACGAGGTCGTCGACTTCGAGCGTCGGCTTGGGCAGCGGCGCTGCCTTTCGCGCTCCGTCCGCTCTCACCGCCACGCCGCTGGAGAAATGCGGCACCGCGTGCAGCAGGTGCTGGGTGTAGGGATGTTGCGGGGCGTCGAGGATCTGGCTGAGTTCGCCCTGTTCCACCACCCGACCGTCCTGCATCACCATCACGCGGTCGGCGATGCCGGCGACAAGGCCGATGTCATGGCTGATGAAGATCATCGACATGCCCGTCTCGCGCCGCAGCTCGGCCAGCAGCGCCATGATCTGCGCCTGCACGGTCACATCGAGGGCCGTGGTCGGTTCGTCGGCGATCAGCAGGCGCGGGTTGCAGGCCAGCGCCATGGCGATCATCACGCGCTGCAGCATGCCGCCCGACAGCTCGTTCGGCGTCGCCTTGAGCCGCCGATCGGCATCGGGGATGCGCACCCGCTCAAGCGCCTCGCGGGCAGCCGCCCTGGCTTGCCTGCCGGTGAGGCCGCGATGAAGTCGGAACGACTCCTCGATCTGGGTACCGATGGTCAGCACCGGATTGAGCGACGTCATCGGCTCCTGGAAGATCACGCCGATCTCGGCGCCGCGTATGCCGACGAGATCTTGCTTGCTTGCGGCGGTGACGTCCATGACCCTGCCGTCGGCGCGCAGCAGCTCGATCTTGCCATTGGTAATCCGGCCACCGGCATAGTCGATCAGCCGGTTGCTGGAGAGCGCGGTCACGGACTTGCCGGAACCGCTCTCGCCGACAATCGCAAGGACCTCGCCGACGCCGACATCGAAGCTCACGCCATGCACCACTTCTTTGGCGCTGGCTGCCGGGCCGAAACTCACGTGCAGGTCACGGACCGAAAGGATCGGCTTCATCTGATGCCCTCCCATGTCACGCCCTCCTCGTCTTGGGGTCGAGGATGTCGCGCAGCGCATCGCCGAGCAGGTTGAAGCCGAGGATGGAAAGCATGATGGCGACAGCCGGGAAGGCCAGCAGCCAGGGTGCCTGCTCCATCAGGTTGCGGCTGTCGCTCAGCATCAGGCCGAGCGACGAGGCCGGCGGCTGGGTACCGAGGCCGAGGAAGCTGAGACCGGCTTCAGTGAGCAGCGCCCAGGCGAGCGCCAGCGTCACCTGCACGGTGAGCGGCGCCACCAGATTGAGCAGCAGGTGCCGCGTCAGGATGTAGGAGCGGCTCGACCCGAAGGTGCGGGCGGCATCGACGAAGTCGCGCTCCTTGAGCGACAGTGCCGGACCGCGCACGACGCGGGTGAAGATCGGCGTGTAGACGATGCTGATCGCCGCAACGCTGGTCCAGGTGCCGGGACCGATGATGGTGACGATCAGCAGCGCGAGCAGAATTGCGGGAAACGCCAGCAGCACGTCCATCAGCCGCATCATCACCGTATCCCAGCGCTTGCCGTACCAAGCTGCAGTGAGGCCGAGCACGGTACCGGCAAGCGTCGCCAGGGCGACGGAGAAGAAGGCCACCGTGAACGACTGGCCGACGCCTTTCATCAGGCGGCTCATCACGTCCCGGCCGAACAGATCCGTGCCCATGAGGTAGGAGGACGAAGGCGCCTGCAGGCGGTCGATACGGTACTGCATCAGCGGATCGTGCGGCGTCGCGCCAGCGGCGCCCAGCAAGGCGACAAGCAAGTAGGTCAGCACGATGGCCCCACCGATGCGGCCGCTCGGATGGGAAAAGATCGATTTCAGGATGCGCATCAGCGTCCCTCCAGGCGGATACGGGGGTCGAGCGCGGCATAAGCAAGGTCGACGAGCAGATTGACGATCATGAAGTTGAGGGCGATGAACAGCACCGCGCCCTGGACCAGGGCATAGTCGCGCTGCAGGATTGCTTCCAGCACCATGCGCCCGAGGCCGGGCAGAGCATAGATCTGCTCGACGATGACGGCGCCACCGAGCAGGTAGCCGAACTCGATGCCGCTCAGCGTGACGACGGGCACCAGCGCATTGGGCAGCGCATGGCGCCAGATGACGCGGCGTTCTGGAGCACCCTTGCTCCGCGCCGTGCGCACATAATCGTCGCTCAGCACATCGAGCATGGCCGAGCGCGAAACACGCGTGACCGAAGCGGCGAATGCAAGGCCAAGCGTGATCGCCGGCAGGATCATCTGGCCGAGATTCTGCAGCGGGTCCTGCCACAACGGCGTGAAGACACCCATCGTCGGCAGCACGCCGAAGCCGGCCGAGAGAATGTAGATGAGGACGAGGCCGACGACGAAGCTCGGCGTCGACTGGCCGATCATGGCGGCGATGCGGACGCCGAGGTCGGCGGGGCGTTCATTGCGGGTGGCGGCGAAGACGCCCGCCGGAACACCGATCGTCAGCGCGATCAGCATCGACAAGAGCGCAAGTTCAAGCGTCAGCGGAAAGCGTTCGAGGATGACCGTCAGCACCGGCTTGCCGTAGGTCACCGATATGCCGAGGTCGCCGCTGAACAGGCCGGTGAACCAGCGCCAATACTGGATCGGCCATGGTTGGTCGATGCCGAAATAGGCGGCGAGTGAACCCCGCTGCTGCGGGGTCAGGAGGCCTGCCTCGGTGCCCAGCATCGCCGTGATGGAATCGCCCGGCACAAGCCGTATGGCGATGAAGACGATGACCGAGACCCCGATCAGGACCAATGGGAAGGCCTGAAGGCGACGTATCACGTAACTCATGGCATGCGTCCCATATCGGGTTGAGGAACCGCGTCGGTTCTGCAACGGAGCCGGCCGGTGCACGACTTACGCTGCCTTGGCGGTCGCCATCGACGCGATGGCGACCGCCTTCAGGCGACGACAGGGAGAGCGCGCCGCCCGAAGCTCTTGCTACTGCTGGATGGTCACCTTGCCGAGGCTGAACAGCGAGCCGGTAGGCATAGGCACGAAGCCCTGCACGTTCTTCTGCTGCGCGGTGTAGCCATAGCCGGTGTAGAGCCAGACCCAAGGCGACTTCTCGGCGAGCTGCTTGTCGAAGTCGGCGAAGATCACCTTGCGCTTTTCCGGATCGGTCTCGGCGCGACCGTCCTGCAGGAGCTTGTCGAGCGTGTCGTCGGCGAAGTTGGAGACCTTCTGTAGGTTGCCGCTCTTGGTCCAGTAGCGGTTGTACATGGTATAGGGGTCGGGACGGCCGCCGTTCAGCGCCACCGCCATGTCGAAGTCGCCCTTCAGCCAGGTGTCGACATAGACGTTGAGCTCCATCATCTTGATGTCGAGCTTGACGCCGATCTCGGCCAGCTGCGACTGCAGCACCTGGGCCTCGGCGGCTGCCGTCGGCGGCTCGGCGGTCGCGGCGATCACGGTGGCGGTGAAGCCATCGGCGAAACCGGCATCGGCCATCAGCTTCTTGGCCTTCTCGACATCCTGCTTGTAGCAGAACAGCGAGTTGGGATCGGAGGCGAAGAACGGCATCGTCAGTGGCCCGGTCACCCGGCCTTCGCCGAGCGATGCGGTTTCGAGCACGGCCTGGCGGTCGACGGCGCACGAGATCGCCTGGCGCACGGCCAGCTCGTTCATCGGCTTGCGCGCCGGGTTGAGCTGGAGGACGTGATAGGCGAGCAGCGGGGCGCGGTTGAGCTGAAGCTTGGGCTCGTTGGGCACCAGCGTGGCGATCAGCGGATCGTTGAGCAGGGCGAAGTCGACCTGGCCCGTGCGCATGGCGGCGAGGATCGCGGTTTCGTCCGGCAGCACGCTGATCTCGATTCCGTCCACGCCGGTCGCACCGCCAGCCCAGTCCTTGTTGGCGACGAGCACTTCCTTGGAATTGGGATCCCACTTCTCCAGCTTGAACGGACCCGAGCCGATCGCCTTGGTGCCGATGGTGCCGGCGGCGATCTCGCTGGCCGGGACGATCGACGAATTGGTGTCGGTCATCGCCGTCAGGATCGGCGCGTCGGGCTGCTTCAGCTTGAAGACGACGGTGCCGGCGTCGGGGGTCTCGATGCCTTCGATCGACAGGTAGTTGGCGCGGTTCGCGGCACCCGTCTTCTCGTCGAGGATGCGCTCGAACGATGCCTTGACGTCGGCCGAGGTGACGGCAGCGCCGTTCTGGAACTTCGCCTTGGGATCGACTTTGAAGGTGAGCTGCTTGCCGTCGGCACCGAATTCCCAGGACGTGGCGATGCCTGGAACGATCTTCAGATCCGCGTCGAGGCGCACGAGCGGCTCGTAGATCAGCTCCAGCAGTCGCAGCGACGAGAATGCCGTCTGCTTGTGCGGGTCGAGGCCGGTGGCGTCCTGCGCCCAGGCCATGCGCAGCGTGGCTGCATCGGCATGCCCTGCAACGGCCGACAGGCCGATCATCACGGCCGTCGTTGCCCCAAGGAAATACTTGAACTTGCTGGTCATTTCATCCTCCCTTTAGCTCTTTCCCTCGGTGCGGCCGGAATGGCCGCTCCCGGATCACTCGGACGCTCGCCTCGCGTCCTGGATTGCCTGTCGCAAGAACCCGCTCGACCTCTTCAGCGCCGATCGCGCATCGGCAAGGTTCATCCCCGTCATGACGATGAGGATGGCCAGCTTCACGTCATTTTCGGTCTGGGCCAGTGCCAGTTGCGCCTCTTCCAGGGTGCAGTCGGTCGCCTGCATGACGATGCGGGCGGCGCGTGCCACGAGTTTCTTGTTCGAGGCCTTCAGGTCGACCATCAGGTTTTCGTAGGTCTTGCCGATGCGGATCATGCTCGCGGTGGTCAGCATGTTGAGCACCAGTTTCTCGGCCGTGCCCGACTTCATCCGCGTCGACCCGGTCAATGCCTCGGGGCCGACGACCGGCGAAATGGCGATGTCGGCTATGGCAGCGATTGCCGACTGGGGATTGCACGAAAGGGCGACGGCGGTCGCGCCGACCTTTTTTGCATAGTTGAGACCGCCAATGACATAGGGCGTGCGGCCGCTTGCGGCGATGCCCACCACGACATCCTTGGCCGTCAGATCGATCTCGGCCAGCGCCTCGGCGCCCTTGGCCTGGCTGTCCTCGGCACCTTCCGTCGCCTTGAGCAGCGCGCTGTAGCCACCGGCGATGAGACCGACGACCATCGTCGGCGGAACGCGGAATGTCGGCGGGCACTCGGACGCGTCGAGCACGCCTATGCGGCCGCTGGTGCCGGCACCCATGTAGATCAGGCGCCCGCCCTGCCGGAACGCGGCGGTGATGCGATCGACGCAGGCGGCGATCTCTGGGATCACCTTCTCGACAGCGGAGGCGACGCTCTTGTCTTCGTCGTTGATCTTCCTGAGGACGTCGACCGTCGGCAACAGGTCGATATCCATGGTGCGCGGGTTCCGCTCCTCGGAAACCAAGCGTCCCAGCTCCGAAATCAAGGCTTGTTCCGACACGTTCGCCACCTGTCCGGTTCTTGAGATGCAGAGCCTCGCCGGGCCGGATCCCATGAGGCTTTCCTTAACGTTTTAGAATGTAATATTCCTAATGTCAACAAATTTTGGAATGAAATATTCCTAGATGATTGACGCGTCTGCCACGCTGTCAAGCCACCTGGCCAGGATGATCGCGCCGGACACTGCATCCCCATCGGCAGGCTTGAGGCGACGGCGAACGTCGGGCGCGAGCCAGGGTTCGAGAGGGCTCGCCAGCCCTCCGAGCAGGGTCACGCGGGGTGCGCCCTTGTCGAACAGCGTGCGGACGATCGTGTCGATCTGCTCGGCGGCAGCCTGGACGATACGGCGGCCGGCCGCGTCGCCCTGGTCGGCATGGCGCATGACCGTCGGCGCAAGCGCGGCGTAGTCGGTGGCGGTGGCCCGGTCCATCCAGGCCACCGCCTCCATCGGATCGTCATGGAACCGCTGCATCACTTCCGCCAGCAGCGCGGAGCGGTCGTGCCGGCCGTCATGCGCCCGGAGCGCGAGTTGCACCGCCTTCAAGCCCAGATCGGCGCCGCTGCCCTCGTCCGAGATCGGGAATCCGTAGCCGCCAACCCTGAGGTCCCGACCCTCGACGAAGCCCAGTCCGATCGAGCCGGTGCCCGCGATGACGATCGCCCCGTCCTTGCCCGAATGGGCGCCAAGGCAGGCCCCCATGCCGTCGCTGGCGAAGTCGATCGCGGCAAACGGATGCTCGATCGCCTGCAACGCCTCCAGCGCGCCCTTGCGGCCAATGCCGGCAAGGCCGATGCCGGCGAAGGTGTGAGCCAGTTCGGCATCACCGAGGCCTGCCTCCTCCACGGCTGCGCCAAAGGCACGCGCGATCGACGCCCAGGCGACGTCGATGCCGAGCCGCGTCGTCGCCGGACCGGAAAGGCCCTGGCCGAGCACATTGCCGGCCGCGTCGACGATGCGTGCGCGGCAGCCCGTGCCGCCGCCGTCGACACCGAGGTAAAAGCGAGGCACGGCGGCGCTGGTCATCCTGCTATCCGCTCGATGGTCGCGCCGCACATGCGGAGCTTGCGGTCGAGGCTCTCATAGCCCCGGTCGAGATGGTAGACGCGGTTGACGATGCTCTCGCCCTCCGCAACGAGCGCGGCAAGCACCAGCGAAACGGAGGCGCGGAGGTCCGTCGCCATCACCTGAGCGCCACGCAGCGGCGCGCCACCCCGCACGAGCGCCGTCGTGCCCTGCAGGGTGATGTTGGCGCCGAGGCGAACCAGCTCGGGAACATGCATGAAGCGGTTTTCGAACACCGTCTCGCGCAGCAGCGACGCTCCCGGCGCGCAGCACATCAGTGCCATGAACTGCGCCTGGAGATCTGTCGGAAAGCCGGGATAGGGTTCCGTGGTGATGTCGACGGGCGACAACGGGTCGCCCCGCGAGACGATGAGCCCGCGATCGCCAGGCCAGACGCTGACGCCCGCCGCTTCCAGCACCTGTACCACCGACGCAAGATGCTCGAGCCGTGCGTTCGTCAGTTCGAGTTGGCCGCCGGTGATCGCCGCGGCGATGGCATAGGTCCCGGCCTCGATGCGATCGGGAATCGTGTGGTGAATGGCCGCGCGCCAGGACGTGCCGCCCTGGACGAGGATACGGTGCGTCCCCGCCCCTTCGATGTTCGCACCCATGGCGTTGAGGCAAGCGGCGAGGTCCATCACCTCTGGCTCGCGGGCGGCATTGACGATCTCCGTCTCACCGCGCGCGGCAGTGGCCGCCATCATCGCCGTCTCGGTCGCGCCCACCGACGGCGAGCCGAGTACGATGCGCGCGCCCGTCAGTCCGCGGGGCGCCACAGCGACGATCGAACCGCCCTGGATGCCGATATCGGCACCGAGTTGGCCAAGGGCCTTGATATGCATGTCGACCGGCCGCGCACCGATCGCGCAGCCGCCGGGCAGCGACACCTGCGCGTTGCCGAAACGCGCCAGCAGCGGCCCCAGCACCAGCACCGTGGCGCGCATCTTGCGCACGGTGTCATAGCTGGTCTCCTTGGAAAAAGCGGCGCTCGCGTCGACAATGATCGAACGGCCCTGGCGGCTGACTCCCGCGCCGTGCTGGGCAATGACGCCGAGCATGTTCTCGACATCGCTCACTGCCGGCAGGTTGGTCAGTTCGAGCGGTTCGGGGCTCAGCAGCGACGCAGCAATCTGCGGCAACGCCGCGTTCTTGGCGCCGGAGATGGCAACTGCCCCCTGCAGCCTCTGGCCACCGACGATTCGCAACTTGTCCATGTTCTAGATCCGTTCAGCAGCCGGTCGAGACCAGCCGAACTGGCGAGAGAGTTGATCAGATTATTCTTCTCTGTCAACATTGGATGGAATATTCTATTCCCACTCTTTGCCGGATGAGAGGGCGCGAGGAACTTCATGTCGGTTCTCACGAAAATCCTTGCGACGCTCGACACCATGGCGCCGGCCGACCGGCAGATCGGCCAATTCATCGTCGACAAGCCGGACGAGATGCTGCGGCTATCGTCCGTTGCGCTTGCCGAACAGACCGGCCGCAGCCAGTCCAGTGTGGTGAAGTTCGCGCAGAAGCTGGGCTATCCGAGCTACCAGCAGCTGAAGCTCGCGGTCAGCGAGGCCCGGGTCCAGCAATGGCAGGCGCCGCCCGGCATGGTGCATGGCAGCATCGACCGCGCCGACGGTTATGTCGCCGTGCAGCAGAAGCTCGTGGCGGGCAAGCTGGCCGCCATGCAGCAGACGATGTCGGTGAACAGCGAACAGACCGTGGCACGCGTTCTCGACCTGCTCGACCAGGCCGACCGGATCCACCTCGCCGGAGTCAGCGCCTCTTCGCTGGTGGCGCGCGATTTCGCCATCAAGCTCATGAAGCTCGGCCGCAACGTGCTGCACGACAGCGACAGCCACGTGCAACTGGCGAGCGCCGCATCGCTGGGGCCCAGGGACGTGATGCTCGCTCTTTCGCATTCCGGCACGAGCATCGAGACGCTGCGCATCGCCGAACTCGCCAACGAAGGTGGCGCGACGGTCGTGGCCATTGCATCGCTGAGGGACAATCCGCTGAGCGCGATCGCCGACATCGTGCTGCACACGGCAAGCGACGAGGACGACGTCCGCTCGTCATCGATCACCGTCCGCGATGCCCAGCTTGCGCTGACAGACCTGCTTTTCATCCTCTTGGTGCAACGGCAGGCCGACGCCGGCGATCACATCCGCAAGAGCGAGGCCGCCGTGGCGGCCCTCAAGCTGGACGGAAGATTGCGCTGAACGGAGTACCTATTGGCGCACCAGTTCGAGCTGCCGATAGAAGTCCGCCCCAGCCAGGGCCGAATAGCTCTCGCGAAACAGTCCGTAAAGGTTGTCGAGGACGCCCCGGTGCTCGATGTTCGGCTCGAGTGAATGCGTAGCGCAGACCATTTCCGCCGCCGCCTCCTCGATCGAGGCGAAATGGGCGGAACCCACGGCACCCAGCAGTGCTGCACCGAGTACGCTGCATTCGCGTTCGCGCAGCAGCCTCACCGGACGGTCCAGGACGTCCGCGATCGTCTGCGCGAAAAGCGAGGATCGCGTGCCGCCGCCGGTGAGCCGCAGATCGGTGATCCCGGACATGAGGTCGGCGTCGAAGGCCTCGACCATCATGCGTATTTCGCAGGCGAAACCTTCGAGCATGGCCCGGATGAGGTCCGCGCGCGCGTGTTTCAGCGTCAGGCCGAGAAACGCCCCGCGGGCGGTGGCATCGTAGTGAGGTGTGATCTGCCCGGCGAAGAAGGGGTGGAACACCAGTCCCTGGCTCCCAACCGGCGCCTTGGCCGCTTCCGCCATCATCTGCTCATAACCGGACGCCGGACCTTCGAACTGGTCGCGCCACCATTGCAGGCAGGCGCCGACGGCAAAGCAACCGCCCTCCAGGTCCCACTTGCCGGGAATGGCATGCGCGCCGATGTAGGTCTGCTCTCCGACCGCGAGATCGGGATGGTCGAGGTGAGCCACCATCATCGCCGAGGTGCCTATGGTGATCTCGGCCATGCCCTGCCGCACCACGCCCGCACCCAGCGCGGCGCATTGCTGGTCGCCCGCTCCACGGCAAAGTACTGCGCCGGCGGGCAGTCCGGTCAACGCCGCCGCCTGCTTCGAAATCACGCCGACCTCGGCCCCGGGCTCGCCGAGCGGCGGAAGCTTGGCGAGGTCGATACCGGCGGCCTTGCAGACCTCGTCGCTCCACCCAAGCCGGCGTATGTCGAGCATGCCGTTCAAGGTCAGGCTGGACGGGTCGCCTTCGAACCGCTCTGCTCCCAGCAGGCGAAGCAGGTATTCCTGTCCGTTGCAGATCCACCTCGTGGCGTCGAGAAGTCTGGGCTTGTGCGCGGCCAGCCAGGCGATCTTGGCCACGGCCCAGGAAGCCGCGAGAGGCATGCCGGTGAGCGAACGGAACCTTGCCGGCGAGATGTTCGCAGCAATCGTCGCCTCCATGTCCCTGGCACGCGCGTCGTTCCAGACGATGGCAGGCGCCAGCGGTCGGAACTGGTCGTCGAGCAGGGCGAAGGTACCGCGCTGGCTGGACAGCCCTACCGAAACGATCCGGCCGGGATCGATCCCCGCCATGGCCTGGCGGCTGGCTTCGCACACAGCGCGCCAGACGACATCCATGTCCTGTTCGACCCAGCCAGGCTGAGGAAAGATGCAGGAATAGTCGCGGTCGCCGCTGGCGACCATGAGGCCGCGCCTGTCGAACAAGGCGACGGTAACGCCGGTCGTTCCGGCGTCGATACCGACGAACAGCGGCCCGCCACTCATCCGTGCACGCCGGGGGTACTGGCTATCCAGGCGCTGAGCAGCGCGAAATAGCGGCTGCGCCTTTGGGCCTGCTCGGGTGTGAGCGTGGCGACCAGCCTGATCTTCAACGCAATAAGATCCTCCTCGGGTTCAAACAGTTCGAGCGGCACCGACGCAAGCTCGGTATTGGTCTCGCCGGTCCAGTTCGAGTTTACCGGAAAGCCATACCTCTCAAGGCCGTCCTGCCAGGTCGCGTCGAGTTCCAGGCCGCCCTCGCCGCCGACCCGCACGAAGTGATGGAAATCGCAGACCTCGCCCTCCCTGATCATGTCGTTCAGTTCGGCCGGAAAGGACGGGTTGGTCGACAGCTTGGAATCGAAATAGGTGAACATGGTCACGACGCCTGCCTCATAGCCGGCGCGGCGCAGCAGGTTGCGCAGGAGGACATGCTTTCCCGAGCAGGAGCCGCTGCGCTGCTTCATCACCACCAGCGGATCCCGCGTGCCGACCGAGCCATAGGGTATGTTGCGGACGGCGTGATATATGGCGGCAAGCCGGTTCGGCGTTTCGCCGATGCCTGCCAGGAATTCATCATACGCGTCCAGATTCATCGGTATTCTCCAATCAAACAGAAAGGTGGCGGAGCATTCGCTCGCGATCGGCAACGTCGGCGGTGGTAAGCTCTGCAACGCAGCGCCCGCGATCCAGCACATAGGCCCGCTGCGCGGTTGCTCGGATGAGGCTGAAATTGTTCTCGACCAGGATGATCGTCAGGCCATGGTCGCGATTGAGGCGCTGCAGGATCTGGCCGATTTCCTGGATGATGTTCGGCTGTATGCTCTCCGACGGCTCATCCAGGATGAGCAGTTGCGGATTACCCGCCAGCGCCCTCGCCAGGGCGAGCGCCTGCTGCTGGCCTCCGCTCAGCGTTCCGCCATGCTGGCCAAGCCGCTCGCGCAGGATCGGAAACATTTCGAACACGCGATCCAGCGACCCAGCCGCTCCGCCGATGCGCTCGCCCATCCTGAGGTTTTCGGCAACCGTCAGGAACGGGAAGATCATCTTTCCCTGCGGCACGTAGCCGAAGCCGGCGCGCGCACGCTTCTGAGGAGCGTCCGAGGCAACCGAGACGCCCTTGAAACGGATATCCCCGGCGCGCAGCGGCAGCAGCCCCATGATCGTGCGCATCAGCGTCGTCTTGCCGACGCCATTGCGGCCGACAACGGCGACCATCTCTCCCCTGTGCACCTGCATGGAGACGTCGTTCAGGATATCGCCGCCACGATAGCCACTCCGTACATGGTCGACACTAAGCAACGGCTCAGCCATGAGCGTCCCCCAGATAGATGCGCTGAATGTCCGGATCGCGTTCGATTTCCGCGATGCTGCCGTGCCGGAAGACCCTTCCCTGATGCAGCACCGTCGTGGGCGCCTCCAGGCCGCGCACGAAACCCATGTCGTGCTCGATGACGATCGCGGCGATGCCGCGGTCGCCGAGCTCCTTGATGAATTGCGCGGTCCGCTGGCTTTCCTGCGGCGTCATGCCGGCGGTCGGCTCGTCCATCAGCACGACGCGCGGCGTATTGCCGAGCGCCATGCACATTTCCAGCCAATGCTGTTGCCCGTAGCTCAGCTCCCCCGCCGGGCGGGCAGTGTTGCGCGCCAGCTCGAGCCGCTCGAGACCCCATGCGGCCACCTCCGACAGCTTGCCGCCGGGACTTGCGATGAACATGTTCTGGGCGACGGTGAGCGTCGGGAAGATGCGGGTCGTCTGATATTTCATGCTGACGCCGCGCTGAACGCGGCGAAACGGCTCGTCACGGCTGATATCGGAGCCGTCGAGATGGATGCTTCCCGAGTCCGGCTTTATCAAGCCCATGATGAGCTTGAAGAATGTCGACTTGCCCGCACCGTTTGGCCCGATCAGGCAGCGGCGCTCGCCAGCCGCCAGTGAGAAGTCGATACCATCGGCCGCCACGATGCCGCCGAACGCGCGGCGGACTGCCTTGAGTTCCAGCAAAGACATCATTTCCTCGCGCGGGAGAGACGGGCAATGCCCCGGAGCAGCGTAATGACCATGCCGTTGGGCGCCGCCATCATTCCAAACAGCAGGATCGCGCCCATCGCGACAAATGCGAGTTCGCCGCTGTACACCGCGAGCGTGTCGGACAGCGCCGACAGCGCGACGGTACCGATCGCCACCGATGTCAGGCTGCGACGGCCGCTGACGGCGACCCACAGTACCGGGAAGGTGGAAGCGAGCAGGCCGACCGATGTCGGCTGGATGAAATTGCCCCAGCTGGCGTAGAGGATGCCGCTGAGCCCGGCCAGCAAGCCGGCGATGACGAAGATCGCGAGCTGATAGCGGCGAATGTCGTAACCCAGCAGCTCGGCCCGCTCCTGGTCTTCCTGTATGGCCATCGAGATATGTCCGAAATGGCTGTTGGCGAGCATCCGCAGCCCCGCCAGGGTCAAGGCAACCAACGCAAGCACTAGATAGAACAACGGCAGGCTGAAGCCGTCGAAGCTGAATGGGCCGACCGTGATCGAGGGAATATTGGTCATGCCGTTGAAGCCGCCGAGCTGGGCATCGCCGATGCGCCATTCCAACCCGGCGGTCTGGCCGAGAAAAGTCTCCAGCATGAGCGTGAGGACGAGCGTCAGCACGGGGATGATCCAGGCGCTGACGCGGCCATAGAACAGGAAATAGCCGAACGCGGCAGCCGCCAGCGCCGTCAGGCCGAGAGCGCAGACCGCCGCGCCCACCGTCGCAGCACCCAGGCCCCAGTTGATGGCGAGAACGCCATAGGCATAGCCGCCGATGCCGAAGAAGGCGACCTGTCCAAAGCTGAGCACCCCGCAATAGCCCCACAGAAGTGCCAGTCCGAGCGCCAGTGGAACGTTGATGAGGAAGCTGGTGAAGTTGAGCGCCGTAAAGACGGAGCCATAGATGGGGAACGTCGCCGCGGCGCCAAAGACGAGGATGAACAACGACCAGTACCAGCGGCCGCCGAAGACGGTCAGTTGACCGTCGAGACCTGCCCTCTCCAGAAAACTGCGCAGCGAAGCCGAGGTGCCGGACGCGGCAAGGGAATGGTAGCTGCTCATCGGATTTTCTCCGCGCGTGCCCTGCGCCGGTTCAGAAAGGCCGCCTGAATGTAGTGGGACAGACCGTCGGGCAGGAAACGCATCATCAGCAACGCGGCGAACATCAAGCCAATGCGGCCGGCGAAGGCACTGAATTCCGACGACAGCGGTGTCTGGACCAGCGCCAGCAGCGACGAACTCGCCAGGGCACCAATGAGCGGATTGGCGCCGCCGCCGATCACGACCGTAATGAACGCAGGCGCTATGAAAGAGGATCCGAACAAGGGAACGATGGTCGTGGTCGGAGCGTAGAGCGCCCCGGTCAGGCCTGCCAGTGCCGCGCCGAGGGCGAAGCTGAACATGTAGATCCGGCTGGTGTTGACGCCGAGGGCACGTGCCATGTCCGGGTTCTGCATAGTTGCACGCATGTCGACACCGAGGCGCGTGCGGTAGAACAGAAACCAGAGCGCGCCCAGCACCACGAAGGCGAGGCCGGCGATCACCAGGAGATAGGACGCGTAGGAATAATCGCCGACCTTGAAACCGCCCAGCGGCATCTTTATGCCCTGCAGGAACGGGCCAAACAGCAGCAGCGTGCCCTGGCTGATGATCAGGCTGAGCCCGAATGTCGCCACCAGCGCGTTGAGCTTGTTTCCGTAGAAGCGGCGGATCACCAGCCGCTCGATGACGGCACCGAAGATGCCGACCGCGAACGTGGCGAGCATCACCGCCAGGACGAACGGCACGCCGTTGTGGACGGCAATCGTTGCCGTATACGCGCCCATCATGATGAACTCGCCATGCGCGAGATTGATGATGTTGAGCATGCCCAACACGATGATGAGGCCCATCGCGGCGAACATCAAAAAAGAGATGTTCACCAGGAACTGATAGCCGAGATTGAACAGATCACTGGTCATGGTTGCCCCATAGGCGACGGTCGCCAGGCGACCGTCGCGGGTGACTTTGCAATCAGATGAATTGCTTGAAGGCCGGATCGTCGGCAGGCGTGTACTGCTTGAATTCCGGGTTCTTCACCAGATTCACGCCGAGCCTGCGGGTCCACCACGGCTCGATGGACGGCCATTCCTGCACGAAGGTGATGTTGTGGTTCTCGTCGCACGAAGCCATGCGGATGTGCTGGCTCATGTGATGCGTCGCGGGATCCATGAACATCCATCCCGCGGGCGCCTCGATGCCGATGCCGCTTTCCAGCACCTCCATCACCGCCCCTTGCTCCGTCGTCTTGGCGAGCCGGCAGGCGACCGCATAGAGGTGCGTCGCGACATAGGCGCTGTGCGCCTCCTGCTGGATGTAGGGCTCGTCCGGGAACATGGCGCGGAAGCGCTTGACGAACGCCTGGTTGCGCGGCGTCGGGATCTCTTCCATGTAGCTGACCGCCACGTTCATCCCCGCAAGGGCTGGCGCGGCAAATCGCTTGTGCTCGTAGCCCTGGGCAAGGTTGATGCTTGATCCCATTGGCCGCTTGAGGCCCGCGGCATTGGCTTGCGGGTAGAAATTGGCGTGGTTCTGACCGGTGATGTACATCATCAGCCAGTCGGCCTTGGCCTGTTCGATGCGGGCGATCGTCGAGGTGAAGTCGGTGACGCTGAGCGGAATGAACTCCTGCCCGACCACCTCGCCGCCGAGCAGCGGGGCCATGGCGCGCGTCCACATGGCGCTGAGCTGCCCGAAATTGTAGTCGGCTGCCGGAATGTAGATGCGCTTGCCGAACTTGCTGATGCAGTACTGCATCGCCGGGATGATCTGCTGCTCGGCAACGGCACCCGTGCAGAACGTGTACTTGTCGGCCACGCCGCCCTCGTACTGGTTGTTGTACCAGTACATCTTCTTCATCTGGTCGATCACCGGCCGCATCGCTTCGCGGTTGGCGCTGGCGAAGGCGCCCATGATGACATCGACCTCGTCCTCGAGGCCCAGCCGCTTGGTGAGCTGCTGGTACATGCGCGGCTCTGACTGCGGATCGGGCGAAATGAGCTCCAGCTGCCGCCCGTTGATGCCCTTGTCGCCGGATTCGACCAGCGTGTCGGCCAACTCGCTGTAGGCGCCGTCCTTGCCGGTACCGCCTGGGCCGGTCGGGCCACTGAGCAGCGTGAAGCCGTCGTTGATCTCCTTGATCGCCAGTTGCGTGGCATGCAGCTTGGGCAGGCCGAAAAGCGCGAAATTGCCCGACTGGTCCTCGAGCAGACCGAACTTGACGGGGCCATTCTCAGCGGCCCTCACCTTTATCGCAGGAAAGCCGAGTGTCCCGACGGCGGCGATGCCGGCCGCGGATCCGGCAAGAAATTGCCTGCGTGTGGTTCTTGGCATTGCGTCGGCCTCCAGATTGCGGATGGCCGACTCCTTGTCACTCCCTGCTTCCTGTTCCGACATGCTACTCCTCCTCCAAATGCGCATCTACTCTACAAATGCGCCTCAACAAGCTCGCGTAATCCGGCTCCGATCATGCGGGTTCGTGCACCTCCGACGGTGCGGGCGAGCCAATTTCGGCAAGCACGGCGCCGGCCAGGACCGAGTCCAGGATCAATGTATTGACAAAGCCGCCCTTGGCGGCCGCGACCACGGCCTTGGCCTTCACCGCGCCGGTCGCGATCCCGACGCGCGCGGGCACCTGCATCAGGTCGCTGAGGCCGATGGTGATCATCCGGTCGTAGATCTCCGTCCGGACGACGTCACCGGCCGCATCGACGAAGTAGGAGAAGACGTCCCCGACGGCTCCCGCGCGCTTCAGCGCCGCCCGCTCCGGCAGCTCGAAGTAGCCGCTGGCAAGCAGCATGGATGCCTCCGACGGCACCAGCGAGCCGATACCGACGATCGCCATGTCGAGGATCGAGAAAAGCTTGAAGACATCGGCGATCGAGCTTTCGCCCAGAAGCAGGTCACGGGTCTCCTTGCGATCCACGATGCCAGGCGCATGAAGGAGATGCGGTGCCGTGCCGAGCTTCTCGGCCAGTCGCCGCGTCACTTCCTGACAATCGAACAGGTGCTCGACGCGCTTGTTTCCGCCCGTGATCTGAATCACCTGGGATCCGGGAAAATCGAGCGTCTTGAGCTGCGTCACCAATTCGAAGGTCGTGCTGCCCCAGCCAATTCCAATGGCGCCGTTCTCTGGCAAGATCTCGCCGAGGAACTCGGCGCCAAGGGCGCAGGTACGCCGCTTCACCTCGTCGGCGGCAAGATTCGGCTCGACCCTGGCAACGACACAGGTCTTGACGCCGAGACCGACCTCGATGGCCCGCTCCAGGTCGCTGGCCTGACTGACCGGGGCACGAACATCGATGCGCACGACGCCCAGTTCCTCGGCCTCCTGCAGCATCCGGCCGATCTTGTGACGGGAAAGCCCGAAACGCGTCCCCACCTCCGCCATTGTCAGGCGCTCGCGATAGTAGGCTTGACAGATCTTGGCCAGCAGGAGGGATGAGGTTGCCATGGTTTGCTCATATGCGCGTCTATTGCGCATATGGATAGAATCGTTATGCGGTTCATGTCAAGCGCGACCGACAGCGACAGGAGAAATTCGGAAATCGAAGCAGGGTTTGGGCGGTCGGCAGCGCTTGCCGCCGTCGGTCGCTGCAGAGGTTGTTCGCACCCGGCCCACTGCGCACCGTCAAAATCCTGCGGGAAACGGCAGCCGCAGCTTCGATCCGGCCCGACTTCGAGATAGGCTGCAGCAGGCCTGCTGAAAGGATAGGCCGCTGCAGGCACCCATTTCCGAAGGCAATCCATAGAATGGCTGGCATACGCGACGTTGCGAGGCTTTCCGGAACGTCCATCGCGACGGTTTCCCGCGTCATCAACAATTCCGGTTATGTCTCTGCCGGCGTGCGGAAGAAGGTCGAGGCCGCGATCCAGGAGACGGGCTTCCAGCCGAACGCGGGTGCCAGGCTGATACGCATGCAGGAAAGCCGTATGGTGGCACTTATGCTCCCGGCGCTGGACGTGCATTTCTTCGGCATCCTCGCCCACGAAATCGAACAGGAGCTGTTCGCCCGGGGCTATACCGCGATGATCTGCTCGACCGCGGAAAACCCCGAAAGCGAAGCGCGTTATGTCGCCGCGCTCCTGTCGCAGAAAGTGGATGGCGTCCTGGTCGTCAGCGTCACCGAGGATTCGCACGCCTTCCAGAGACTGCAGGATGCAGGCATCCCGATCGTCGCCATCGACCGGCAATTGCCGGATGTCACGCCGCATGCGGTCAAGGCCGATCACCGGCAGGGGATGCGGATGGCAGCCGAGCATCTTCTGGCGCTCGACCACCGCGAGATCGCCATTCTCGGCGCGCCAGGGCATAGCTGGCCAATCCAGGAACGCCTGGAAGGCGCGAGGGAAGCATTGGCGACCGCCGGGATTGCGCCGCTCTGTATCGGCATCGGCGAGACCCATAGCTTCGAGGCCTGCCGCGACCTGATGCTGTCGTTGTTCGATCAGGGCCATCGTCCAACCGCGATCCTCGGCATGACCGACATAGCCGCGATCGGCGCGATCCATGCCGCCAGGCAGCGCGGGCTGCGGGTGCCCGAGGACGTCTCGGTCACCGGCTTCGACGACCTGCCGGCCGCGCGCTATGTCGTGCCGCAGTTGACCACCGTGGCGCAGCCTGTGAGAGCCATCGGGCGGCAGGCGGTCAACGAATTGCTGGCCCTGATCGCCGGCGAAGCGCCACCGGCGCCGCTGCCGGGCGCGCTGGGCCTGCGCATGGTGCTGCGCGGAACCACGGGAGCGGTCGTTCGGCGTTCCGGCAGTTCCACGCCGGGCCGGTAGCCACGCCGCTGTTGCCTGCCGCTTGCCGGGGCGCCCTGCCCCAGCCGTCAGCGGGGGGATCGCCCGTCGATGGCGAAATTGACGAAGACGGCGCCAAGGATCAGCGCCCCCTTCACGACCTGCTGCGCATATGGGTTGAAGCCCCACAGCGTCATGGCGTTCAACAGCACGCCCAGGAACAGCACCCCGATAAAGGCCCCCCAGATCGAGCCCTTGCCGCCGAACAGGCTGACGCCGCCGATGATGCAGGCCGAGATCACCTCGAGCTCCAGTCCCCGCGCGATGGTCGAATTGCCGGAATTGATCAACGAGGAATAAACGACCCCGCCGATCGCCGCGAAGACACTGGTGATGACCAGGCAGATCGTCTTGGTGCGCCAGACATTGATGCCCGACAATCGTGCCGCCTCGATATTGCCGCCGACAGCGTAAATCTCGCGGCCAAGCGCCGTGTAGTTCGTCAGAAGGAAGGTGAAGGCAAAGGCCGCCGCCAGGAGAAACACCGGTACCGGAATATGCAGGAAGCGGCCGCTGCCGATGATGTAGTACCACGAAGGAAAGCTCTCGATCGGCGATCCTCCGGTGATGAGATTCGCCACGCCCGCCAGCGTCGCCATCATGGCCAGCGACGAGATGAAGGTCGGCACGCCGATCTTCTGCCGCATGAGGCCGTTGAAGAAACCCACCAGCGCAGCAAAAGCCAGAGCGATCAGCATGGCCCCTAGCACGGCAAGCGCCGAGGGCTCCATCGCGCCACGCGATAGAAGCTGCACCATCCAAGCGGTGATGCAGGCCGAGACGGCCACCATCGAACCGACCGACAGGTCGATCTCGCCGACGATGATGACCAGCGTCATGCCGAAGGCGATCATCCCGGGCACGGCCACGGTGCGTAGGATGTTGAGCTGGTTGTCAGGGGTCAGGAAGCCGCGCCCCGTCAGCGCCACCAGGATGTAGAAGGCGATCAGGATCAGCAGCATGGATTGGCGCCGCAACAGCCCGGATAGGCGGCGCGGGCCTTCGACGGCGGAGGCATCGGGAATTGCGGTCATGGGGCGGACCTTTCGGCGGAAGCGTCGGGAGTGGTCATCATGGTAGCGGCGTAGAGGGCCTTGGGATCGAGCCCCTTGTCTGAAAACTCGGCCGCGATGCGCCCGTCGCGCAGCACCAGGACGCGGTCGCAGCATTCGGCCAGGTCCTCGAGTTCGGTCGAGACGACGATCGAGGACAGCCCCCGGGCGGCCTGGTCCCAGATGATCTGGTAAATCTGACGCTTGGCCTGGACGTCGACGCCGCGTCCCGGCTCGTCCAGGAGCAGGACGCGCGGGCCGCTGTTCAGCCAGTTGCCAACGACGACCTTCTGCTGGTTGCCGCCCGAGAGGGAGTTGACCGGCAGCATCAGGTCCGAAACCTTGATCTGCAGCCCTGCCACCTGGCGCTCGGCATGGGGCCGCTCCAGCCCGAGCCAGGTCAGCCCCCATTTGGCGATCTTGCGCAGGGGGGCCGTGACGAGGTTGGCGTGGATCGAGTGATCCAGCACCAGCCCGGCATGCTTGCGGTCCTCGGAGGCATAGGCCAGCCCCTCCGCCTTGCGGCCGGGGAGGCCGTAGCTGGTGATGTCGCGCCCGTCCAGCAGGACACGCCCGGCGTCTATGGGTCGTGCGCCGAAGATGCCGTGCAGAAGCTCCGTCCGGCCCGAGCCCAGCATGCCGGCTATCCCCAGCACCTCCCCCTTGCGCAGCCTGAAGCTCACGTCTCTCAGCCACGGCTCGATGCGCAGGCCCTGGACTTCCAGCAACAACTTGCCAACCGGCCTGCTGGCGGGGCGGTCCAGCGGCACGAGGTTGCCGAACATCATGCCAAGGATCTCGCGCGGGCCGGCCTCGGCCATCGGCAACGATCCTGCAAAGATGCCATCGCGCAGCGTCGTCACGGTGTCGGCGATCCGCGGCAGCTCGGCCAGGCGATGCGAGATGTACATGATCGTCGCGCCCTTGGCCTTTAGCCGGCGGATCAACGCAAAGAGCCGTTCCACCTCGGCGGCGGCAAGGGCGGAGGTCGGCTCATCCAGCAGCAGTACCTTGGGCGACAGGCTCGAGGCCCTGACGATCTCGACCAGCTGTTGCCGCCCTACAGACAGGCTTTCGACCGACTGGCGCGGATCGATGTCGGTCGCGCCCATTTCTTCCAGAAGTGCCCCGGCAAGATCGTGCAATCTGGCCCAGTCGATCCACTTGCCCCGGCGTGGCAGCCGGCCAAGGAAGATGTTCTCGGCCACCGAAAGGCCAGGCACGAGGCTGAGTTCCTGGTAGACGGTCACCACGCCTTCGGCCAGCGCGTCCTGTGGAGTGCGGAACTGAACGGCACGCGCCCCCAGGCGGATGCGTCCCGAGGTTGGCGAGGTGGCCCCCGCCATCATCTTGATGAAGGTGCTCTTGCCCGAGCCGTTCTTGCCGATCAGGGCATGGACCTGGCCGCTCGCGAAGCTATGGGTGAAATTGTGCAGGGCGCGCACGGCGCCATAATGGCGCGTGAGTCCCTCGAGGTGCAGATCCATTGCTGACGCCCTGCCTGCTGCAGTGAAAAGCGGCACCGCCCGAAGGCCGGGCGGCACCGGCATTCGCCCTATTTGAGCGATGCGAGGAACGCTTCGATCCCGGCCGGGTCATTGCGGTTCAGCGGCAAAGTCGGCACGACCGTCTTCGCTTCGACCGCTTCGCCCTTCAGCACCTTGAGCGCAGCTTCTGCGCCCATCTTGCCCATTTCGCGCGGCGACTGGGCGGTGACGGCCTGCAGCACGTCGTCCCCGGCCATCAGCCCCTTGGCAAGCTGTTCCGACCCGTCGATGCCGAAGACGAAGACTTGCCCGGCCTTGCCCGCATTGCGCACCGCCTGCATGGCGCCGATGGTGCCGCCCTCATTGGCCGCGAAGATCACGTTGATCTCGGGATTGGCGGTCATGATGTCGGTTGCGACGGTCACGGCCTTTTCAGGCAGCCAGGCATCCTGTGCGGCCTCAATGTCTATCTGATTGCCCTGCGCGGCCGCGCCCTTGAACCCTCCGGTGCGCTCGCCGCTTTGTTCCGGCAGGAGCGACGAGAAGGCGAGGATGCCGACCTTCGCCTTGCCGCCCAGCTTTTCGGTGATGAACTTGGCAGCCGCCTCGCCCGAGGTCTTGCCGAGGTCGGTATTTGAAGTCGAGAACGTGGCCGCCGCGATCGAGGCATCCTCAAGCCCGCCGTTCAGCGCAATGACGGTGATGCCCGCATCCTTGGCACGCTTCAGAGCAGCGGCCGAATTGGTTGCCGACAGCGGGGCGATCACGATCGCATCGACCTTGCGGGCAATATAGGTATCGATCGCCTCGGTTTCCTTGGCCTGGTCGCCGTCGATGTTGATTTCCAGCACCTCGGCGCCGCCGGCAGTGGCACCTTCCTTGACGCCCTGCTGCAGCGATTTCATGAAGGAATCGCCCTGGAACACGATGCTGGCGATGACGGGCTTTTCCTGGGCCAGCGCCGGCAGGGCCAGGCCAATTGCCAACGCTGCGATGGTGGCTTTCAACAAGCTACGCTTGGTGGTTGTCGTCACGGTTTCCTCCCTTTTTGACAAACCATTTCGTGGATTCAACTGGTTGCGAACGCCTCGGGCATGAGGGCCACAAGCGGCGGGATGCTTCCCGTCGCAGTCGGCGAGCGCAGCGCCGCGGCCGCGGCGCGATGGCCGAGCAGCAGCGCGTAATTGGGCGGCCAGTGCTCATGGATGCCGAAGATCACCCCGGCGCAGAACGCGTCGCCTGCACCGACCGGGCTTACGATCTCCGAGGCAGGCATGGGTATGGAGGCAAGACGGACCGCCGATCCAAGTTTCGGCAACCAGATCGCCAGGTCCCGTGAATGCAGGATCACGGTCTGCCGCACCCCAGCCGCCAGCAGCTGCCTGCCAGCCGCCTCCATGCCCTTGGCATCCTGCGGGCCCGAAATGGCGAGCCCCGTGGCACGAGCGGCCTCGATTTCGTTCAGGAAAAGATGGTCGATTTCGGCGAGTGTCGCTTCGACCGTGGTGCGGAAGCGCGGCCCGTCCGTGGAGACGAGGTCGACGCAGGTCTGCATCCCGGCCAACCGCGCCCGTCGCAACAGTGCGGCCGCACCGGTGCTGCCGTCGGGGCCGATCGCATCGAGCCCGTTCAACAAATTGAGATAGCCCAGATAGAAGATGCGCGCGTCCATTTCGGCCAAGGCCCCGATCGACAGCTGCGCTGCATCGAACAGGTCATTGGCCCCCGCATGGTAGAGGAAGGTGCGGCTGTCGCCGGGCAGGTTCATCACATGCGTATGCGCGGTGGCCGCAGCGGCGGTGGCGCCGAGGTGGCGGCTGTCCAGCCCCGCCGCCCGGCAGGCCAGACGCACCGTTTCGGCATGACGGTCGGTGCCGGTAAGGCCGACCGCGAACAAAGGCAGGCCGGTGTCGAACGCGGCAAGGTCGATGGCCACATTGGCCGCCCCGCCACCGACGCCCTCGGCTTCCGACAGGATATGCACGAGGTCGCTTTTCGCCGGCCAGCGGTCCAGTGTGTGGACGATATCTACGATCCAGTTTCCGGCGCAAACGACGCCATCGCCCTTGGGCATCATACCCGTCATGGTGTTGCGCCTCCGGGCGAACTCTCGTTCCAAAGCAGGTGATGCGGCGGCTCGTCCTCTTCGATCTCGGCGAAGCGGCCCAGAGGTTCGAGGAAGAAATTGTCCGCCAGGTCGTCGTTGCATTGGCTGACCTCGGCCGCGAACACGTCGCCCGCCCCGGCTTCGCCCCAGAAGCTGTGCTGCATGCCGCGCGGGATCGTGATGCTCTGCCCCGGACGCAGCCGGATCGGCGTGTCATAAGGATCGGTCACGACGCGGCCGTCCACCAGCACCGGCGCTTCGGCGAACGAACCGTGCCGCGTGAAGGCAACGCACAGATGGCCGCCGCCGCGCACGATGATGTCCTCGACCTTGACCTTGTGGGCGTGGAAGGGCGTCACCTGCCCTTCCGCTACGAACAGAAGTTTTTCGGCATAGGGAAGCGTTGCCGGATTACCCTGCGCGCCATTCCTGACGCAGAAGAGGACCAGGCCGCGGTGGGCGAAATCGCCGAGACCGAAATCCGTCACGTCCCACCCGAGCTGACGCTGGCGAAGGAAGGCTGACAGGCCAGGATCCGACGCATGGTCCGCAGGCGACCAGCCGGCCCAATCGGGCAGGAGCCAGCAGTGATCCGCAAGCATCGCTTCGGCCCGGCGCAGCGCCGCATTGATTGCAGACCGCTTCATGCCGCGCGTCCATAGGCGACGGGCACCACGCGGCCGGTCTTCCCGGCCTCGAGAGCTGCGGTCAGCACGGCGTGGTGATCGGCTGCCTCCTGCGGTGTCGCACACTGGAAGCCGTTGGCGTCGCCGCCCGAAAGCTCGTCGACGAACGCCGCCCACATCTGTTGGATCGCGTCGGTGAAGCCGAATTCGAAGATGCCGCCGGTAATCGTGGGGAAGAGCGATTGATAGCCGAGATCCTCGACCTGCCAGCACTGCGGTCCGCCGGCCTCGTAGTGCATGAACTGCCACTGGCGTGGCGACTTGGTGGTGAAGAAGGCCGAGCCTTTCATGCCCAGCACCCGGATGGACCAGGTGTTGCTTTCGCCGGGCGCGATTCGCCAGGTTTTCAACACCAGCGGAAAATCGCCGCCCTCGGCCTTGACCGTGCCGGTGACCGTCGCGTTGTCCCAGGTCATGCAGGGGACCTGGTTGCCCTTGCCGTCAGGACGAGTGGTGACGCGCTTTACAAGGGTCGCGCTGACTGCCTCAGGCTTCCAGCCGAGCCGCAGGGGAACATGCAGCACATGCATTCCCAGGTCGCCCATGCAACCATATTCGCCGTTCACGCCGACCACTCGCTTCCAATTGATCGGCTTGTCGGGGTTGATGTCGGACGAATGCAGGAAGCAGGATTCGACTTCCAGGATTTCGCCGACGTGCCCCTTGCGAACGAAGTCGATCACCTTCTGCGCGCCGGGGAAGAAGGGCATCTCCGACGAGCAGCGCACCAGCACGTCTTGATGCGCCTTCACCGCCGCGTCGATGATGCGGTTCTGTGCGGCATCCATGCCGAAGGGCTTTTCGCCGAACAGATGCTTCCCGGCCTTCAGGATCTCGGGGTACATTTCGGCATGCAGCAGATGCGGCACGGCGCAATAGACGGCGTCGACTTCCGGGTTCGCCAGCAATTCGCGATAGTCGGTGGTCGTCTGCCTGACGCCGGGCAAATGAGTGGCGAACCAATCCATCAGCACCGGGTTGGTGTCGCAGACCGCCACGATCTCGGGACGGGCCTTGGCGCCTGTCAAATGCAGCCAGCGCGCCGCAGCACTCGCCAATTCGCGCCCCATCAGGCCGCAGCCGATGATGCCGAAGCGTATGACCTTTCCTCCCATGGCCGCCTCCTCAGCCCAGATATTTCGTCGCCGCGTCGGCTGCGGCGCCTTCGTGCACCACCGCCATCAACGCGCGGGTGATCGCTGTCGGATTGGCGTTGTGGATCACGTTGCGGCCATAGACGATGCCGCGCGCGCCCTGCTTCATCAGTTCCGCCGTGCGGACGAGGATCTCGCGGTCGGAGACCTTGCCGCCGCCGCGCACAAGGACCGGAATGCCCTGCGCGACCTCGATCACGCGGTGGTATTCCTGCACGTCGTCGCAGGGGTCGGCCTTGATGATGTCGGCGCCGAGCTCGACCGCCTGGCGGACCAGGGGCAGGATCTGGCCGATATCGCCGTTGACCATGTAGCCGCCCTTGGAATTGTCCTGCATCACCAGCGGTTCGACCATCAGCGGCATGCCCATGATCTCGCATTCGCGCTTCAGCGCGTTCACGTTGCGAACACAGGCGTGATGGATCTCCGGCTGGTCGGGCAGCTGCAGCAGGTTGACGACAACACAGGCCGCATCCAGCACCACCCCCTGCTCGACCGGGCGATCGACAACCTCGGAGAACAGCGTCCTCGGCAGCGGAGTGCCATAGACGTTGGCGATATCGGTGCGGAGCACCAGCGCGGGGCGGTCCTTGCCCTTGATCGCCTGCAGGATCGGCGCCGTCCCGGGCGGCAGCTGGATCGCATCCGGCCTAGCGTCCGCCACAATCCTGATTGCGCGGTGCATGTCCTCGATACCGCCGAGGAAGGTCTTCTCGTTGAACATGCCATGGTCGATGGCCACGTCGAAGCAATTGCCCGACACACCAAATAGCCGGTTCATGCGCGCGGTTTTCATGAAGTCCTCAAATGTGGAAACGTTTCCACATTGAAACCACGACCGTGCCGTCCCTGTCAAGGGACTGGATCGGGCACCGGCAGCGTCAGGGATGATAAGATGCAGGAGAGTCCCGAAGAGGTCCGGGCGCGATGCAAGGGGCGATCGATCCTGCCATGCTGGAAACATGACGCAGCCGCCCGTTCCGACCAGACTCCGTCGATGGCGGGCGGGCGGCCCTAGCCGGTCCAGATGACCGTCTGCTCGTGTCGCTTGATGAGGCCGGCCAGCTTCTCGAAGCTGGCTGCGATGTGCCTTGAGAACGCGGCAACGGCAGGTGACTGCGGACTGCCGGCGAGCGTCAATATGCCAAGCGTGCGCTCGGGATGATGTATCCGCAGAGGCAGCGCGGTGATTTCACGCTCCTTCCGGTAGGCGAAGACGACGCTGTGTGGCAGCACCGTCAAGGCATCGCTATGCTTCATGTAGTTCATTGCGCTGGCCAGCGACCCGCCGACATAGGGGATGCGGACCTCGGTGGCGCCCAGCCCGACAAGCATCGCGCGCATGTCCGCAAGCAGTGGACTTCCAGGCGGGGGCGCGATCCATGGATAGTCCAGGATTTCGGGTCCCTTCAGCCGGCGCTTCATCAGCAGCGGGTGCGTGACGCGGCACGCCACCATGTTGTGTCCGGGAAGTATGCGTTCGAACTCGAACCCCGACCCTTCTTCAAGCACGTCCACCGGACAGATGGCCAGATCGATCCTGTCAGCACGGATGGCGGCTTGCAGTTCGGGCAGGTAGCCATAGCTCTGCTCCACCCGCACTTCCGGCCGCACATTGTGGAACTTCGCGATCATGCCTGAGATCAGGGCGTCCATGAAGAATTGGGTGCCGCCGACGCGCACCGCGCCCGAGTGGCCGTGCCGGAAGCTGTCGACAAGTTCCGACGCCTTGCGCGACTGCAAGAGCATCGCCTGACCATGCTCGCCGAGTGCCCGCCCGAGCGGCGTCGGGCGCAACGGCCGGCGTCCCTTGACGAACAGCGGTTCCCCCAGGCGCCTCTCCAGCACGGCCAGGGTGCGGGACACCGCGGACTGGGTCATGCCGAGCGCTTCCGCGCCCTCGGTGACACCTCCAGCGTTGATCACCGCTGCGAGCTGGATCAGATGGCGTTCATCGAGTTTCATAGCAATTTGCTATAACAATCGGCCGACAAATCATCAACGGTCATGAGCGGAGTTGCTAGTTTCCTTTTCAGGCACCGAGCCTGTCAGAAAGGATCGAGCAGATGCCTACTACCGTCGTTTTCGGTGCCGACACATCCAGCGAGATCGTCGCGCAGCGCCTCATGCGATCCGGTGCAAGCCGTCTTTCGAGCAGCCTCGTCGCCGTGGTCGAGCACATTCACCAGGTGATCCGCGAACTGAAGCCAACGCGGGCCGAGTGGCGCGAAGCCGTCGCCTACCTCACCGATATCGGCCACGCGACCGACGAGCGCAGGCAGGAATGGGTGCTGCTCGCCGACCTGATCGGAGCCACGGCCCTGGTCGAGGATATCAATTGCCGGCGGCCAGCTGGCGCCACCCCCAACACGCCGAGAGGGCCGTTCTATCGTTCCGACGCACCGCGGCGTTCCGTGGGTGCAGACATTTGCCTCGACGGTGTCGGAGTGAAACTCGAAGTGCGCGGCCGGGTCACCGACCTCGACGGTTGTCCGATCGCCGGTGCCACGGTGGAGACATGGCAGGCGAATGGTTCGGGCCTCTATGAGAACCAGGAGCCCGACAATCAGCCCGAATTCAATCTGCGCGGGGTCTTTTCCACCGACGCACGAGGGCGCTTCTCCTATCGCAGCGTGATGCCCGGCGGCTACTCCGTCCCTGACGATGGTCCCGTCGGGCAGCTTCTCGACGCCCTTGGCTGCCCGTTGCAGCGGCCGGCCCACATTCATTTCATCATCAATGCAGGCGGCTTCGAGACGATCACGACGCAGATCTTCGTGAGGTCCGAAGCCGAGATCGTCGAGGATCCGCTGTTTTCGGTTCGCCCGAACCTGATCGGCGACTTCAAGCCGTCCGGCTCGAAAGACGTGCCATGGGCACTGGACTTCACCTTCGTCATGGCCCGCGCCCGCAACGCAAGAGGTGTCGTATGACCAGCGTCCAGCCATTCGTCTTCCCGGGCATCGGCTCGCGCGTCGTCTTCGGCCGCGGAACCATCGGCCAGGCCGCGGCAGAGATCGGCAGGCTCGGCCGGAACAAGGCGCTGGTGCTGTCGACACTCCGGCAAGCAAGGGAGGCCGACGCCCTGTCGGCGAACCTGGGCAAACTGAGCGCCGGTGTCTTCGCCGGTGCGACCATGCATACCCCTGTCGAGGTAACGGAAGCGGCGGTCGAGGCTTTCAGCGCAAACGGGGCCGATTGCGTCGTCTCGCTCGGCGGCGGTTCGACGACCGGCCTCGGCAAGGCCATCGCCACCCGCACCGGAGCAGACCAGGTGGTCGTTCCGACCACTTATGCCGGGTCGGAAATGACCGATATCCTGGGTGAAACCATGAACGGCGACAAGATCACGCGCAGGGATCCCTCCATCCTGCCCGAAACGGTGATCTATGATGTCGATCTCACGCTGACGCTTCCCGTCGGCATGACCGTGACATCCGGCCTCAACGCCATCGCGCACGCGGCCGAGGCGCTCTATGCCCCCGACCGCAATCCGATCCTCTCCATGATGGCCGGTGAGGCGGTTCGGGCTTTTGCCACGGCGCTGCCGGCCCTGGTCGCGAACCCTTCCGATCGCGACGCCCGGGCAGGCGCACTCTACGGCGCATGGCTTGCCGGAGCCTCCCTGGGTGGTGCGTCGATGGCCCTCCACCACAAGCTCTGCCACACGCTCGGAGGCAGCTTCGACACGCCGCATGCCGAAACCCATGCGATCCTGTTGCCGCACACGGTCGGATACAACGCGGTCGAAGCCGGCGACTTGCTGCGGCCGGTTTCCGATGCCCTGGGAGGCACTCCCGGCAAGGCGCTGCATCGGTTCTCCGCATCGCTCGGAGCGCCGACGAAGCTGAGGGATCTCGGCCTGACCGAGGCCGATCTCGACCGGGCGGCCGAAATGGCTGTCGCGCGGCCTTACCCAAATCCGCGTCCTTTCGACCGTTACAGCATCCGCGCCCTGCTTCAGCAGGCATGGGAAGGACAAGAACCACAGCTTTGATCTGGCTCTGGGAGGAGCAGACATGATCACACGACGCTCGTTTTGAAGACTTTCGCCGCCGGCGGGCTGCTGGCCGCCACGCATCGTCTCGCGGCCCCGGCGTATGCGCAGGGCATGGCGCGGCATTGCGGCGGTACCGCGCTCCTCACCGGGCTCGCCGGCGGAGTTGTCTATGTGCAGACGGCGCCCATCTCTCCCGACGCCGCGCCGTGATGCTGATCGCGCCACGTAGGCTGTGGGGATTGTTCGCCGACCGTACCGGGGTCCGGCTTTTGCCCGTCCGGCGCAACCTGCACGGCGGAACCATCGCAAACTGACATCGACCAAAGGGAGGGCCACATGGCCGACATCACCACCGACGTACTGATCATCGGCACCGGACCGGCCGGATCGGCCGCCGCGGCACTGCTTTCGACCTATGGAGTAGGGAACGTCGTCATCAACCGCTATCGCTGGCTCGCCAACACGCCGCGCGCCCACATCACCAACCAGCGCACCATGGAGGTGCTGCGTGACCTCGGCCGCGACGTCGAGGACGAAGCCTACATGTTCGCCTCGCACCAGGACCTGATGGGCGAGAACGTGTTCTGCACCTCGCTCACCGGCGAGGAGATCGGCCGCATGAAAAGCTGGGGCACGCATCCGGTTTCGCGCGCGGAGCACCAGCTTTCCTCGCCGGCGAAGATGAACGACCTGCCGCAGACCTACATGGAGCCGCTGCTGTTCAAGACCGCCTGCTCGCGCGGCACGCAGGCGCGCATGTCGACCGAATATGTGGGCCACACGCAGGACGAGGACGGCGTCACGACCACCGTGCTCGATCGGCTGACCGGCAGGCAGCTCAGCATCCGCTCGAAATACCTGATCGGCGCCGACGGCAGCAACTCGCTGGTCGCGCAGCATGCCGGCCTGCCCTTCGAGGGCAGGATGGGCGTCGGCGGCTCGATGAACATATTGTTCAAGGCGGACCTTTCGCGCCACGTCGCCCACCGCCCCTCGGTGCTTTACTGGGTGGTCCAGCCAGGCGCCGATGTCGGCGGCATCGGCATGGGCCTGGTACGCATGGTGCGGCCCTGGAACGAGTGGCTGATCGTGTGGGGATACGACATCAACCAACAGGCACCCCAGGTCGACGAGGGCTTCGCCACGAAGGTCGCGCGCGATCTCGTGGGCGACCCCGAACTCAAGATCGAGCTGCAATCCGTGTCGACCTGGACGGTCAACAACATGTATGCCACGAAGACATCGAACGGCCGCGTCTTCTGCATGGGCGACGCGATCCACCGCCATCCTCCGTCCAACGGCCTTGGCTCGAATACGTCGATCCAGGATGCCTTCAACCTGGCCTGGAAGCTCGCCTACGTGGTCAAGGGTCAGGCCGGGCCCAAGCTGCTCGACAGCTACACGATAGAGCGCGCGCCCGTCGCCAGGCAGATCGTCACCCGCGCCAACCAGTCGATCGAAGAGTTCGGTCCGATCTTCAAGGCACTCGGCCTGCTCGATTCCATCGATCCAGTGAAGATGCAGCAGAACATGGATGCCCGCTGCGGCGACACTCCCACGGCAGAAGCGCAGCGTGCCAGGATCCGGGAAACGATCGCCCATAAGGTCTATGAGTTCGACGCGCATGGCGTCGAGATGAACCATCGCTACAGGTCCGACGCCATCTTCGCCGACGGCCAGGAGGAACCGGCATTCGAGAAGGACAGGCAGCTGCATTTCCAGCAGACGACCTGGCCCGGAGCGCGGCTTCCGCATGCCTGGCTGTACGGCCGGAACGGGGACAAGATGTCGACGCTCGACCTTGCCGGCCATAGCCGCTTCACGGTCTTTACCGGGATCGGCGGCAGGCCCTGGGTAGAGGCGGCGAAGAAGCTGGGCAAGGTGCTCGACATCACCATCGACGCGCACGTGATCGGCCCTCGACAGGAGTGGCAGGACCTCAGCGGCGACTGGGCCCGCGCGCGCGAGACGGGAGACAGCGGCCTCGTGCTCACGCGGCCCGACCAGCATGTGTGCTGGCGCAGCGATGCGATGGTGGACGACCCGGAAGGCACACTGCGCCTCGTATTCAAGGCCATCTTGGCGAACTGACAGATCGGGACGAGACGATGAACGATCACGAACAGGGCTTCTTCACCGAACTAAACTCGGCCGAAGTTGTCATCGGCCGCAACAGGAACGCGAAGGACGAACGCCTCAAGCAGGTGATGGCCGTCATCACGCGCAAGTTGCACGAGGCGGTGAAGGAGATCGAGCCGACCCAGCAGGAATGGTTCGAGGCAATCACCTTCCTCACCCGCACCGGCCACATGTGCACCGACTGGCGGCAGGAATTCATCCTGCTGTCCGATGTGCTCGGCGTATCGATGCTGGTCGACGCGGTGAACAACCGCAAGCCGGCCGGCGCATCGGAAAGCACCGTGCTCGGGCCCTTCCACGTGGACGATGCGCCTGAACTGCCGCTCGGCACGAACATCTGCCTCGACCGCAAGGGAGAGGACATGGTCATCGCCGGCGTCGTCCGCGATACCGCGGGCCGCCCGCTTGCGAATGCGAAGATCGACGTGTGGCAGACCAATGACGACGGCTTCTACGACGTACAGCAGAAGGGCCTCCAGCCCGACTTCAACCTGCGCGGCGTCTTCCGCACGGACCAGGAGGGTCGATACTGGTTCCGCGCCGTCAAGCCGCGCTTCTACCCGATCCCCGACGATGGTCCGGTCGGCCAGTTGCTCGGCAAGCTCGGCCGCCATCCGTTCCGGCCGGCGCACCTGCATTTCATCTTGTCGGCCGATGGCTTCGAGACGCTGACCACGCACATCTTCGTGCCGGACGATCCCTACATCAATTCGGATGCGGTCTTCGGCGTGAAGGCCAGCCTGCTCGCGGAGTTCGAGAGGGTCGACGACGCAGACCGCGCCCGGGACCTCGAATTCGCGAACCCGTTCTGGTCCGTCGACTACGACTTCGTGCTGGCTGCAGCCAAATAGATGGCATCTGGGGCGCGGTGGGATGGGGCAATGTCCGCCACGCCTTCGCCGGGCAACGAAATCTACGAGGTACCGCGCTTGGTGGACTGGCGTGCCGCTTCCAGCAGGAATTCCTTCATCTTGGCTGCCGCCGGCGACAGCATCGGTTGGCGGTGCTGGAGGAGCGAGATGTCGCGGCCGATCACCGGCCCGACCAATTCGACGACGCGAACGTCGACATTGGTGGTCAGCTGGCGCGAATTCTCCGGCAGCACGGCGACGCCGAGCCCTTCGGCCACCATGCTGATCGCCGTCGTCGAGAAGCGGACCTCGTATCTGGTCTTCATTTCGGTACCCGAGGCGATCAGCGCGCGATCGACGAGGTCGCGCAGGGGATTGTCCTTGGCGAGCCCGATCAGCGGCTCGCCGGTGAGGTCCGACCAGCGCACCCGCGGCGCGCGCGCCAGCCTGTGGTCCGACCGGCAGATCAGCATCAGCCGGTCGCGCATCAGCACACTCGCCTGGATCTCCGCGTCGTCGCCGGAGATCGTGCCGAGGCCCAGATCGGCCTCATTGCGTTTCAGCGCCGGCCGGATCTCTTCCTCCGGCATGTCGCGCACCTGCACCGCGATATCGGGATAGCGCTTGACGAAGCGCGCTATGACCGGCGGCAGGAAGGTTGCGGCGAGAACAATGGCCGCGGCCACCGTGACCCGCCCTCGCTGCAGCGTCGCCAGATCGTGGATGTTGCCGACAGCGATCTCCAGATCGGCGATGACCTTGCGCGCCTGCGGCAGGAATTCGCGCCCCGCCGTCGTCAGGCTGACCATGCGGGTGTGGCGATCGAACAGGCGGTGGTTGAGGCTCGTCTCGAGTTCCTTGATCAGGATGCTGATCGCCGACTGCGTGAGGTTGAGTTCGCCGGCCGCGAGGTTGAAGCGGCCGAGGTCGGCTACGGCGATGAAAGCCTGCAGCTGCCGGATGGTTACGTTCACGCGCGATCACCTGCCGGGAGGGCTCGAAAGACGGAAGAGGTCACGGCCCAATAGACATCGCCACCCATTGATTTTCAATCATCCATGAACGGCCCGATTGTTGCGACCTATTCAACAATCGCGGCTTCACGCCGCTTCCGATTTCCGCCCGCCTCGTCGGCCTTGCCGGCCATGAGCATACCCATTTCCTCGAGCCGAGCGCGATCGGGCGGCAATTCGCCCAGGATGCGCCCTTCATACATGACGAGGATGCGGTCGCAGAGCGCGAACAGTTCCTCCAGTTCGGTCGAGATCAGCAGGATGGCCTTGCCTTGCTCGCGCTGCTTGAGAACCTCCTGCATGACCAGCTCGGTGGCGCCGATGTCGATTCCGCGCGTCAGCTGGTTGATGAGAAGGAAATCGAAGCGCCGCGCCAGTTCGCGTCCGACGACGAGCTTCTGCTGGTTGCCGCCGGAAAGGTTCTGGATGAGATCGCCCGGACCGGCGGCCTTGACCTTGAAGCGCCGCATCAGATCGCGGGTCTGGGCGGCGATTTCGCCGAATTCGAGCAGGCCGCGCGCGCTGAACGGCTTCTGGTCGTAGCGCTGCAGGATGACGTTTTCGGTCAAGGGCAGCGGCAGGACGATGCCCATCTTGTGGCGGTCCTCCGGGATGTGGGACACAGGCAGGCGGCTGACCTGCTGCGAGGTTTGACCTCCGATCTCCTCCCCGTTCAACCGAACGCTGCCCGAACGCGGCGCAAGCAGGCCGGTGAGCGCGAGCGCCAGTTCGCTCTGGCCGTTGCCGGAAACACCAGCCACACCGACGATCTCGCCTTCACGCACCTCGAACGACACGCCGCGCACGGCCGCAAGTCCGAACTGTCCGTCGCAGTGCAAATCGTCGACCGACAGCACCACGCGGCCGGATGCCCGCTGCGTGCGCGGCAGATCCATCAGCACGTCGCGGCCGACCATCATGCGGGCCAGTTCGCGCGGACTGGTCTCAGTGGTGCGGATCGTGGAAACCACCCTGGCGTCGCGCATCACGCTCACCCGGTCGCTGACGCGCATCACCTCGTCGAGCTTGTGCGAGATGAAGATCACCGTCTTGCCGTCGGCGACGAGGTCGCGCAACAACTCGAGCAGCCTGCCGGTCTCCTGCGGCGTAAGCACCGCGGTCGGCTCGTCGAGGATGAGCAGGTCGATGCCGTGATAGAGCACCTTCAAGATCTCGACGCGCTGCTGCTGGCCGACCGACAGCTTCGACACCACCGCGTCCGGTCGCACGTCGAGTCCGTAGCGGTCGCTGAGCTCGGTGATGCGCGCATGCACGCCCCCCATGTCGCTGATCATGCGCAGGGGCGAGCCGTGGCCCAGCACGTAGTTCTCGGCGACGGTGAGGTTGGGAACCAGCATGAAATGCTGATGCACCATGCCGATGCGGTGTCGGATCGCCTCGCGCGGCGAGCCGAGCTTGAGCGGCTGGCCCTTGTAGGCGATCCGGCCCTCGTCGGGCGACAGCACGCCGCAGAGGATGTTCATCAGCACGCTCTTGCCTGCACCGTTCTCGCCGAGCAGCGCATGGATCTCGTTCTCTTCCACCTCCAGCGTCACGCCGGCGCTGGCAATGACGTTGCCGAAGCGCTTGCGGATGTTGTCCATCAGAAGCAATTGTCTGCCGCTCATCGCCGCCTCCTCACGACTTCCTGAAGGGCACGCCAAGCATGGCGGGCGTGTCGCCCTTGTTGCGCACCAGCATCAGCGCAAGGATGGTCATGATGTAGGGCAGCGCCTGGAACAGCTGGTAGGGCACGAGCAGGCCCGGCTGCGCCTGCAGCTGAAGCTGCAGCGAGTAGAACAGCCCGAATAGCAGCGCCACGAAGAAGGCACCAGTCGGCGACCAGCGGGCAAAGACGACGACCGCCAGGGCGATGAAGCCACGGCCCGAAGTGATGCCTTCGACGAACTGGTTGGAATGGCCGAGCGTCAGAAAGGCACCGCCGAATGCCGTCAGCGAGCAGCAGATCAACACCGCGCCGTAGCGGTAGAGCGCGACGCTGCGCCCGGCGACGTCGACTGCCTTGGGATGTTCGCCGACAGCGCGAAGCGTCAGCCCGAACGAGGTTTTGTAAAGCACGAACACCGCAAGCAGAGCGACCAGTACCGTGCTGTAGACCAGGGCATTCTGGCGGAAGAGCGCCTCGCCGACCAGGGGCAGGTCGACCAGCCAGGGAACCGCTATCGGCCGGGCGATTTCGACGCCCTTGCCGGTCGAGACGAAGTAGGTGCGGAACAGGAAGGCCGTGAGGCCGAGGCCGATCAGGTTGATCGCCGCCCCGACGACGATCTGGTCGGCCTTGACGGTGATGGTGAAGACGGCGAACAGAAGTCCCATGGCCAGGCCGGCGGCGATGGCCGCGAGCAGGCCGAGCATGATGCTGCCGGAGGTGAACGCGGCGGCAAAGCCGAAGAAGGCTCCCATCAGCATCACCCCTTCGAGCCCGATGTTGAGAACGCCGGCGCGCTCGGAAAAGACCTCGCCTATGGCGGCAAAGATCAGCGGCGTTGCCAGCCGCCAGGTGGCGCCAAGCGTGGTGGCGATGAAGCCGAGTGTCGCGAGGTCTTCCATGTTTTCACCTATTCGGACGGGCGCACAGCACGGTAGCGGTAGACCCCGAAACCGACGACCGAGAGAATGACGATGCCCTGGATCACGGAGACGAGGACCTGCGGCACCTGGGCCGTGATCTGCATCAGCTCGGAGCCGGAGCGGAGGACCGCAAACAGCACGCCGGAGAAGATTGCGCCGATCGGGTTGTTGTTGGCGAGCAGCGCCACCGCGATGCCTTCGAAGCCGTAGCCGGGCGAGATGTTCTGGTAGAGGCGGCGCGTGACGCCGGCGATCTCGAAGGCGCCGGCAAGCCCGGCCATGGCACCGCTGATGCAGATTGCCAGCATGATGTTGCGCGACACGCTCATGCCGGCATAGCGGGCTGCATGCGGGCTGATGCCGACGACGCGGACGGCAAAACCCTTGCTGCTGCGGAACAGGAAGACATAGACCGCCACCGCCAGCATTAGGGCGATCAGGATGCCGACATGCAGCCGGGTCGGCGGCAGGATGCGTGGCATCCAGGCCTCCTTCACCAGTCGCGCGGACTGCGGATAGGCGGCGGCCGCATCGCGGAGCGGCCCGGTCACGAGGTAGCTGGTGGAGATGATGGCAATGTAGTTGAGCATGATCGTGGTGACGATCTCGCTCGCCCGGAAATAGATCTTGAGCAGGCCGGCGATCGCCGCCCATGCCGCGCCGGCCAGGGCGCCGGCGACGATCACCAGCGGCACGTAGACCCAGGCCGTGAGCCCGTCGAAGGCGACGCCCACGGCGGTGGCCGCGACTGCCCCGGCATACAACTGGCCCTCGGCGCCGATGTTCCAGATACTGCAGCGGAAGGCGACGCACAGGCCGACGCCGATCAGGATGAGCGGGGTCGCCTTGAGCAGCACCTCGGCGATGGATCGCATGTCCTGGAACACGCCAGCCAGCATGACGGTGAAGACATCCCAAGGATTGAAGCCGCTCGCGGCCAGCAGGACGGCGCCGCAGATCAGCGCGACCAGGACCGCAGCCGCCGGCAGGGCGACCGACGCGACCATCCGCGAGGCAAGGCGCCCGCCTTGCTTGAATTGTTCCGCGGCTACCGCCACGGGCGGTCCGCTCTCTATGTTTGCCATCGATCAAATCGCTTCTGGTAGGGGAAGGGTCCGGGCCGCGAGCATGGGCGGCCCGGAGGCAATGCCGCTCACTTCTGGCGCGTCACGATCTCGCCGGCGACTATCTTCGTCTTGATCTCGTCGACGTAGCTCCGGACGTCGGCGGGGACGGCGTCGGTGGCCCCGTCGTTGTAGCTGAACTTCATCACGTCCGGGTCCTTCAGGCCGAACACGATGTTCGACTCCGGCTTGAAGTTTCCGCCCTTCACTTCGGACACGATCCGGACGATGCCCTGCCCGTAGTCGGCGAGATACGTGCCCAGGATGTTCTGCGGAGCGATCTCGGTGTAGTCGCTGTAGACGCTGAAGGTCCGCACCTTGGGCCCGGATTCGCGCGCGGCCTGTATCACGCCCAGCCCCGCGGCATTGGCATTGGGCACGACGATCCCCACGCCCCTCGCGATCATGCTGAGCGCGGCTTCCTTGCCTGCCGTCGCATCGGTGAAGCTGTTGAGATAGACCTGCGGCACCTCGAAGTTCGGATCGACGCTCTTTGCGCCGTTGATGAAGCCTTCGAAGGATTGCTTGATCGGCGGAATTTCCATGCCGCCGATCAAGCCCGCCGACTTGCCGGTTTTCGCGGCGATCACGCCCATCAGATAGAAGGGCTCGCTCGAGTCCGTGTTCAGGCCGATGACATTGCCTTCGTAGATGTAGCTGGACGAGATCAGGAATACGGTGTCGGGGAACTCGGGCGCGACGTTCAGTGCTGCGTCCTGGAACTGGAAGCCGTGCCCCAGCACCACGTCGTAGCCCTGGCTGGCATAGTTGCGGAACGCGCCTTCGAACGCCGTGGGATTGTCGTGCAGCTCGACGTAGCTGACCTCTGCCCCGAGTTCCTTCTCGACCCGCTTCAGCGCGTCGTAGGCGATGCGGTTCCAGCCCTCCTCCGCCACGCTGCCGGGCACGAGCAGGCCCATCTTGAACGCGGCCTGGGCTGAAGCCCGGCCGGCGGCCAGGCTTGTCGCCATCGCCGCCATGCCGGCGATACATGTCCTTCTTGTAATCGTCATGATGCCCTCCATTCCTCCAATCATCATGAGACGAGGCATGCCCGCGGCAGCTATTTGCTGCGGGTCTTGAGCTCGCCGGCGATTATCTTGGCCCGGATCTCGTCGATGAGTTTCCGCGTCTCCCCGGAGACGGGCGTGGCGGCCTTGTCGTTGTAGGCGAACTTCATCACGTCGGCGTCCTTGAGCCCGAAGTCGACATTCGACGTCGGCTTCTTGCCGTTCTTGATGTCGCCGACGACGCGGACCACGCCCCGGGCATAGTCGGCGACGTAGAGGCCGAGGATGTTCTTCGGCGCCACCTCCGTGAAGTCGCTGAAGATGCTGAAGGTCTTCACGTCGCCGCCGGATTCGGCCACCGCCTGGTAGCCGCCGACCGTCGCGCCCGAGGCGTTGGGCACGATGAAGTCGGCGCCCTGCGCGATCATGCTCAGGCTGGCTTCCTTGGCGGCAGTCGTGTCAGTGAAGTTGCCGATATAGACTTCGCTGATCGGGAAGTCGGGCGAGACGCTGCGGGCGCCGTTGGTGAAGCCTTCGAAGGCTTCCTTGATCGGCGGGATTTCCATGCCGCCCACCAGCCCGGCCTTCTTGCCGGTCTTGGCCGCGATCACGCCCATCAGGTAGAAGGGCTGGCTGGTGTCGGTGTTGAGCCCGATGACATTGCCTTCCGAGACGTAGCTGGAAGACACCAGGAACATGGTGCCGGGATATTCGGGGGCTACCGCGAGCGCGGCGTCCTGCAGTTCGAAACCATGGCCGAGAATGACGTCATAACCCTGGCTGGCGAAGTCGCGAAACGCCTTTTCGAACGACGCCGGGTTCTGCTGCAGTTCGACATAGCTGACCTGCGCACCGAGTTCCTTCTCGACGCCTTTGAGCGCGTTGTAGCCGATGCGGTTCCAGCCCTCCTCGGAAACGCTGCCCGGGACCAGAAGTCCCATCTTGAACGGCTTGTTCTGCGCGACCGCCGGCCCCAGCACCAGGATCGCGGCGGTGGTCATTCCTGCCAGAAAAATCCTTCTCGTGATCGTCATGATGTTCCTCCCTTTTTTCATCATGCCATCCCGACGGTCATGTCCGCCGGTCAGCTCGTCTCGGCCATCGCACGAACCTCCGTGCATGGCAGCTCGGTCCCTCCCAGAACCGGCTTTCCCCTGGCCAGGACCTGCATCCGGTCCGGCCCCTGTGCCACCAGTGCGCTGACGTCGTCGCAATCGCTGATGACGAGATCGGCCCAGGCGCCTTCGCGCAGGCCATGGTCTCTTCCGAGCCCGGTCAGCCGGGCCGGGATGCTGGTGGTCATCTCGTATACGGTCGCCAGTTCGTCGCCACGCAGGTGGCCGGCAAGCAGCGTCCAGCGCGCGATCTCCAGCATGTCGCCCGAGCCCGTCGGCACGAACGGATCGCCTATGTTGTCCGACGCCGTGGCGATCCAGACTCCGGCGCGCGCCAGTTCGGCGACGCGGGTCAATCCGCGCGGCGGCAGCATGTCGTGGCTACGCCCCTGCAGGTAGAGATTGGCCGCCGGCAGCGTGACGACGCCTATGTCCAGCTCGAGCAACTGGTCGCGGATATGCTCGAACTCCGAGCGGGTGAGCGCGCTCAGCACCGAGGCATGGCCGAGCACGGTGCGCCCCTGCATGCCATATTTGCGGACACGCTCGAACACTGCGCCGAACAGTGGCCGTTCGGGGTTGAGGTGTTCGTCGAGATGCAGGTCGATCGGGCGCTCGTGGCGGACGGCGGCCTCGAAGAGAATGTCCATGTAGCGCATCGGATCTTCGGCCACCGCCGGCGTTCCCCCCACCGCATCCGCCTGGTCCACGGCCGCATCGATGTTGCTCGCAAGCCAGGCGAGGTCCTGGTTTGGGTGCGGCGTCATGAAGGCGACGAGCTGCAACGTCATACGGTCAGCCCAGTCGGACCTCAGCTGCGCAAGCGCCTCGATGCCGTTGAAGCCGGCGTCCTTGTCGACGTTCACGTGGCTGCGTATCGCCGTGGTGCCGCGCGCCAGGCAGCGCGCCATGGTGCGCGCCGCGCGCCGGCTTACGTCCTCAGGCGGCGCGGTGCGGGCGTATTTGGCGAAGGCGTCGCGCGCCCCCTGCAGCGTTCCGGAGGGATTGGGCGTGAACTTCAGCACGCCGGTCTTGTCGAGGTGCTGGTGCATGTCGACGAAACCGGGCGACACCAGCGCACCGGTCACATCGACCTGGAAAGCCTCGGGACCGGTCTCGATCCGCTCTGCGATGCGGGCGATGCGCCCGCCCTCGGAGACCAGGATGTCCGCCCGCGCCGGACCGTCGGTGCCGCGGACGACACGTCCGCCATGGAGCAGGAACGGGCGGCCGCTCTCCTTGATACGCTCCCAGGAAAGTGTACGCATCAACTCGCTCCGTGCTGTTCGGCGGTCCGCTGCAGGTAACCCTACGAACGGCGAATTGATGAAACAATTTCATTATCAATATATATTGTTGCTGCTTTTTCATGGATTGCGAGAAGCGCGCCAAATGCCTCCCCGGACGGATCGCATCTGAAGATCAGAAGCGACGAGCGCGAAATACGCGTGCCGTATGCGCGGCCAATATTCCAAAATTCTTCCTCGAATTCGGGATTTATCTTGGGTTTTGCAATTATAAATTGGCGAATATTGTTTCCTATAAATTCCAATTCATCGTGATGTTTTCTTAAATTTGCGCATTTTGCGCCGCCAAATATTTTACTTGACTTGATGTTTACTGATAGTTTCGACAATTTTCTGAATTGTTGACAATCAATTCTCAAAGTATAGATTGTCAACAATCGCTGGCAGGAGTTCGCACATGGCCCCTTCCCCCTTCCATCCCGCAAATGGCGTCCGCCCACCGGCCGGCGCCGCGATGAGCGGCCCGGAGGCGGAGCAGCGGGTCGTCCAGGTGATCGTCGAGGCGATCCTCGGCCACAGGATCGCGCCCGGCACGCGGCTGATCGAGCGCGAGCTGGGCATTGCCTCGGGAGCGAGCAGATCGGCGATCCGCAACGGCCTCGTGCACCTGGCCCATGCCGGTCTTGTCGAGCTCAGCCCCAACAAGGGCGCCACCATCGCCATGTGTTCGCCCGACGAGGCGCGCCAGATCTTCGACGCGCGCATCGTCATAGAGAACTCGACCGTCAGGACCTTGGCCGGGATGGTCACCCAGGACGGCCTGGCAAGACTGCGTGCCTTCGTCGGCGACGAGCGCAAGGCCTATGAGGACGGCCGTATGGAGGACGCCCGGCACCTGTCGCGGCGCTTCCATCTGCTGATGGCCGAGCTCGCCGGCAACGACGTCCTGACCTCGGTCATTCGCGACCTGATCAACCGTCAGCCGCTCCTGTCGTGGTCGCGGCCCGACACCAAGCGCCGCTTCTGCGGCAACCACGCCCATGCCGAGATCGTCGCGGCGATCGCGGCGGGCGACGGCGAAGACGCCGCCCGCCTCAACACCGAACATCTGCGTGCATTGGAGCGCGAGCTCGGCGCCGACCGCAAGGCAGCGATGCGGGGGCTGGAAGAAGCGCAGGAAGCCGGGAGCGAAACCGGCCCCGCTGGCGGGGAGGATGCCAGGCAAGATTTCGACTGACCCCATTTCGCCGTTGGCGGAGGGGAGATCGGCCGACAAAGGGAGGAACGGAATGAAGAGCTTCGACTACCACGAGCCGGCGAGCCTGGCCGAGGCCAGCGCGCTGCTGGCCGAGCTCGGCAAGGATGCCAGCATCATCGCGGGAGGCACCGACCTTCTCGTCGAACTGAAGGAGGAGCTGCGCAGCGCCCTCCACGTCGTCAACATCAAGAAGATCCCGGGCCTCGGGGATTTCGCCTACGACCCTGAGAACGGGCTTCGCTTCGGCGCACTTGTCACCGTCCGCGAGATCGAGACCTCGCCCGTAGTCATCCGCAACTATCCGAACCTGGCCAAGGCGGCGAGCCTGCTTGGCTCGGTGCAGGTGCGCAACCGGGCGACCGTCATGGGCAACATCTGCCGCGCCTCGCCCTCGGCCGACACCATCCCCCCGCTGATCGCCGACTGCGCCAGCCTGACCGTCTTCAACGGCGGCGGCGAGCGCCGCATCCTTCTCGATGAGCTCTTCACCGGTCCCGGCCGGACGGTGCTGGTGCCCGGCGACATCGTCACCGGCATCGCGTTGCCGGCGCCGCGGGCAACGAGCGGTAAGGCCTACATCAAGCACGGCCGCCGCAAGGCCATGGAACTCGCCACCGTCGGCGTCGCCGTCAGTCTCGAGCATGAGGCCGGCACATGTTCGGAGATCCGCATTGCGCTCGGGGCCGTCGCCCCGACGGTGATCCGCGCCCGCAGGACCGAGGCGCTGCTGCGCGGCCGCCGCATCGACCCTGCGTTGCTGGCCGAGGCCGCCGAAAGCGCGATGCAGGAATCCGCGCCCATCGGCAACGTGCGTGCCAGCGCAGCCTACCGTCGCGAGATGGTCGGCGTGCTGACGCGCCGGGCGATCGGCCATGCCATGGGAGGTGCACAATGAACCGGCTCGTATCGATGACGATCAACGGCGAAGTTCGGGAGCTTGCAGTCACCCCGAACCTGACCCTGCTCGACGCGCTGCGCAGCGAAGGCGGACTCACCGGCACCAAGAAGGGCTGCGACGTCGGCGACTGCGGCGCCTGCACGATCGTGATGGATGGCAAGCCGGTAAACGCCTGCCTGGTGCTTGGCATCGAGGCCGAAGGCGCAAACATCGAGACCATCGAGGGCCTGCAGCTCGCCTACGACCGGCCGCACCCGCTGCAGCAGAAATTCATGGAGTTCGGCGGCTCGCAATGCGACTTCTGCACGCCCGGTATCATCATGATGTCCAAGGCGCTGCTCGACGAGAACCCCGACCCGAGCGAGGAAGAGATCCGCTTCGCGCTCGCCGGCAACATCTGCCGCTGCACCGGATACACCAAGATCATCGATGCGGTCCGGGCCACGGCCGAAGAGCTCAGGAAAGCGAAGACGCTATGAACACGCATGAACGCATCGACGCCGATTTCGGCGACCGCGACTTCACTGTGGTGGGCAAGAGCGTCAAGCGCTCCGACACGCTGGAAAAGGTGACGGGCACGGCCAAATATGCCGGGGACATCGCCCTGCCGGGAATGCTGCACGCCAAGATGAAACGCAGCAACATCGCCCACGCCCGGATCAAGAGCATCGACACCAGCAAGGCGCTCGCGCTCAAGGGCGTCAAGGCGGTGCTGACGCACCAGAACGTACCGCGCATCCTCCATTCGGGCTCGCCGCATCCACGCTCGGCCTCGGTGACCAAGGACCAGTACATCCTCGACGACAGGGTTCGCTACTGGGGCGAAGGCGTCGCCGCCGTCGCCGCGACCAGCGAAGAGATCGCCGAACGCGCCATCGCGCTCATCGAAATCGAGTACGAGCCGCTGCCCGGCGTCTTCACCCTCGAGGACGCGCTGAAGCCCGGCGCTCCGTCGATCCATGACAACGGGCTCGACCAGAACAACGTGCTGCCGCCGGTCCTGGTCATGCGCGGCGACGTCGACAAGGGTTTCGCCGAGGCCGACCTGATCCTCGAGCGCGAATACGATCTCGGCCGCCCGACGCCGGCCTACATGGAGCCCAATGTCTGCGTGAGCCTGTGGGACGGCAACGGCAAGCTCACCATGTGGACCTCGACGCAGAGCGCCTTCATGGTGCGCGGCACGCTGGCCGAGGTGCTGGGCGTGCCGCTCAACAAGGTGCGCGTGGTGGTCGACCACATGGGCGGCGGCTTCGGCGCCAAGCAGGACCTGTTCCAGCACGAATTCCTCTGCGCGCTGCTCGCCCGCCAGACGGGCCGTCCGGTGAAGATGGAATTCAGCCGCAAGGAGACTTTCCTCGGCGGCCGTTCGCGCCATCCCGGCAAGATCTGGCTGAAGCAGGGCTTCACAAAGGGCGGCCGCATCACCGCCCGCGAGGCGAGGGTTACCTTCAACTCGGGCGCCTACGGTTCGCACGGTCCGGGCGTCACCAATGTCGGGACCGCGGCGCTGACTTCTCTCTATCGCTGCGAAAACGTCCGGCTGGAAGGCCGCTGCATCTACACCAACTCGCCCATCGCGGGCGCCTTCCGCGGCTATGGCGTCGTCCAGACCTACTACGCACTCGACCTGATGATGGACGAGGCGGCCGAGAAGCTCGGTTTCGATCCGGCCGAATTCAAGCTGATGAACGCCGTGCGCGACGGCGACATCGCGCCCTCCGGCCACCCCATCGTCGGCCACGGGCTGGAGGACTGCATCCGCCGCGCCATGGAGGAGACCGACTGGCACGAGACGCGCAAGGGCGACAAGCCTGAAGGCATCAAGCGCCGCGGCATAGGCATCGGCTGCGAGATGCACGGCTCCAGTGCCTACCCCGGCATCAAGGAGCAGGGCAACGCCATCGTGAAGATGAACGAGGATGGAACGGTGACGCTGATCACCGGAACTGCCGGCCTCGGCACCGGCGCGCACACGGCACTCTCGCAGATCGTCGCCGAAGAGCTCGGCGTGCCGTTCGAAACCGTCTCGGTCGTCCAAGGCGACACCGACATCGTGCCCTGGGACATCGGCGCCTTCGCCAGCCACACGACCTATCTCGGCGGTCGGGCGGCACAGCTTGCCGCGGCCGACGTGCGCCGCCAGATCCTGGAGCACACGGCCCCGATGCTCGAAGCCAGAGCCGAGGAACTTACCATCCGCGAAGGGCTTGTGGTTTCGACCGGCGGCTCGAACCGCAGCATCGGCTTGGCGGAGGCGGTCGGCCCGCAGCGCGGCATGCCGGCAGTGCAACTGGTCGGCGTCGGCACCTACATGCCGACCAAGTCCTATTCCTTCGCCGCGCATTTCGCCGAGGTCGAGGTCGACACCGAGACCGGCGAGGTCGCCGTGCTGCAGGTCGTGCCGGTGCACGAGATCGGCAAGGTGATCCACCCGATCGCCGCCGCCGGCCAGATCGAGGGCGGCATCCAGCAGGGCATCGGCCACACGCTGAGCGAGGACTATGTCATCGACCTCACCAACGGCCGCTCGCTCAACCCGAGCTTCGTCGACTACAAGATGCCGCTGTCGATGGACATGCCGCCGATCCGAACGATCATCCTGGAGACGGCGCCTGATCCCGGCGGTCCCTATGGCGCCAAGGGCGTCGGCGAGGACCCGATCATCGCCATCGGCCCGGCGATCGCCAACGCCATCTACGACGCCATCGGCGTCCGCTTCCGCCACTATCCGATCACGCCCGAGAACGTGCTGAACGCACTCAGGGCCAAGAACAGCGAAACGAGGCAGTGATGCAGGCCAGCCAAGACAGCAAAATCCCCGTCACCATCCTGACCGGCTTCCTCGGCGCGGGAAAGACGACGCTGCTCAACCACATCCTCACCGAACGACACGGTCACCGCATCGCGGTGATCGAGAACGAGTTCGGCGAGGTCGACGTCGATTCCGACCTGGTGCTCGCCTCGGAGGAGGAAATCTACCAGATGAAGAACGGCTGCATCTGCTGCTTCGTGGACGTGCGCAACGACCTGATCGAGGTGCTGCAGAAGCTGCTCGCGCGAAAAGACAAATTCGACCATATCCTGGTCGAGACCAGCGGGCTCGCCGACCCGACTCCGGTGGCAACCGCCTTCTTCATCGACGACGAGATCGGCAAGCAGGTGACTCTCGACGGCATCGTGACCCTGGTCGACGCCAAGCATATCGGACAGCATGTCGACGATCCCGTTCTCGACGGACGGGACAACCAGGCGGTCGACCAGATCGTCGCCGCCGACCGCATCGTCATCAACAAGATCGACCTCGTGTCGAAAGACGAAATCGACCCACTGGAGCGCAACATGCGCAAGCTCAACCAGACGGCCGAAATCGTGCGCTCGAGCTACGGCAAGGTCGAACTGTCGAGCATCCTCGGGATCTCCGGCTTTGCCCCCTCCTATGTGGCGGAGCGGGCCAAGCTGCTCGATCTCGATCGTCATCATCACCATCACCATCACCACGGACACGCCCACGACGCGACGGTCGGCTCGGAGTCCTTCGTCTTCGACAAGCCATTCCACCATGATCGTCTGACGGCCTACCTCTCGGCACTGCTCGAAGAACGCGGTGACGACATGTTCCGCACCAAGGGCATCATCTCGATATCAGGCGATCCGCGCTTCTTCGTCCTGCAGGCGGTGCACAGGCTGATGGATTTCCGCGCCGACCACGTCTGGGGCAAGGATACGCCCTACAGCAAGCTGGTGTTCATCGGCCGCAGGCTCGACCGCGGCGAACTCGAGGCCGATCTGCGCGGCTGCCTCGCCTGATCCACGCGAGCGCGCCGTTTCGAGGCCGGCTTCGCGCCGGCCTCCTTTTTGTCGCCAGGATTGTTGAAGCTACTGCGGCAAGATGGAGCCGTCGCGGGCGTCTTCGGCGCGACGGCCGGTCCAGCGATGCGCCAGGCCAGCGTCGATGTCGAACAGGTCGAGCACGCGTCCGACGGTGTGGTTGACCATGTCGTCGAGGCTTGCCGGCCGCGTGTAGAAGGCCGGCACCGGCGGGCAGATGATGGCTCCGGCCTCGGTCGCCTGGGCCATGGCGCGGATATGGCCGAGATGCAGCGGTGTCTCGCGCAGCATCAGAACCAGCCGGCGCCGTTCCTTCAACGTCACATCGGCTGCGCGCGACAGAAGCGACGAGGTGATGCCGCTGGCGATCTCGGACAGCGTCTTCACCGAACATGGCGCGACGATCATGCCCATGGTGCGGAACGAACCGCTGGAGCAGGCCGCGCCCACGTCCTTGTTGGAATGCACGACGGTCGCCAGTTTCTCGATGTCGGCGAGCTTGAGGTCGGTCTCCATCGCCAACGTGATCCGGGCAGCCTGCGAGACCACCAGATGCGTCTCTATGTCGAGTTCGCGCAGGATCTCCAGCAACCGGACGCCGTAGATTACCCCGGACGCACCGCTGATCCCGACGATCATTCGTTTCCTGCCGGCGCTGTCCGGTTGCATCTTGCCTCTCCTAGCGAGCCAGTCTGCCGAGAATTTCCGATGCCCGCGCAAAGGCGTCGTCGCCGATCTTGGCGAGCACGCCGTGGAAGTCGGGACCGCGCGTCGCGTCCAGCCCCATGCGCGAGGTGGTGCCGATGCCGGACGCCGACGGGTCCAGCGCATTGCCGGGCAGGCCTTCGATGATGACGACGTCGCGATGCGGCTGGAAGTGCGCCGAAAGTGCCCACAGCACCTCGGAATCGCGGGTGACGTCGACATCGGCGTCTACGGCGACCACTGTCTTCAGATAGGCGTCCCAGCCGAGCAGCCCCAGCATCACCTGGCGCGCCTCGCCCGGCCGCATCTGGTTGAGCGCCACATAGGCGTGGAAATGGGTGCCCGAGGCCGGATAGTGCACGGCAGTAACACTGGGGAAGCGCTGCTTCAGCTTCTCGACCATCTCCGCCTCGCGCGGCACGCGGCCCAGGTTGAGGTGCTCGTCCGAGTTGCCGCCGGCTACGCTGACCAGCATCGCGTCCCTGCGGCGCATCAGCGTCTCGACCCGGAAAAGGTTGTTGGTCGACCTGTCGGACGAATAGCCGGTGAACTCGCCGAACGGCCCCTCGGCCACGTGCGCCTCCGGCTCGATGACGCCCTCCAGGACGAATTCGGCATGGGCCGGCACGCGGATGCCGTAGCGCGGCGTGCGCACCACCTCAAGCGGTTGGCCCAGCAGGCCACCGGCGACGTCGCGCTCGTCCTCGCCGAAGGCGAGGCGCGCGGAGGCTGCGATCATGAACAGCGGGTGGGCGCCGATGACCATTGCCACCTTCAGCGGCTCGCCCCGGTCCTTGGCCATGTTGAGCAGACGCCAGAGATGGCCGCGCGAATGCAGGCTCGTCGCCAGCTCGTTCTTCGAATGGATCATGGCGCGGTGGTAGCTGAGGTTGCCGGCGCCCGTTTCTGGATGTTCGGCGATGATGATGCCGCTGGTGATGTACTTCGCCCTGTCGGTGGCGAAGTGCCTGAGCATCGGCAGTGCTGCAAGGTCGATGTCACGCTGCTGCACCAGTTCGGTGACGGGTCCGCTGTCCAGAACCTTCGGGGGCGCGGCGCGGCGCGAACGGGCCTGATAGGCCTCGTGCAGCCGGTCCGGCGTGGTTCCGAACATGCGCGCGATGCGCTCGCGCGAACCGAAGATGTTGGCGACCACCTCGACGCCCAGGCCATCGACATTGCGGAAATGCAGCAGCGGTGCCCTGCCCTGCTCCTTGAGCTTCCAGACGAAAGCCGACACGTCCTGGTCGTCGGAAACTCGATCCTCGACGGTCAGCACGTCCTCCGGATGGATCCTCTTGTAGTCGCTGAGGAAGTGGCGAACGTCCTGGCTGCTGAACTGCATGGGCTTTCCCATCGTGGCTGTCGTCTTCACCTGGCTTCAAAAGGGGTGGGCAGCGGCCCTTGGACACGAGCCGCCGCCCCGGGGTGTCAGGCGGGAACTACCTGACCCTCGTTGCGCCTGAGACCGGCATAAGTGTCGGTCAGGCGCGCCTTCGCCTCGTCCATGGTACGCGGCGGAGGAGTGGGTTCGATGCCGACGAGCTTGGCGATGTTGTTGCCGAGATAGCCCTCGAGGTCGTCCTCGGAGAGGCCGAGCCCGTGCGGCGGCTCATGGCACAGCACCTCGAGCTCGCGCAGCCACATGCCCGGTTCGTTGGGCGGCGAATCGGTGCCGAACACGATCTTGTTCTTGGGCAGTTCCTTGGCGAACTCGACGATGCGCGACTGGAAGCACCAGCCGGATTCGCAATAGACGTTGGGCGTGTCCATCGCCATCCAGAAGGACTCAAACGAATAGTTGCCGCCCGTCTGGATGCCGAAATGACCGATGATGAAGTTGACCATCGGGAACTCGCGGATGATCGGATAGAACATCGTCGGGATGGTGTAGGGGCCGTCGCCGGTGTGGATCAGCACGACGACGCCGAGTTCGGCGCATTTCTTCATCGCCGGCCGCAGCCAGTCGAGCGCGCGGTCGGGCCGGTAGCCATGCATGTTGGCGTGCAGCTTCAACATCTTGAAGCCGTATTCCTTGACGTGGAATTCCAGCTCCGCCGCGCCGTTTTCGGGGCCCCAGCGCGGGTTGTAGTTGAAGTTGCCGATGAAGCGGTCGGGGTATTTCTGGCACAGTTCGGCGATGTAGGCCATGTAGTCGCGGATGCCTTCGCGGCCCATGCGGTTGCCGTCGCGATAGCCGGTGTTGCCGGGCGGCGGCTGGATGAAGCCCATGTCGATGCGGCGCGGCTTGCCGTTGATCATGTAGGGTCCGTCCATCAGCTTGAGCATGCGCTCGCCGTTGAAAGGCGTGCCGGTGTGGCGCCAGGCCTCGTCGACCAGGTTGGTCGGATGGAGGTGGGTGTCGATAATCATTAGTGGTCTCCGAATTCACGAAAGCGGGCGTGCGGCCGTCTCATGCCGGCTGGAAGCTGGCATAGCTGTCCTTCAGGCGGGCCTGGGCATCTTCCATGGTGCGCGGCGGCGGCGTCGGCTCGATGCCGATCATCCGGGCGATGTTGTTGCCGAAATAGTCCTCGAGCGTGTCCTCATCGAGATTCAGTCCCTGCGGCGGCTCGTGGCACAGCACCTCGAGCAGGCGCAGCCACATGCCCGGCTCGTTGGGCGGGGTATCAGTGCCGAACAGGAGCTTGTGCTTGGGCAGCTCCTTGGCAAATTCGACGATGCGCGACTGCAGGCACCAGCCGGATTCGGCATAGACGTTGGGCGCATCCATTGCCATCTGGAATGGCTCGAAGACGTAGACACCTCCCGTCTGCACGCCGAAATGGCCGAGGATGAAGTTGACCGACGGGAATTCCCGGATGATCGGGTAGAACTCCGTCGGGATGCTGTAGGGCCCGTCGCCGGTGTGGACCTTCACGATCAGGCCGAGGTCCGCGCATTTCTTCATCGCCGGCCGCAGCCAGTCGAGCGCACGGTCCGGCCGGTAGGCGTGCATGTTCGCCTGCAGCTGCACCATCTTGAAGCCATATTCCTTGGCGTGGCGTTCGATCTCCTCGGCGCCGTTCTGGGTGCCATAGCGCGGGTTGTAGACGAAGCAGCCGAGGAAGCGGTCGGGGTATTGCCGCACCATCTCGACCGTGTAGGACATGTAGTCGCGAATGGCCGCCTTGCCGGTCAGGTCGCCGTAGCCGTGGGTGTAGATGGTGTTGCCTTGCGGCGGCTGGATGAAGGCCTTGTCGATGCGGCGCGGCTTGCCGTTCACATAATAGGGCCCGTCCATCATCTTGATGAGGCGTTCGCCCGTGAACGGCTCGCCATCGTGCCGCCACGCCAGATCCACCAGCTTGGTGGGATAGCAGCTAATGTCGATAATCATCAGTCGTCTCCAAAGTTGACGTCGTTCCGCATCACGGCGCGGCCGTGAGCGACGTTGCCGGAGTCCGGCGACAACTTTGCTGAAGGCAAGATCAGAAAGCTCCGTCGGGCTGCGGTCTACGCGATCGCTTGCCAGCAATTCCCGACCGAATTCTTCGCGTATCAGCGACCGAAACGCGGCTTTCTGCTTCTACTGACAAGAATGTTTCTATCTTGCCGGAAGGAAAATTCAAAGTCTTTTTTCAATGATTAGCGAGATATATTCGAATATCGAAACAATGATTTGAAAACAACAAAGTATATCGACATCGAATATTGGCTTCGATGCCCCAGGCTTACAGAACCACATCAACTCCGGCGCCGCCGCCACCGGCACCGGAAAATGACGTCAGGCAGCGCCGATGCGCGGCGTGTCGGCACGCGCCTGCGCGATCATCTCGCGCAGTTCGTGGACGATGGCGTTGAACTCGGCGGTGTAGGTCAGCTCGATCGGCCGCGGCCGTTCGAGGTCGACCTCGCGTTCGAGCAGCACCCGTCCCGGCCGCGCACTCATCACGAACACCCGGTCGGCGAGATAGACCGCCTCGCGCAAATCGTGCGTCACCAGGATCACGGTGAACCCCTTGGCCTGGTGCAGGTCGCGGATGACGCCCCACAGCTCCTCGCGGGTGAAGGCATCGAGTGCGCCGAAGGGTTCGTCGAGCATCAACAGGCCCGGCTCGTGGATCAGCGCCCGGCACAGATTGGCGCGCTGCTGCATGCCGCCGGAAAGCTGCCAGGGGAACTTCGAGCCGAAGCCCTTGAGACCGACCAGCGACAGCATCGCCTCGGCGCGGGCCACATATTCGGCCTTGTGCGCCTTGAGCCGCTCACGATGCGGCGACACGATCTCCAGCGGCAGCATGATGTTGTCGAGCGTCGTCCGCCAGGGCAGGAGCGACGGGTTCTGGAACGCCATGCCGACGATCGACAGCGGCTGTGTGACCCGCTTGCCGTCAACGGCGATATTGCCTTTCTGCGGGATGACCAGGCCGGTGGCGAGCTTCATCAGCGTTGACTTCCCGCAGCCCGACGGGCCTACCACGGCGGCGAACTCACCCTCGCGGACCGACAGCGTCAGGTCGTCGACGGCCTTCAGACCGCCCGGCCCGCCATAGGACAGGGTGACGCCCGAAACGTCGACGAAACCGGGCGCGGAACGCCCGCTGCCGCTTGCACCACCCGACTCGCCGAGGGATTGCAGGGGCCGTGTATCTTGTTCCGTATACATGTCCTTCTCCCCCTTGCTCAGCGATTGCTCGAGCGATGTGCCCAGCCGGTGTAGCGCTGCTCGATCAGCGCGGTGACGGCATAGAGCAGGATGCCGAGCACCGAGAGCACGATCAGCGCGGCAAAGACGATCGGCACCTGGAACGCGGCCTGGGCATCGAGCATCAGCTTGCCGAGCCCGCTGCTGGCACCTGAGGTCTCGGCCACGACGGCGCCGATGAAGGCGAGCGTGATCGCCACCTTGAGCGAGCCGAAGAAATGCGGCAGCGAGCGCGGGATGCCGACCTTGGTCATAACTGTCAGCTTGCTGGCGCCGAGCGCCCTGAGCACGTCCTCCAGTTCGGGTTCCACCGTCGCCAGGCCCGTCGCCACGTTGACGACGATCGGGAAGAACGAGATCAGGAACGCCGTCAGGATCGCCGGAACGGTGCCCAGGCCGAACCAGAGGATCAGCACCGGCACGACGGCCACCTTGGGGATCGAGTTGAAGGCGATCAGGATCGGGTAGACGGCCGAGTAGACCGCGCGGTGCCAGCCGACGGCAACGCCGATGAGCAGTCCGACGGCGATGGCGAGCAGGAAGCCGACCAGCGTCGTCCACAAGGTAACCAGAGCATTCTGCCAGATCACCTCGCGGAACTCCCACAGCGCCGAAAAGGTCGCCGATGCCGTCGGCAGGATGACTTCGGGTACGTTGAATACCCTGCAGGTCACCTCCCACAAGACGATCAGAGCCAGCGCGAAGAGCAAGGGGGCGCCGACCTTCTCGCCGTACCACCAGATGTCAAGGTTCTTCTTGACCGTGTCGGGCCCGCCATTCGACGGGCTGGCCTCGACAAAGCTCGTGTTGGTCATGTCATCATCCAGTCCAGCTTGAACCGCACCTGGCTCTCGCGGCCACGGCGCAGCAACCTCGGGGCCGCCGGCAGGAAGCCGGCGCAACGGCGTCACTCGACCAGGCGCTCGTCCTTGGGCGGCAAGAATTCCGCCGTGTAGACATCCTCGGGCTTGGGTTTGTTCTTGAATTGGAAAGCGATGGCGAGTTGCTCGATCGAGCGGCCGAGGCGACCCATGTCGGCGTCGCCGAAACCGTTCTGGCGGACATCGTCGGTCAGGTAGCTGAGTTGGGTCACCAGCTTGAGCCGTTCCAGCTCGATGTCGGCCTTGGCTACCGGGTTGTACTTGCGCAGGCTCGCAATCGCACCTTCGGGATCGGCGAAGGCCGAGAAGAAGCCCTTGATTGTCGCCTTGACGAATTTGCGAACGGCATCGGGGTTGTCGCGCATGAAGGCCGGGTTGGTCATGACGGCACTGCCATAGAGGTCGAGACCGAAGTCGCTCATCAACAGCATGCCGATGTCCCCGTCGGCCACGCCCGCCGCCTTCACGCCCAGCTTGTTGCTGCTGAAGGCGGTAACGGCGTCGACCTGGCCCTGGGCCAGCAGTGCCTCGCGCACCGGGAAGCCGACATTCTCGATCTTGATCTTGGAGCTGTCGACGTCGTTGAGCTTGGCGAGGATCGGCCAGTGCGAATAGGCGGCGTCAGCTGCCGGCGCACCGAGGATACGACCCTCGAGATCCTTGGGCGTGGTGATGTTGTTCTTCTTGAGCGTCAGGATGGCGAAGGGCGGCTTGTTGTAGGTGATGAGCACCGCCTTGATCGGCACCGCATCGGTGGCGTCGCGGTACTTGATCAACGCATTGAGGTCCATCTGGCCCAGGTCGTAGGCACCCGCGGCGATGCGGTTGATCCCGTCGAGGCTGCCGGTGCCGGGGTCGATGGTAACGTCGAGCCCCTCCTCCTTGTAGAAGCCCTTGTCGAGTGCGACGAGGAAGGGCGACACATGCCCCTCGAAACGCCACTCATGCAGGAAGCGCACCTTGGTGAGTTCCTGTGCTGCAGCTGGAATTGTCAGAACTGCCAGTATGGCGGCGGCAAGCCCGCAAAAGAATCTCTGCATAGTCTCCTCCCTCGTCCGCTTTGCGCGCTGCGCATGGGACTTCGATCTCCGGAGACGACCGATTTCTGGCAGACCGCGAAAACGCGCTTCGCGGAGGCCGAACGATCGACCACGGAACCACGACAGGCCTACCGAGAGCTGAGACTTGCTGGGTTTTCTAGCGCGGCTCCACTCATTGGCACGCCCAATGAGTGAGCAATTATCTCCCCGCTGTTCCCCGTGCAGAGATTGGTGCGCTTATACTCACGTGGCCATTAAAGGCGTGAACCAGGCTCGTTGTCAACGAGCCTTGCGCGACAGGTCTTCCAATACCAACGATCGCCTTCGCGCCGACCGGAAGAAATCATGCTACTGTGGCTGAGCGTGTCTGGGAGGCAACTGCCTTGGCCAACAGCTTGGGAGCCGAAGCGGACAGGGGTTGGTCGAACCTGCTGGCCGCTGCAGAGAAAGGCGACGTGGAAGCCGTTCGGACGGAAGTGGCGGCTGGCGCGCACGTCAACGAGACCGATGGCGACGGCTGGTGCGCACTTCACCTTGCAGCCCTCAATGCCCGCACGGCAGTGGTCGAAACGCTGCTCGGACATCCGGAAATCGACGTGAATTCTAGAAATAGATGGAAGAGTACGCCGCTAAGCCTTGCTTCGGCCAAGGGACACAGCGCGTGTATCTCTGCCCTCTTGAAGCATAGGGACATAGATATAAATGCGCGAGCCGAATATTACGGAAGGACGGCACTTATCGAAGCCGCAAAAAACGGACATTTGGATGTCGTCGAGATGCTTCTAGCCCGAGGTGCCGACGCAAATTTGATGGATAAGACGGGTAGAAACAACGCCCTCATCGAGGCCATCAAAGGGCAGCACCACGAGATCGCAGACTTCCTTCTGGATTCCGGGAAACTCAATTTCCTCAACAAGGAAATGAGAATAAATGCACTGATTTGGGCCGGAAGCAGCCACAACCATCAACTCATCGAAAAGCTGGAAGCCGTGATTACCAACTTCTTCGAAGGCAAGTAAGGGACGGCCAGTTATCGCTCGGGTGCCCAAACCCCGCTCGCACCTGTCGGCTACCGCCGCCGGATCAGGACTTATGTCCGGCTCGTGCGGACGATACGCGCGTCAAGTTCCTGCAGGCGCCGGGCAGGACCCAAATTGTTCGGCTGAAGGGCCATCGCTTCGACAAGCAGGTCGCGCGCGGTCGCGAGTTCGCCATCGCGAATGTGGCGGTTGGCCCGGTGGTAGAGGAAGTTGACCCGTTCGACTGACGAAAAGCCATTGCCAAAGCGCGCGCTGAGCCGGTCGGCCCAGGCGGGATGGCGCGCGATTGCGGTGAGTGCGACCTGGTAGGGTCGCATCGCCGCCCCGGTCCGGACCGAACGGGCAAGCGCACGCAGTCCGGGCACATCATCGGCGCGGCAGGATTCGATAAGCGCCAGTCCGCGAGCGGTACCGGCGAAGGCGCGGACCGTGCCGTGTCCAGTCATGTGGACGGGAAGGAGACGCGTTTCCCTCTGCTTTTCCGCAATCCATTCCGCATGCATGCGATCGACGGCATGGAACGGGTCATAGAAGACATAGGCGCGGCCGGCCGCATGCTCGGGCATGATCTCCATGTCGGCATGCAGGGCGGGAGCAAAATGACGAGTGAATCGGCCGTCGAAGGGGACTGCCGCAGGGTCGATGGACAATTGCGGGCAAAAGGCGATGGCAACATCGGCGTTGAGGAGCAGGCGGTAGCGGAGCGCCGCGTAGCCACCCTGGGAGTGACCATAGAGGATACGCTCGGAAGCTTGGCGCAGGATCGCGGCGGTCGCGGCGGCGGCCTTCTCAATGCTCGCCGCCGGAAACCAGTTGGGGCGCCGGCTGATGAAGCCGAGCGCAGCAAAATCGGCCTTCTCGCAGAACCGCTGCCCCCAGAAGCGGCTGCCGTTTGCCTGCATTTCCATCTCGTTGAAAGTCACGAGAATGCAAGACGACGATGCCGGGCGATGAATTACCTCCAGGTAATCGTCTGAATAAACAAGCACGCCGAATTTTCCATGAAACGGCAGGATCATGACAATATAGTTCGCCGCTCGACCATATTGCGCGCTACAATTCCGGAACTTCGCTCAGGGCGACATTGGAACAGCTCCCGCCGCAGGCGCTGGATGGAGCATCGCATCGTTGGCCGGCGCCGCATCGGTTCCGGTTGGCTCGATGGCGATCGCGCCGGCGGGGCTCAATCGCCCGCAACGCCAAAGGCTGTATGACGGCTCGGTGTCCCAGTCGTAGTAGAAGGCCGCAGTCAGCCGCCCAGCATCGACCAGCTGTTCGAAGACTGCACGCATGGCGCGCACCGCGCCTTCCCGTCTTCGATCGTCGACGGGGCAGGCGCGCGCCGTGTTGGCGATCCCCCATTCGGTCACCCAGCACGGCTTGCCGGCATCGGACGGCTGGCAGAAATCGAGCAGGCCCTTCACCCGATCGGCGAGGACCGACGCCGATTTCTGCCCTGGGTAGACATGAATGCCGTAGGCATCGACGAAGCTGTCGATGCCCCTTTCGCGCAGCAGGGCAATGACCTCGCCCGGGTCGAGCCGCTCCATGCCCCTCTTGTCCGCCTCGCCGGCAGTGAGGTCGGAAAGGCCGGCCGAAACGATGATCGCGTCGCGGCTGTGAACGGTGCCCCGCACTTCCTCGCCGGTGATCCTGACGGCCTCCAGATAGTTGTCGAGCCCGCGCTCGAAGGCCGCCCTGTCTGCAAGGTCGGCGATGCCGCGCGGGGTCCGGTCGCCGGCTCGTGGATAGACAAGAAGGTCCCCGTTGTAGGCGCCGAGGTTGATCTCGTTCCCGGGCTCGATCGCCTCCAAGCGGATGCCCAGGGCGTCGATGCGCCGAAGCGCCCCGCGCAGTCCCGTGCGGTAGAGGTCGAGATCGAGAGCCGAGAGCCGATGGATGTCCCAGATGCGGCCGAAACCGGTTCGGGGGCGAGCCGTCTCGGGAAAATAGCTCTTGTTCGTGAGTTGGACTTCGAGAAGGATTCGAATGCCCAGGCGGTTTGCGATCTCGAGCGCGTCGATGCTCCTGTCGACCGGTCGCGACAGCGAAAGCCGGGCGTGGGTGACGCCGTTCGCCGCGATCTCGCCCAGAACCCTTTCCTGATCGCTGCGGGAGAGCCAGGCGAGGTTCAGTCGGTTGACGCCTATGCGGACATCCTCCGCCTGGCCGGCATCGGCAACCGGCACCTGGGCAACGGCCAAGGACGCCAGCAACAAGATGCCTGTCAAAAGCCGGCCTGGCCTTGCCCTGCCGATTGCAAAGCTAGAGCGGGGGGCATTCTGACGAATGCAATTCCACCGCTCTACGGGTTTTCGTAGTCGCATTTGTGCAACGCCAGACGATCCCGTCGGGCTGCAAAATGCTCTAGAGGCCGACATGGGCGAGAGCGCCGCGGAAATTGGCTTCGCAAGCCCGATATCGGTCGATGACGGCCTGAGTGTCGATCTTGGCGAGGAAGTTGGCGAGATAGCTCTTCTTGTCGGCCTCGCGATTCCACGTAGCCGCCTCGATGTAGGGGAAGCCGATGAATTCCAGCATCTCGCGCATGCGGTCATCGACGGCGATCATCAGGGCCGGCACGCCGGCCTGCATGCCGATGATGCAGCCATGGAAACGGCGGCCAAAACAGAGGTCGCGCGAGGCGATCCAGCTACGCCACTGATTGGTGTCGAAAAACACCATGAGTTCATGCTGCCGCTGCCACTTTTCGGAATGCTTGTAGGAGGTCGCGCCGGTGATCCGACCGCTGGCCCGGTCATAGACATGGGTGTCATCGTCGACGGGCAAGGACAGATTGTAGGCAACCACCTCGTCCTGCACGACATAGCTTGCGACGCTCGTGGGCTTCAGCAGCGCATGGGCGTCGACGATCGTGTCGGCCACGCTGCCGAGATACCCGCCGAAGGCGATCTTCTGCGCCTGCGCGAGGTCGGGGTTGGCGAGGGCGGCGAGGGAGCGCTCCATCCCCGCCGGGGAGAAATAGAGCGACGGACAGCCCGTCGGCTTCACGAACTTCATGCCCTGCTCCCTCAGGAACTCGGCGGTGAAGTAGCCGCGCGTGAGGAAGAAGCTTTCCTTGCGTTTGAGGACATCGAGGAATTTCTGGGTGCCGGCAGGCAGGCTGTCCTTGAGGCCTTCCTTGCGCTGGATGCCGATGCCCATGACCACGACCGGCATCTTCAGCTTCTCGAACACTTCCGCCTCGAGATCCGCGGAGTATCCGGGCCGCAGGAGATTGGCCGAGGCGAAGACGCAAATGTCGAACTCCTGGTTGAGGCGATCGTAGACGTCTTCCGACCCGCAGCTGCGGGCAAGGTGCCAGAACGGCACGTAGGTGACGTCATGCGCCTTCAGGCTGTAGCCCGCGCCCTCGCCGATCAGGTAGTTGCCGGTATTGGCAATCTTCCTGACCTGCTCAATCAGCTCCGACTTGGTTCTGATGTCGTCGAAATAGGGCCTGTGACGAACCTCCGCCCCAGATACGCTCGACACGGTTCGCTGCAGATATGATGGGATTCCCGTTAGCAGGATGCGCATGATGTTCCCTGAAATTGTGGCTGAGGCCTGGATTCTCGCGGTGCGCTACTGACCGATGCCGATCTCGCGCAGCGTCGTGCGGAAATTCCGCTCGCGATCGGAATAGCGATCGACCAGTTCGGACGTGTTGAGGCCGGCAAGATGACCCGCAACGAATTCGGCCCGGTTTTCGGCCTTGTCGAGATCGGTCGCATCGACGGCCGGAAGGCCGGTGAACCCCAGCATCTCGCGCATGCGGTCGTCCACTGCCACCATGAGACTCGGCACCGCCGCCTGCATGGCGATGATCGAGCCGTGGAAACGGCGGCCAAAATTGAAGTCCATCGAGGACGCCCAGGCCCGCCACTGGTTCGTGTCGAAGAAGGTGCGCACCTCGAACGGCGTCTTCAGCCGCTCGGCGCCCGGGTAGGCAAGGTCGCCGATCATCGCTCCCGAGGCCGAATCGTAGATGCGTCCACCGCTGTCCGGCTCCACCCGCATGTCGAAATGAAGGAATTCGTCCTGCACGACATATTGGGGCGTTGAACCCTCCGGGTTCAGCGCATTGGCGTCGAGGATCGCATCGTGATTGCCGCCGACATAGCCTGAGAAGATAGTCCGCGCCTTGCCAACCTGCACGCTGGGGAGCTTCTTCAGCGCCCGGCGCATGTTGTCCGGCATGAAGTAGACGGACGGGCAGCCGGTCGGCCGCACGAAGGAGAAACCCTGGTCCTTCAGGAAGCCCGTGGTCTCAAAACCGCGCGTCAGGAAATAGTGCTCCCGTTCCTTGAGGACGCTCAGGAGCCGCTTCGTCCCCTCCGGCAGCGCATTTTCGAGATCCCTCCGGTTCTGGAGGCCGATGCCAAGCATGACGATCGGCATCTTGAGCTTGCCCAGCACTTCCGCTTCCGCGTCCGCCGAAAGCCCCTTGCGCAGGAGATTTGCGCAGGTGAAGACGCAGATGTCGAAATTGGCATTGAACTCGTCGAGCCCCTCCCCGTTGCGGCTGCAATTGTAGAGGTGCCAGAAGGGGACCTGCTTCGCATGGGGCGCGAGCGCACGCAGGGCGCCCTCGCCGATCAGATAGTTGCCGGTATTGCTGATGTTGCGCAGTTCCTGAAGAAACTCGTCCTTTGTCTCCGGCTGTTTCTGCCGCTCCGAATAGGAGACGGACAATCCGTGGGCGCCGTTCGCAAGGCGCGAGTAGTGACCAGGAATGCCCGTCACGAGGATCCTTGGGCGCATACAACTAGACCTTTCTATTTGCTGGATCAGGCGGGATCGTTCAGCCTACGGCCGCGACCTCCGGATTCGGCGTCTCGCGCCGATGCATGACCGTTGCGCGCGACAGCGATGAATTGTTCACCGCTCCGTCGCACCAGCCGAGGAACTCCGAGAAGGAACCTGCCCATGACCGGCGCGCCGCCGACCGGAGACAGCCTTCCATGAGCGGAGCGAGCTTGCCGCGATCGTGGGCGACCTCTTCGATGACCCTGGCCATCTGCCGCACCACCTGGGAGTCGACATCGGCATTGATGAGGATGCCGTCTTCGCCATGCGCGATGAGCTCGTCCACCGCGCCGACCCCGGTGGCGATGGGAACGCAGCCGAGCTGCTGCGCTTCGGCGATCATCAACGGGGCGCCTTCCCAGCGCGAGGGCATGACCAGTACGTCCGCCCAGCCCAGCGCCTTGATCAGGTCCTTGCTGGCAAAGACCGGCGGATGCACGTCGACGCCGAGGCTTTTGAGCTGCTCCGTCCAGGAGACGCGGGAATCGGCGAGAATCTCCCCGCCGATCGCCCTGATGTCGACGGGAACGCGCGAGGCGTGCAGTTCCGCAATTGTCGCGGCCAGGCGGTCGATACCCTTCTGCTGATCGAACCGGCCCATATAGAGGAGCCGCAGCCGGTCGTCCTTCCGCTCTATCCGCCTGACCGACAGCACTTCGGCTAGCGCCTTGGGCGGCACCGAGAAGCTCGCGCCGTTGGGGACGGCGAAGACCTTCTCATGGGGGACACCGAAACTGTGCAGATAGATCTTGAGCTGCTCCGAGCAGGTCAGGAAGGCGTCGTAGCAGTGTTCGTGGGCGATTGCCGCGAAGGGCTGGCCGGCGGGCCTCATGAACGAAGTGTTGTCGACGACGTGCAGATAGCAGGCCGTGCGCGTTCCTTCCGATCGCAGCCGCGCGATCACGGGATGGACCGACATCACGTGGTTGTTGACGATCAGGTCGAAGCCCGAGAGCTGGCCCTTCAGCCCGCCCCAGTCGACCTCATGGTGCTCGGCGATGAAGTCCTGGCCAAGGAATAGGCCTGAGCCGCCCCAGGCCGGAATTCCCTCGCTCCAGAAATGGATATGGTCGAAGGTCGCGTCGAACTCGTCGATAACATCCATGCGCAGCGTGCCAAGCACGAAAAGGTGGGTCTCATATCCCGCCCTCTTCAATTCGCGCGCGGCCGCGTAGATCACCTTCTCGGCGCCGCCGAACGAAGCATTTGGCACCAGCAGCGCGGCCGTCCGCTTGCCGGCCTCGCTGTGGCCAAGCGGCAGGACGGGCGAGCCGCCGATCTCCTTCCGCAGCGACTTGTGCAGATCCGCAAATGGCACGAGCCGCGCCGGCCGCCAGGTCCAGCGCCCGCCCGCAGTCCGGCGCAGCGGGCTCGTCGCGATGGCGTTGATGCTGTTGATCATCACCTGCTGGGGCGTGATCAGGGACCGACGCGGCAAGGTTCTCGGGAACGGGAAGCGCACCTTCAGAATGGCCGAAGTGGGCCATATCTGCTGGTTGCCGATTGAGGCGAACCAGTCCATCGCGTTGTTCTGGATCACGTCGCGAACAAGCGATGTCGGAATGAAGATGAGATCGGCCGGCGCGACTTGCGGCGCGCCCGACGCCAGGACGATCGGCTCGACCTTGCGCTGCGTGGAATCATTGCCGAGCTGGACGAAGACGATGTTGGCCTTCTCGCTCAGACGCTCGAGATGGCAAAGCACATTGGGCAGCATGCGCGACCGCCTTAGCAGATCGAGCGTCGCGCCGCTGCCGGCCATCAGGAAAGGCGGGAAATGAACGTTGTCGGGCTCACCGATGCTGGCCCAGAAATCCGGGATGATGTCGTCGAGGCGAAGCATCCGCGGTGACTTGGTCGGATCGGTGAAGAACGAGATGGCGGCATCTTCCGTCCGCACGAAGAGATAGCGCGGACACTCCTCATGCTCGAAATCGACGAGCATCGGGCGCTGGAACAGCGCCTTGTGGCGCTTCCTGAGGAAACTTACCGACGTGGCCCGGTCGCGATTAGCTTCCTTGAAGCGGCTTTCAGCCCGCAGCCGGTACTCGAAGGTGGTGTCGTGGGATGGGCTGCCGACGAAACCCTGTTCAATGCAGGAAAGCCAGAATTCCCAATCCTCGAAACCGTTCTGCCTGTCATCGTTGAAGCGCACGCCCGCCTGGAAGACATCGATGGAGATCATCGAGCCGGTGTCGCAGATGTTGTCGGTGATGCAGTGAACCAGCCGTGAATAGCGATTGCCGTAGTGCGCGCGCCAGTTCACCGAGAAGGTATCGATGTTTGTATAGACCCAGCCGCAACCGCTGGAGAGCAGCTGTTGGTACAGCGTCTCGATGGTACCCGGCAAAACTCTGTTGTCGGCATCGACAAAATAGACCGCCCGAGCCTCGGGCAGGTTTTCGAGCACGTAGTCGATCGCGCGGTTGCGAGCCCCGCCCGGCCCGGCATTCGGGCCGAACACCACATGCACCGAAGGATGGGCGGCAGCATAGAGCAGCAGCAGGTCGAACGCCTCGTGCCGCGGGTCGCCGTCGACGGACACGACGATGGCTATCCTGCAGTTGGAGGTCGTCGACGCCAGAACGGACTCGAGCGCTTCGAGCGCCAGCGCGGCATGGCCGTAAAGCGGCATCGCCACGGCAATCAGGTCGTCCTTACCGGCGGGCATTGAGCGCCTCCCCCGACTGCTTGACGAGCCGGAAGCCGGACACCTTGAGCCAGGAGAAATCGACCGAGTCGGTGACCGCACGGCTCAGGATCATGAGATCCATCGGCGCGCGCACCGGCTCGTCCATGTGGATATTGATACTGACCGACCTGTCGGGACCGACCTCGCGCCAGCCGCTGAAGAAGGCCGTCGGCTTCGCCGTGCCCTTGCGCACCAGCTCTGCCACCTCGGACCGTGCATTGGAATTGGCCGGAGCGAGCAGAAAACTGACCGCCGCCGGAGCTCCCTGGGGATGATCGATCACGGCGCTTGCCGAGAAGGAAATGGTCCCCGGCTCGACCGCGCGACTGACGGCGCCGGCGGAAATCCCGCTCTTGAGCGGGTGGCACACCACCGCATGCTCGTGCTCGAGGAAGCGGACGGTCTGGAATTCGGGCACGACGGGCGTGACCGACACGTCGACGATTCGGCTCAGGAGATCGGGCGCCAGGCGATAGTCTTCGATGAACTGGCCGTCGAGCAGGTCGGTCGGTGCGATCATGTTCGGCATCCGGGTGGGCCTGACGCCCGGCAGTCCGGTGAACACGCGGAATGCCAGAGGCCGCAGATCAAGGTCGGGGTGCGCGACTTCCGAGCGCGCCGTATAGCGCTCGCTGGCGATGGGGAAGCCGAGCGACAGCCCCACCACCTCGGGCCCCGTGGAGGACACCCGCAGCCGCAACGTCTTCTGCCCGCCTCCACACGCCCGCGGCAGCGAGAAGAAATTCCAGTCCGCGACGAGCTTTGAAGCGGGAACGCTCCACTCGGCCACGCCTTCGCGGCTCTCGACGTAGCTCAGCGTGACGACCAGCTCAGCGCCATCCTTCGGCACCGAGTGGAGATGGAGGGCGACGCCGGCCACGCCCTGGCTGGAAACCGGCAGGAGCTGCTCGACATGGGCGCTCGACAGGAGCTGGCCGATGCCCTCGTCCTTCGGATCGACATGGGGATCATGCCCGAAGGTCTCCGCGACCGGCTCCCAGTTCCGTGCCTGGAACGCATCTTCGAGCGCACGGTAGTTTTCGAGCATCACCTCCCGCTCTCGCCGCAGCATGGCGAGTTCCGAGGCGACCGAGGCGGAAAACCGGGAAAGCCGCCCCACCCCGCCTTCGGCAAGCGAACGGATAAGGGCGCACATCTCTGCCCCATTCTTCGCATCGAGCCGCTGAACGGGGATCTCGGGCACCGTACCGAGCCGGCGGAGCGCAATGAGGGCATGCCTCAGATCTGCTTCGGATGCCTCGGAAAAGGCGACGGCGATGAGAGGAAAGGCGTTGCGCAGGATCGGCTGAGCGTGAGCGTCGCCGTCAAGGAAGACGGCCAGATCTTCAATGCCGGCCTTTTCGATAGCGGCACGGTCCCGATCGGACGCCGCAATCAACCTTACCTTCGCTGCCGATTGCCTCTCGCGAGAAGACATCACCCCGTGCACGCAGCGCCCTCAATAATAACGAAATCTCATTGATGATTTTGATTGCCATTTGATCGGAATAGCTCCGCGACAACCAGTCAATGAAACCCGTATCAATAATTATCGCTGGCGACAACGATAAATTTCAGGCACTTAGCAATAGATTATACTTCAAAACTTGAAGTAATGTTCATGCAATCTGCATTTCTTTTGCCGGGTTACAATTAAATCCGGTCATTTTTTCAATCAGAGCAGTCTGGCCTGCAATGCAGTCGTCCAACCGGAAGCGTTGCTCGACCGTCCTGCGCGCAGCAGCCCGCAGTCCGGCAAAGCCGTCGGGGATCTTGAGGGCCTCCAGAATGACCTCGGCGAGCGCATCCGTATCGAAGAACGGCACCAGCATGCCGTTGCGGCCCGAGCGGATGACTTCCTGGACACATGCGGTATCGGAGCCGATGACCAGCGCCCCGCAGGCCATCGCCTCCAGGACCGACCAGGACAGGACGAACGGGTAGGTCAGATAGAGGTGGGCCGCGGAAATCTGGAAGAGTTGGCGTAGTACCGAATGCGGCACCACGCCGGGGAATAGCACCCTTTCTCTCGGGAGATCGAGAGACGCGACCAGGTGCTCCCTCCACGACCCGCCGCCCGGCGGCGGCACGCCATAGCTCACACCGTCGCCGCCGACAAAGACGAACAGGGCGTCGGGGTGCTTGCGGATGACCTTGGCCGCAGCCTGCAGCGCCTGCGGGAAGCCGCGATAGGGCTCGAGGTCGCGTGCGACGAAGGTAACGATGGGAGGGCTGCCGGCCCTGAGCACACGCCCGTCCGGAAGCTTCAGGGATGCCGCCGGATCCGGGCGGAAGCGTCGCGTGTCTATCCCTTCGTGGCACACGGTGATGCGCGCTCGCGCGTCGGCCGGATAAAGGCTCCTCTGCCACTGGGTCGGGCTGATGCCACCCTCCAGAGCCTCCAGCGAAATGAGCTGCGCCATATTGCGAAGCCTGAGCCGCTTGCGCGTCTCGAGATCAGGCTGATCTTCCGGGGCAAATCCGACATCCGCCCCTTCGGCCCGATAGAAGAACTCGCAATAGCCGAGCGCCGGCACGCGCGGGAGCACATCCTTGACGAACATCATGCTTCCCCAGCCAATGTGGCCGATGATGATGTCCGGGCTCTGGCCCTGGCGCGCCATCGCATCGAAAGTCTCGGCAACACGGTGGCCGATCCGAACATGGTGGTCGGGTACGCCAAGATGCCGCGCCGCGAGCGGATCGGCCCGCGGCCCGGGCTCCGTTCGATGCCGCACCACACGAACCGACGGGATGCGCTGGTCGATTGCCTCGGTCACGAGGCTCACTTCATTGCCGGCCTGCGCCAAATGCGCGGCCAGCGCGGCGAACTGGCCGAAGCCGCGCCGATGCACGAATGCTATATGCATGATGTCCAGCAAGCCCCCGACAAGGACCTGCCCTTCAAACTCAGGTCAAACGCCGTAACGTGCGGCATTGGCCCAAACCAGTTCGAGCCGGTGCAGCGCTTGAAAGGCGGTAGCGAGGTCCCGCAGGTCCTGCTCCCCGCAAAAGGAACGTTCAAAGAGCTTTGCGGCATCCCGCAAGTCGGCGCAGAGCTGCCTGCCCCTCTCCGTCAACCTAATGCGGGCCGAGCGCTTGTCGCGCTGGGAGGTGACGCGGTCGATGTAGTCGCCATCGGTGAGCTGTTTCAGGTAGTAGGAAATGTTCGAGCCCACGTAGTTTCCGCGATCCAGCAACTCGCCGACCGAGACCTCCGTATCGCCGATAGCCAGCAGAACCATCACCTGGGCGGGCCCGATATCGTCGACGCCGAGCCTGGTCAGCTCCGCGGCGACCAACCCGGAAAAGCGCCGGCTGGAACGCTCCAGGAGTCGTGCCAGATCGAAACACGACACCTGCGGAGCATCGCCAACTTGATCGCGACGAGGCTGCTCAGGGGCAACATGCCGCCTGTCGCCCACGCTCCGTAGCAACAATGCATCTTCCAGACCCATGGATGGGTAGAGAAGTTCTTGAGTCATCCCTCGCTCCATTTCAGAATTTTACTTCAAAATTTGAAGTAAATCACAACAAAGCCCCACCCCAGATTCCCGAACTTGAGAATGTTATCATTTTCGTGTCACACTGACGACAGAGATATTGCTATATGCTCTGCATGCGGTGCAGGCAACATCCTCAATCCGCCAAACACGGTACCCCCCAGGCCAAATCGCCATGCTTGATACTGTTCGAAAAAACCCCGTTGGCAAGGGCCAAAATGGGTCAGTTGTCGCCCAGAATGGCACGCTCAATCCGAGGTTGCTCGTCCTGCAGGCTCGCCGTGTTTTTGTCGTGACGCTGCTTTATGCAGCCCTGCTGAGTGCATGCATAAGCCTGCTGCAACTTACGATGCCCCTGTACATGCTGCAGGTGTATGACCGGGTGCTCAATAGCCAAAGCATCGATTCTCTCACCGCGCTCACCGTCCTGGCGGTCGCCGCCCTGCTGGTCTATGGCGTGCTCGAATTTATCCGCACCCTCTCATTCCAGGCCATGGGCAGCGCCGTCACGCGGCGGCTGAACCTGCCGCTGCTCACGGCGGCAGTCCAAGCTTCCGTCGATCAAGGCGTGTCGCGCGCGACGCAATCGCTGAGGGACCTGACCGAGCTGCGCGGATTCCTCACCTCGCCCGCGGTCAGCGCTCCGCTCGATGCCGCCTGGTCGCCCATCTTTCTTGGCGCACTCTATCTGCTGCACCCCCTCTTCGGCGTGGTCGGCACGATCTCGGTGGCGCTGCTGCTGTGTTGCGGCGTCGTCACGGACCTGCTCACGCGCCAGCTCATGAAAGAGGCGAACCAGGCCAACATCGAGTCGGTGTCGAAAATCGGCGCATCACTTCGTCACGCCGAGGCGATCGAGGCCATGGGCATGCTGCCGGCGCTGGCAAAGCGATGGCGGGCAGCGCAGATGCACGCGCTGGACCTCCTGGAAACCAGCGGAAGCCGAAGCCGGGCGATGTCGTCCATCACCCGCGTGATCCGCTACACCATCCAGGTCGCAACGCTGGCCGCGGGCGCCCTGCTCGTGCTCAAGCAGGAGGTCACCCCAGGCGCGATGATGGCGTCGAGCGTGCTTATCGGTCGCCTGCTCCAGCCGTTCGATTCCGTCATCGAGAACTGGCGGCAATGGGTCCTGGCGGTCGCCGGCTGGCGACGGATAGAGACAGCCCTCAACGAGGATCTTGCGGTGCGCCAGGCCATGCCGACGCCGCACTCGGACGGCGACCTGGTCATCGACAGGCTGGTCTACGCCGCGCCGGGCGTGGACGTGCCGATCATCAAGGGCATCTCCTTCTCCCTTGCCCCCGGCGAGGTTCTGGGGCTGGTCGGCCCCTCCGCCGCCGGCAAGTCCACATTGGCGCGGCTGCTCGTCGGCATCCTGAAGCCCACGTCGGGCGGCGTCTTCCTGGACGGCAACAATGTCTATCTCTGGGAGCGCGCCTCCTTCGGCCGCGTGGCCGGCTATCTTCCGCAATCGGTTTCGCTGCTCGAAGGAACGATCCGGGACAACATCGCGCGGATGGAGGACAGCGACCCGCACAGGGTGCTCGAGGCCGCGCGGCAGGCCGAAGTCCACGAAATGATCGGGCGCCTCCCCCTGGGCTACGACACGCCGGTCGGCGACGGGCACCTGACGCTGTCGGGAGGGCAGAGGCAGCGGATCGCGCTTGCCCGCTGCCTGTACGACCGCCCCCGGCTGATCGTGCTGGACGAGCCGAACGCCAATCTCGATGCGGTCGGCGAGCGCGCGCTCATCCGCGCCATCGAAAAGGCTCGCGACGACGGCGCCATCGTGGTGATGATCGCCCACCGGCCGACGATCATGGAGGTCGCCGACAAGCTGCTCGTCCTGGAAAACGGCCGCATCACGCAGTTCGGGCAACGCACCGACGTGGTCGCTTCGATGACGTCCGGCCAGTCGTCGCGCGAGGTCGTGGCATCATGATGCAGAAGTCGAAGCCATCGTCAGAGCCCACCGAGGTTCAGCCGGTCCGCAGGCCCAGCCCCCCGGACCATCGCATGCGAGCGGAGGGACGAGCATCGCTGCCCGTCACCGCCATGGAGCTGGAACTGGCGGAAGGCCGCGCCCGTTCGCCGCTCCGGCGCCTCGTCATCGCCGGCTTCACGACAATCCTCCTGTCGTTCGGCGGCTTTCTCGGCTGGGGATTTCTGACGGAGCTCAACAGCGCCTCGGTGGCCAGCGGCACCGTCATCGTCGACACCAAGCGCAAGACGGTCAGCCATTTCGAGGGCGGCATCCTGAGCCGCCTCTTGGTGCAGGAGGGCGACAAGGTTGCCGCCGGACAGCCCTTGATCAAGCTCGAGGACACGCGCGCCCGTGCCGACCTGCAGGCACTGGAAAGCCGGCGCACCGGCCTGATCGCAAAGCTTGCACGCCTCAAGGCGGAGCAGGCCGGCACCGAGGCGATTGGCTTTCCCGCAGATCTTGGCGGAACCGGCGAAGCTGCAGCCCAGGACGCCATGACGGCTGAAAGGGCATTCTTCGAAAAGCGGCGGGAGTCCAAGGCGGGCCGAAACGCGATCCAGCGGACGACGATCGAGGAATATTCCGAGCGGTCGAAGTTCCTGACCATCCAGATCGAGGCCACCGACCGGCAGATCGACCTTATCGCCGGACAGAGGTCGGCTATCGCGACCTTGGTGGACAAGGGGTTTGCCCAGCGCTCCAAGCTCATAGAGATCGAGGCCAGGCTCAGCGAACTCGCAGCCTCGCGCGGCGAGCTAGGTGGTCAAAGGGCACAAGCGGAGAAGGCCGAGGCAGGTGCCGAACTCGCGCTCACGGGCATCGAACGCGACTTCCAGTCGGAAATCGCCGGCGAAATCACCACGGCCCGCCTCGAACTCGCAGATGTCGAGGAGAAGATCATTGGTGCGAAGGACGTGCTGCGCCGCCTCGAGATCCGCTCCCCGCAGGCGGGAATCGTGACCAATATCGGCGTACGCACGCCGGGAAGCGCCGTGACTCCCGGCCAGCCGCTGCTCGACATCGTGCCGGAAAGCGAACCGCTGCTGATCGAGATGAACGTGAGCACGCGCGACATCGACAGCATCGCGGTCGGCTCCCGGACGCAGATCCGGCTGACGGCATATAACCAGCGCTCGCACCTGCCCTTGTCGGGGACGGTCACCTACGTCGCAGCCGACCAGTCGGTGGATGAAAAATCGAGCACGGCCTATTTCGTCGCGCGGGCTCAGATCGATCCCGAGTCGCTCGCCGCAAATCCGGATATGCGCCTCTATCCCGGCATGCCGGCGGAAGTGATGATCGTGCACAAGGCACGCCGGGCAATCGACTACCTGGTTTCTCCGGTCGCAGACAGCTTCAATCGCGCGATGAGAGAGGACTAGTCGCAACGCTCGTTCAGTCCGAGGAGCCGGCCAGCCCGGGCCTTGTTCGCAGGGCTGCCGCACCTCGATTTTGCGGCTCGGCTGATCGATCGCCCGCGAGAAAATATTTCAAAATTTGAAGCGCTTTCAATGCAGTATAAAATGAACATACTCGAAAATTCTTTCTACTATTCTTTTGATTTGTTGATATAATAAATATGTAACAAATATTTCACCTAATAAAATAGAATTTGCGCTCTAAGGTATATTGCACAACTCTTCCATTTCACTACACAATGGCGCCGCGTAATCCTCGGCCTCTGCCGATGAGAGGCGCGTTCAAACGAGGAAGAGGTTAAGCAGATGGCCACATTGGAAGGCGGCGCGTATGACGACGTCTTGTTTGGCTCTCGCTTTGACGACGTCATTCGCGCCCTTGGGGGTGATGACTTCGTCAGCGGAGGCAACGGGGACGACATCATCACAGGGAACGGCGGCGATGATCTGCTGTTCGGCGACAATGGAGACGACACTCTGTTCGGCGGCGACGGCCAGGATGCCGTCTATGGCGGCAACGGCAGTGATGTCCTGAGCGGCGGCCCCGGCGACGACTTGCTGTTCGGCGAGAACGGCAACGACGTGCTTCGGGGCGGCGACGGCAGCGACTTCCTGATGGGCGGCCGGGGCAGCGACATCCTTCTGGGTGGTGCCGGCAACGACGTCATCGACGGTGGCGCCGGCAGCGATACCCTGGTCGGCGGCCAAGGCAGCGACCTGTTTGTCTTCGACGGCGGCGGCGGAAACGACGTCATCCTCGACTTCACGCCCGGCGAGGATCTGCTGCAGATTTCGAAGGACATCAACGGTCTCGATGTCTCTTCGCCGGAAGACCTGGCTTCGCGCATCACCCAGGTGGGCGGCAATGTCGTGATCGATCTCGGCCATGGCGACACGCTTACGCTGGTGAACGCCGACGCCCAGGACATCCAGGCCAACCCGGAAAACTACTTCACGGTTCACTGAGGCTGAGACGGCGTGCCCCGCCCCTCCTCCCGCGGGGCGCGCCAAATTCCCTTCAACACATCCAAAAGGCTAGCGCGTGACGTCCGACCGTTCGAGGGACGCCGGCGGCGGTTCCAGCGTTGCACGGGCCTTCCGGCTTTGTTCGGACGTGGCCGTCGTGATCTGGGACATCCCCCTGCAACTGCCAGTCATAGGCAAGTTCGTCCTGTCCATGCAGCGGCAGCCGGTCCCGCTTGTCAGCATGATGCTGCCGCTGGCCGACGGGAGGCAGTGCATCCTTTGGGCGATGAGGCCCGGCAACGAAGCGGAACGCGTGCTGATTTGCGCTGCGGACGGAAACACGTTGCAGTCCCTTGCGCTCCAGCCAGCCGCCAAGCTTCCGCTCCTCGATGTGGAAGCCCTCCTGGAGAACCTCTCGCCCGAGGGCAGCATCAAGTTCCTGAACACGCTCCTGACCGTCTGGAGAAGCGCGTTCCGCCTGTCCCGCGACGAGCTCTTCGCCGGCGTCGTCGAAGACGCGATCCAGGCCTTGGTGCCAACGCCGCGGCTTGCGAGTTCCGTCTGCCAGATCGCCCCCGGACGGCACCTTGTCCAGACCGACGTCAGTCCCGAAATGGGCGAGATCGGCAACCTCTATGCAGTCGGCGCCAACTCCGTTGTGCCGCTGACTACGCAATTTGTCGTCGGCGGCAGGTCGGAGCGTGGCTGGCAATCCTGCCATTTCATTCTCGAACAGCGGCAGCCGGCCCAGCCGCTGCACCTCATCTTCCTGGGCAAGAAGGGCATCGCGGTCCGGCATATGCCGAACTGCAATCCGCGCCATCCAGCTCTCCGGAAATGGTGGGTCGAGCACCAGGGTCGTGCGGGCCTGCGCGAGTTCGTCGTGCGGCAACTATCAAACCTGTCGCGCAGTGGCGCGGCGACCGCGATCGACCTTCAGCTGCGATCGCCTCTGCCGGCCAGGCACGTCGCAAAGTCGGCGACGCACGCTGCCGCCGAGATCGATCTTGCGCTGTCACTGCCGGGCGGCCTGCTTGCCGGCGGCTGGACCGACGATCCGGCTTCCACGCTCGCCGGTATCGACTACTTGAAGGAGGATGGTACGGCCTTGCCGCTTGACGGCAACTGGTACGAATTCCCGGCCTGGGGACGCGAAGCGAAGTCAAACGCCAAGACCGACGTGACCGGCTTCGTCGCCTGGCTTCCCCTGGACGAGCCGTTGGGTCCATTGCTTCAGCCGCGGTTTCAGTTGCGGCACGCCTCGGGTGCGGTGAAACCGCTCGGACCGAAACCACAGCCCTTGGAACCGGTCGCCCAGCGCAACCGAATCCTGCGCGCCGTTTCCCCGCAACATGCGGTGGACGAAGCGTTCCGCACCATACTTGCCCCCGCCCTGCAAGATGTCGAACGGACCCTCGGCAAGACCATCGGGGTCGATCACACCAAGGACTACGGCCAGGCGCGAAAGGCGCCTCTGGTCTCGATCGTGGTGCCCCTCTACCGCGTTCTCGACTTCCTGCGCTTTCAGCTGTCCGGGATGGCGACCGATCCCTGGCTCGCGGAGAACGCTGAGATCATTTACGTGCTGGATTCGCCCGAGATCGAGGACGAGACGAAGCACCTTTTGGGCGGGCTGCATATCCTGCACGACCTGCCGATGAAGCTCGTGGTGATGAACCGCAACGGCGGCTATGCCCGGGCCTGCAACGCCGGTGCGCGCTTCGCGAACGGCTCGGTTCTCGTGATGCTCAACTCCGACGTGGTGCCGCGCGAGCCGGGCTGGCTCCAGCTGCTCACACGACCGCTTCTCGAACGGGATGAACTCGGTGCCATCGGCCCGAAGCTGATCTTCGAGGACGGTTCGCTGCAGCATGCGGGCCTCTATTTCGCCCGCGATCAGCGCGGCATTTGGCTCAACCATCATTTCTACAAGGGCATGCCCGGACGCTACCCACCGGCACAAATTGCCCGCGACGTTCCCGGCGTCACCGGCGCCTGCCTCGTGATGCGCAGGGAGATCTATGAGCGCGTCGGCGGCTTCACGGAAGACTATGTCATCGGCGACTACGAAGACAGCGACCTGTGCCTGAAGATCCGGCACATGGGCCTCCAGATCGCCTATGAGCCGGCAGCCTGCCTCTACCACTTCGAGCGCCGCTCGATCCGGCGCAGCAGCGACTACATGCGCGGCGTCGCCAGCCAATACAATGCGTGGCTGCACACCCAACGCTGGAACGACGATATTGCCGAGCTGATGGCCGCCTCGGTGGCCGACGGCGCGGGTAAAACTGTCGTTGGTATCGGCAAGGCCGCCGCGGAAAGGAGCGCCGCATGAGCGAAGCCGCCATCCGTCATGAAGCCACACCGGCGATAGCGCCGGCTGGTGACGACCGTGTCCGCTGGCTGCAGGATGCGGTTTTGCACAATCGCTTCCTGCCGCAACCCGATGCGGGCAGCGTCTTCGTCGGCGACGGCGACTTCCGGGCGGTCGGCGCGGAATTTCTCGGCCATTTCATCCGGCTGGGCGGCCTCAGGCCGGAGCATCGCGTACTCGACATTGGTTGCGGGATAGGCCGCATGGCCGTTCCGCTCACCCAGTATCTGGATGCGGAGACGGGCCGCTACAGCGGGCTGGATCCCGTCGAGGGCGGCATCGCCTGGTGCCGGCGTTTCGTCACCCCGGTCTATCCCAATTTCACGTTCCAGCGGCTCGACATCGCGCACAATCTCTACAATCCGCAAGGCAAGATCAGCGGCGAGGCACTGAAGCTGCCTTATGCCGATCGGCAGTTCGATTTCGTCATCATGACGTCCGTCGTCACCCACCTGCCGCCGGACGAGGTCCTCGTTCATCTGAGCGAGGTCGCCAGGCTGCTCAAGCCAGGCGGGCGACTGTTCATGACCGCTTTCGTCATCGACCGACTTGCCGCCGAGAACACTTCCGGCAGGCGCGATCCCAGACTTGCCTTCGCGCGCGACGGCACCGGACCCTGCTGGTTCGTCCCCGACATGCCGCCGCTTGCGGCTGTCGGGTTCGATGACGGCTTTCTTGACCAGGCGCTGGAAAAGGCCGGGCTTTCTGTGACCTTCAAATCCCTCGGCCACTGGCGGGGCCAGGACGCGGATCACTACCAGGATGTCTACGTAGCCGAGTCCCGCGGAGCCCAGCGGTAAGCATGCGCATCCTCGTTGCGGCGCACAACCATCCGGCCCTCCATCCAGGCGGCACCGAGATTTTCGCGCACGATCTCTTCCGCGCCTATCAGCGCGCTGGCCATCAGGCGCTTTTCCTGGGCGCCACCAACCAGATCCATCGCCAGGCCCGGCCCGGCACGAGCTTTCAGGGCCTTGGCGGGGCGGAAGACGAAATCCTTTTGTGGTCCGGCTACTTCGACCGGTTCAACATGAGCCAGGTCGACCTCTACGGAATCGTTCCTGACATTATGGAGCTCTTGTCCGACTTCCGCCCGGATGTGGTCCATATCCACCACCTGCTGCTCATCGGTGCAGAGTTCCCGCATATCGTCCGCCGGACGCTGCCGGACTGCCGGATCGTCATGACGCTGCATGACTACTATCCGATCTGCCACCATGACGGCCTGATGGTGCGCACCATCGGCAATGAGCTTTGCCACGCCGCAAGCCCCGACCGCTGCCATGCCTGCTACAAGGACATCCCCCTCGACCGGTTCGCCCTACGCGAGCGTCATCTAAAGGCGTTGCTGCGCGCGGTCGACCGCTTCGTCGCACCGAGCCACTTCTTGCGGCAGCGATTTGTCGAGTGGGAGCTTGCCGGGGACAGCATAAGCGTGATCCCCAACGGTATCCCGCCCCGGCACACGCCGACGACAGCTCAAAGTCATGGCACCCGCCCGACCGTCTTCGGATATTTCGGCAATCTCAACCCCTGGAAAGGCACGACGGTCCTGCTCGACGCGGCCCGCCAGCTCATCGCCGAAGGGCTCGATTTCGAATTGCGGGTCCATGGCGGCGCGCCGTTCCAGAGCGAAGCCTTCGTCGAGGAAATCGACCGCCGCTTCGGCGAGACCGCCCCCACCGTGCAACGGCGCGGACCCTATCGGCGCGAGGACGTCGCCGAACTTGTCGCCGCAGTCGACTGCACGGTCGTGCCCTCCATCTGGTGGGAGAATGCGCCGCTGGTCATCCAGGAAGCACAGGCCCAGGGGCGGCCCGTCATTGCCAGCAACATCGGGGGCATGGCCGAGCTGGTCGAAGACGGCGTCAACGGCCTGACAGTCTCGCCCGGCGATCCGCGCGCGCTCGCTTCGGCCATGCGCCGCATCGCGGAAGAGCCGGAACTGCGGCGACAGCTTTCCAGAAACGCGCGCCGGCCCGACGACATCGACACAACCGCCCGGCGCTATCTCGAATTGATCGAGGCGATCGAGCCCGCACGCGTCTCCAAGCAGCCTGAGGGACAAGCGAATGCCGGTTGAAGTCGAAGGAGCGGCCATAGTGGCAGAGCAGAACAACGCCAGGCCGGTGAGTGGCCGCGTCGACGCTATCGACCAGGGCCGTGTCTTCGGTTGGGCTTTCGACCCCACCGAGCCGAACAAGCGGCTGGCAATCCGCGTCGTCCTGGACGGCAAGACGATCGCCGAGGCGGCCGCCGACCGCGATCGTCCGGATCTCAAGCGCAATGGCATCGGAGACGGCAAGCACGCCTTCGAGATCGCGCTGCCCGAACCGGCCGTCAAGCGCGCGGCAGAACTCGTCGTGGTGGCCGTCAACGGGCAGGACAACGAACAGACGCTGCGCGTTCCGCGCCCCGACGAGCAGGCCGCCGAAGCCCTGATAGCCGCGCCGCTCGCCAAGGTCCTCGACAGGCTGGACGTGCTCATGGCCGCGCAACGGCAGCTGCAGGTTTCCCAGCGCTCCTACTTGCGCACGCAGCAGATCGACGAGGCGGGCGAGGCCGAGACGGTGGGTCTCAACGACATCGGCACTGCCGTCGCAGGCTTGCGGACTGATATCACGCAGCGGCTGAGCGATCTGGACGTCCATCTGATGCGGCTCGACGGCGTGGTGGCCGCGATGGAGAAGAACCTGAGCGGCCTGCAGAAGCGCTCCAACGGGGAGCTGAAGCCCCTGCTGCTGCTGCTGTTCGTGCTCGTGGGCTTTGCAGCCGGCGCTGCCATAACGCTCCTTTCCCGGACCTGAAGCACCATGCTGGCCGTGCAAAATGCCCCCTCGCCGCCCGTCGCTTCCCGGCGCTCCGGCAAGGCTCCCAGGGCGGGAAGGATAGTCGGATGCCCGATCGGTGATGACACCCTGCTGGTCATCGGCAGCGGCGGGGCCATGCCAGCCAAGGCGCAGGCAGAACTCAACGACGATCCGTCCGACGCTTGTTCAGCGGAAATCGTCAGCTGGCGATTGCCGGTGTCGTTGCCGACAGCGACGCACGGCTTCGCGGCACTGCTGTCGACCGGCACGGCCGATCGCGTCTTAACGACCCTGCAGTTCGGGCAGGTAGACGCCCGCAAGCGCTATGTCTTCACGCCGCGCGCCGCCTCTGTGAGCGAAGCAGCCGCTGTGCTGGCCGAGCTTGCCGGGAACCAATTGGCCGCCACGGTCGAAGCTCTGGTGGATCTTCTCATGAAGGCGCCATCGGGCTGCCGCGAGCCGTCAGCCATCGCCGCACTTGTCAAGGCTGCGCACGGCAGCACCGGCTTCCTCGAGCTTCTCGGCGAAGGCCAGGATGGGGAGATCTTCCTGCAGGGCTGGGCGCATGACATCCAGCCGGGCGTTTCCCGAACGGTGGCCGACGGCGAAAGGCCGTCGACTGCCGAATGCGCGATTGCCATCTACGCCCGCCAGGACGTCCCACAGGGTGCTTCCGGATTCATCGGCCTCCTAGATGCCGACAGGCCGTTCATGCCGGGCGGCATCGAGGGTGTGGTCTACCGCGGCCGCCACGGATGGCGCTACGCGGCTGTCCATGAGCGCAAGCTGATTTCCGGGCCGCTGGAAACGCCTGGCCATATCCGCTCCCTGCTTATGCGGACGCACGCCTCGCCGCAGGTCTTGCTGCGCCTGCGCGCAGCCGCAAACAGCTTCGACGGTACCGAGACGGTGTCGAGCCTGCCCTTTCCGGTGCGGATGGGGATAGACGACGTTTTCCAGGTCGATGATGCCGGCCTTCTCGTCTCCGGATGGCTACTCGATCCCAACAACCACGTCCAATGCGTGAAGCTGCGCCGCCACGGCTGCGAGGCTAGGCTCGACGACCACTGGAGCCGGCTCGATCGGCCCGACGTGACCAAGGCCCATGCCGACGAGCCCGCTTTTTCGCGCGCATATGACCGCGGCTTCCACAGGCATGGCTTCGTTGCCCATGCAAGGCTGGCGGACGGCGACCCGTCATCGGCGCTCTACATGGAACTCACGTTGCGGGACACCCGCCGCGCCTTCATGCCGCTCGCACCCTTGCGGGCCGCTGCGCGTGTCGCGGTGATGCGCCAGCTCCGCGCCATCGACCCCACGGATTGGGCACTGCCGGAACTCATAGATCGCCAGATCGTCCCGCTTCTCGCTGCCTCCGAAAGGGTATCGCCGGCAGTCAAGGCCGTCCTTGATGCAGCCCCGTTCGAGCAGGCCGCCGGTCCGCCGATCGTCATCAGCGTCGGAGAAAGCGATGAAGGCGGCATCGCCCCCCTTCTCGCTCTGCTGGCGATCGATCCCGAAACGAAGCGGGCTCCCATCGCCCTCGTAATGCCCTGCGAGCGCTTTCACCGTCAGGCAGCCAGGATAGGCAAGCTCGCCGGGTTCTACGGACTTGCCCTCAGGCTGGTCTCGGCCGGGGAGACGAGCGACACCTACGACCTCCTCGAAGCCGGGGCTCGGGCGCTCTCGTCCGAAACGGTCGTGCTGCTTGCGGGCTCGCTGCTGCCAAGCCAGTCAGGCTGGTATCGCAAGCTTGTCACCACCCAGGCGGCGCTGAAGAGAAGCATCATCTCCCCCACCCTCGCCTATGAGGACCATTCCGTGCGCTGGGCCGGAACCTGGCCGGCAGGCCGGTACGAGGGTTATCCCATCAGCGCGGTGACCGGGCTGAAGCTGACGCCGGCCGCTGCGGCATCGCTCGAATGCTGCATCATGCCGCGCGAGGCCCTCCTCCAGGCCGGCGGCTTCGCGGCAGGATATCTCGGCTCCCGGGACAAGGGTCTTGACCTTGGCCTTCGGCTCAGCTGTGCCGGCCTTTCCTCCTACTGGCTACCATCCGTGCAGATGCTCGGGTCCGACGAGGCATCGAGCACGGACCCTTTGGCGATGGGGGCTCTTCTGGAAGGCATCGATCGCAAGATCCTCGGTGCCCGCGGGACCGCCGAACTCGTCCGCAACGAGAAACCTCTGGAGAGGTCGCGCAGATGAACGAGCAACTTCGTGTCCTCGTCGTCTCGCACGGGCATCCGGCGATCTCGCTCGGCGGTGCCGAGATCGCCTCCCACAGCCTCCATCAGGGCCTGAATGCGCTGCCCGATGTGGAATCGGTCTATCTGGCGCGCGTCGGCCAACCCTTCCCGCGGCATGGCGCTTCGGCGCTCATGAGCCTGCGTCCGACCGAGGACGAGCTTTTGTTCCACGCCGACGACTACGACCACTTCTTCCTGTCGAACAGGGACACCGAAGCGCTTCAACGCGACCTCGTGCGGTTCGTGCGCGACGCCAGGCCCCACGTCATCCACTTCCATCATGTTCTGGGTGTCGGGATGGAAGCGCTCTATGCCGTTCGCGAGGCCCAGCCGTGGTCGATCATCATCGTGACGTTCCACGAATATCTGTCGATCTGCCACAACCACGGCCAGATGGTTAAGCGGTCGAACGGCCAACTCTGCCGGGAGGCATCCCCAATCGCATGCCATGGCTGCTTTCCCGAAATTCCGGTGTCGCACTTCCTGAAGCGCGAGCGGTTCGTGCGCGGGATGATCAATCTGGCCGATGCCTTCGTCAGCCCGAGCAAGTTTCTGGCCGACCGATATGCGCAATGGGGGATCGATCCGGACAGGCTGTCGGTGATCGAGAACGGGATCGTGATGGGGGAGGCCGCGACCGCACGCGAGTTGCCAACGCGTGCCCCCCGCCGGAATCGCTTCGCCTATTTCGGACAGTTGACGCCTTTCAAGGGTGTCGACGTGCTGATCGACGCGGTCTCGCGGGTGCCGCAGGACATCTGGGGCGACGACGCCAGCCTGATGATCTTCGGCGGCAATCTCGAGCGGCAGCCGACCGAATTCCAGGACCGCCTGAAGAAGCTCATCGAGGACGCCGGCCAGCGCGTGCGCTTCTACGGCGCCTATGAGAACGCCGACATGCCGCGCCTGATGCGCTCGGTGGATTGGGTGGTGCTGCCGTCCACCTGGTGGGAAAACTCGCCGTTGGTTATCCAGGAAGCACTTCACCACCGCAGGCCGGTCATCTGCTCCGACATCGGCGGCATGGCCGAAAAGGTGCGCGACGGAAAGGACGGACTGCATTTCCGCGCCGGTAGCGCGCAGGATCTCGCCGACCGCATCGCCGAGGCGCTGGGCGATCCCGATGCCTGGGATCGGCTGCAGGCGTCGATGCGACAGCCAACGAGCCACGTCGGCTGCGCCCGCGAGCATGTCGATCTCTACCGCCGGCTGCTGCGCCAGAAGCATGGCGACGCCGTAGCCTCCCGGGCATCCCCCGCTCAGGCGGTTGAGAGATGATTGACGCCGGCAAATCCCAGAACACCGCAATAGTCGCATGACCAGGAGGGCAACCACCATGCAACCGAAGATTCGCAAGGCAATCATCCCCGCCGCCGGTTTCGGAACGCGCATGCTTCCGGCAACCAAGAGCATCCCCAAGGAACTGCTGACCATCGTCGACAGGCCCGTCTTGGACTACATCGTGGCGGAGGCCTTCGCCTCGGGCATCGAGCACGTGATCATCGTCACCGGGCGCATGAAGGGCGCTATCGAGGACCATTTCGATCACGCCTTCGAACTCGATACCTGCCTGCGCAACGCCGGCAAGCATCCCCTCGCCGATCGGATCGCGCAGAACACTCCAGGTGCCGGAACGATCTCCTTCGTACGCCAGCAACAGGCGCGAGGCCTCGGCCACGCGGTATGGACGGCCCGGCACATCGTCGGCAACGAGCCCTTCGCCGTGCTCCTGCCCGACATGCTGATGGTCGCCGACAGGCCATGCCTGAAATCCATGGTCGAGCTCCATGAGCGCCATGGCGGCAACGTGATCGCTGTGGAGAGATGTGCCCCCGAGGACGCCCACAAGTTCGGCATCGTCTCGCTCAAGCCGACGGCGGAAGGCCCGGTCGTGACCGGCCTCGTGGAAAAACCTGCACCCGGCACGGCCCCCAGCAATCTCTTCATCTCCGGGCGATACGTCCTGCAGCCGGAAATCTTCGACGTCCTCGAGCGGCAGGCACCGGGAGCGGGCGGCGAAATCCAACTCACCGACGCCATGCTCACCCTCATGGAGAAGCAGGCGATCCGGTCTTTCGAGTTCTGCGGCCGCACCTTCGATTGCGGCATGCCGGCCGGCTTCGTGGCTGCCAACCTGCACATGGCGGCAGCGCGTGCCGACCTCGCGCCTTATGTTGGGATCGAGATCGAAGCCCTCTCCCTGGCGCAGCGTGCCGTTGCGTGAAATGACGCCCTTGGCCCATGGACTTCCGTCCATGGGCTACGGGACGAGTTCGCGACATCGAAGTCGAGCAGCCAGATGACCCGGCCTAGGCTGATCGAGCGTGCGAAACGCCGACCGGTTGTCAAGTCCCGGCCAAGGTGCCGTCCAGCGACACTTGGTCGGTATCAAGCGCGGCCGGCACGTGAGCGCCGGCTCCACCTTGTATCTGCTCCAGTTCCGCCTCGGCGCAGTCCATCGCACCGTTGAAGGCGGCAACCATGGCATCGACGTCCTCGACCGTGTGAGCAGCCATGACCTGGAAGCGGAACCGGGATTGTCCCAATGGGACGGCCGGAAATTCCACCAGATTGGCTATGCCAGCGAAGATGGAGAGATATTTCGAGGCAAGCCGCCCCAGGGCTTCGCCGCCGACGCGAACCGGCACGATGGGGGAAGGCTCGCCCAGCACTTCGCGGCCGAAGTGCGCCATGGCCTCGCGTAGATAATTCACATTGTCGCGCAGCCTGTGCCGCAGCTCTTTGCCTTCGCCCGAGCGGATGATCGAAAGTGCCTCCAGGACCGTCGCCGCCTGAACCGGCGACAGGGCGTTCGAGAATGTGTGCGGCGCGCTGTAATATCTCAGATATTCGCCGGCCGCCCGCGTCTTGACTGCCACGAAGCCGCCGTTGGAGGCAAAGCTCTTCGAGAAGCTCCCGATGACGATGTCGATGTCGCCGAGCATTTCCTGCTGGCCGATGCGGCCTAGGCCGTCCTCGCCCATACAGCCGAAATCGTGGGCGCAGTCGACCAGCAGACTGGCTCCGTAGGCGTCACAGACGCTTCGAAGCGCCCTGAGATCGGGAGCATCGGAGTGCATTGAAAAGAGGCTTTCCGTCACCACCAGGATGCCGTTCTTCGCGTCCACTGCCCGAATGTTGGCCAGCCTGCGGGCCACTGCATCGAGGTCGAGATGCCGGAAGTAATGCACCTTTTGCGTCGCGGCGGCGGCTCCCGCCTGGAGGCAGGAATGCGCCAGCATGTCGATCACGACATGGTCGTCCGATCGGACAAAGCCCTGGATAGCGCCATATCCGGCAGCCCAGCCGGTCGGATAAAGCACGACCTCGCGACCGCCAAGGAAGTCCGAAAGGGCTGCTGACAATTGCAGCGAATAGGCGGTGTTGCCGAGCAGGGCGGCCGATCCGGCGCTATGGACGCCATATTTGTCGATCGCCTCCGTTGCAGCGGCCTTGATCCTCGGGTGGGAGGACAGGCTGAGATAGTCCTGCGAGGCGAAATTGACGCCGGAGCTGGCTTCTCCGGCGTCGGTCCTGATCTCCGATCGCGGCCGGGGTGCGGAAGACGTCGATCGTGCATAGGGCCACAGGCCATGCCGACGCCGAAGATCCTGCCAATCGAAGAAGCTTTCGGCGCGCGACATGAGACCGCTGTTCTTCAAGGCGCGATAGTCCTTCAGACTGCCGGACAGTGCAGCCTTGGGTATTGCTTTCATTGGAAAAGCGTCTTTCTCGTTCGGTACGAAGCTCACGGGTCGAGCGTCTTGGCCAAGCCCTTAGAATCTGAAGTCCACCCGCGCCTTCACGAGATCGATCTGGCCGTCGATCTGCGTTCCGTCGAACCGATCGAACTGCATGTGATCCCAGCTCACGCCGGCGGTAAGGTTGTCGCTGAGCAGGTAGTCGGCACCGGCTCCTGCCACCCAGCCCCAGTCCTCCAGCCCGATGTTGGTGGTGATGTAGGTGGCGCCGGCATGGCCGGAAAGCAGCAGGCGATCGAAGGCGAAGCCGATGCGCGCCTTCGCGGCATAGGCGTCCTCGACGTCGATCGGGAAGCCTTCGAAATTGATGCCGAGCCGCATGTACTCGGCTTCGCCCCCAAGGACGAAGGAACCGAATTGGTGGAGGTAGCCTGCGTGGGCGCCGAAGACGACGTCATCGCCCGATGAACGGAGTGGCGGCGTGAACGAGCGGTCGATGTCCCGCAGCCAGCCATAGCCCGCCGAAATGCCGATATAGGGAGCGCTCCAATCGACCTCCCCTCGCGGACCAAAGTCGGCAGCCTCGCCGGCGCCGCTTGAGAGTACCAGAATCAAAATGGCAGGAATTCGCGCGCTCATCAGCTTCCTTGGTCGAATCAACTAAGATGAGAACGCAGTAAGCAGCTTGCCAGACCCCATTCAAGCGTCAATTGAAAGGATCATTAATTTTCGTTTAAGTATTTCCGGGCACAACCTTCCAATGAAGGTAAAGATTTACATCGATGTTGTTGCAAGTATATGCTAGAATACTTTGCATACGCCAACAATTAACCAACAATAAATCCACCAGGCATAATACTATATATCGTGATTGGATTTACGCACAATGAAAGATGGGCGGTATCGCGTTTCTTTCGAGACTTGTTCACCAAATTCCGCACGGTCCCGACACCTTGCGAAAACCGTTCCGAGCGCACCGGCGATGAGCGCGTTGGCCTCGTTTCAGCGGGATGACGGGCCAGTCTGCCCGGCGTCAGGGGTCCAAGAATCGTGCACTCAAAATCCCGCTCATCTCGTTGGTGAGTTCGCCGACCAGTCCGCCTCGCTCCCAGGAGTAGATCGAGACCACCATCGGAGGTTCCATGCCGAAGTCTGGCGATTGCCTGACCTTTCGGCCCTTCGTGGTTCCGACGGGGAGCAGCGAAAGGCCGAGCCCCGCCTCGACGGCTGAAAGCACGCTTTGAAGGCTGCTGCTCGTGAAGGCTACGTACCAGCGCCTGCGTTCGCGCTCGATGCGCTCGAACATCGCGTCGCGGTAAAGCCCTCCCGGCGGAAATGCCACCAGCGGCAACGGATCCGAAAACAGGATGCCGGGATCGGCGGATGCAAACCAGGCGATGGGCTCGGGAAACGTGGCGAAGTGGTCGGAGCTGGCCGCTGCTTCCTTGACCACGACGATGTCGAACTCGCCGCCGCGATAGCGCCTGGTCAGGTCGAGGCTCAGCCCGGTCGTGACGTCTATGCGCACCTGCCTGTGGCGGTTTGCGAAGGCCGCAAAGACCCGCACCATCTCGGGCGTGGCGATATCGTCGGGCATTGCGACCCGCATCGAAGTCGTGCCGGACGTGTCCGCCAACAGGCTCAGCGCCTCGGTCTGCAAGGCAAGGATACGGCGCGCATGGCCGAGCAGCCGCTCACCCGTCGCGGTCACGCGAACCGGTCTGGCCGCCCTGTCGATCAGCTCCCGCCCGACGGCGTCCTCCAGCCGTCCCAGTTGCTGGCTGATCGTCGACTGGGTCATGTGAAGACGTTCGGCAGCCGTGGTGAAGCTGCCGCAATCGACGATCATCACGAAGGCTCGCAGCAGCCGCGGATCGAACATGCCGCTCTCCATCTGGTTTCTGCATGAACTTTATCAAAACATCTAATTTGCGCATGCAGAACGCAAGAACTAACCGTCTGTGACCGCCATGGCGGCCTCCAGGATTCCTCCATCGAGATGATGTGGCGCCAGATTGGCGTCGCCCGAGGGCAGACACGTGTTCGCATTCCGGCTCAAGCATGTTCCGACCCCCGGCGAGGGCCTGCCCCTGCCGGACCGGACGATCGCAGCCGTGGCCGTGATGATGAACGTGTGCATGGCCAATCTCGACGTGGCCATCGCAAACACCGCCCTCCCGACGATCGCGCGGGACATCGGCGCCACCGATGCCCAGTCGATCTGGGTCGTCAGTGCCTATCAGCTGGCGATGGCCGCCTCGCTGCTGCCGGCGGCAGCCCTCGGTGAAATCATCGGCCTGCGCCGCATCTCGATGTGCGGTCTCATCCTGTTCACGCTTGCCTCGCTGATGTGCGGGCTTGCGCCGTCGCTGGAGTGGCTGGTTGCGGGGCGCATCCTTCAAGGCATGAGCGCATCCGGAATCCTGGGCATCGGCCTGGCGATGACCCGGTTCATCTTCCCGCAGTCCATGCTCGGACGCGGCATGGGGCTGAACGCCTTCGTCGTCGCGATCTCCTTCGCGGCAGGACCGTCGGCCGCTTCTGCCATCCTCAGCATGACGAGCTGGCACTGGCTGTTCCTGATCAACGTACCCATCGGCATCGTCGGCATCGCAATGGGGCTCTACGCCCTTCCTGCCACACCACGCAGCACCCGCCGGTTCGACGGCCTGGCCGCGGGGCTCTGCGCAACGTTCCTTGCCTCGACCGTCTTTGCCCTGGGAACGGCGACCCAGGGCGCCCCATGGACGACACCGGCGCTGGCGGCACTTGCCGCCGCAAGCAGCCTGGCCCTGCTGATGAGGCGCCAGGCCGGTAGCCCGGCGCCGATCCTGGCGGTCGACCTGCTGCGCCGGCCGATGTTCGGGCTGTCGGTGCTGACGTCCTTCCTGGCCTTCCTCGCGCAGACGGTGGCCTTCGTGTCGATGCCCTTCATGCTCCAGGCTCTCTACGGCTATTCGCAGGTGGAGACGGGCTTTCTGATCACGCCCTGGCCTGCGGCCGTCGCATTGGCGGCACCCCTGGCGGGCCGCCTGTCCGACCGGGTGCCGGCCGGTGCGCTGGGCGGCGTCGGGCTGGTTGTGCTGAGCCTCGGGCTGGTCTTGCTCGCCACGCTGCCGAGCGCGCCGACCGCTCTCGATATTGCCTGGCGCATGGCGTTCTGCGGCTTTGGCTATGGGCTTTTCCAGTCGCCCAACATGCGGGCGATCATGACCGCTGCGCCACGCGAGCGAAGCGGCAGCGCGGGCGGCATGTCCAGCGTCTGCGGCGTCATGGGTCAGTCCTTCGGCGCCGGCCTGGTGGCCGCTCTGTTCACGTCCCTTGGCTCCCCCGGCGCCGCGGTCGCGATGTGGGTTGCTGCGGCCGCTGCGCTTCTGGGCAGCATGGCGAGTCTGTCGCGGCTGGGGGTGATGACAAGCAGCCCAACCGAGCAAAGGCCAACCCCCACGGATACTCGACCGGGCGCCGTTGCTGCGGGCGAAGGTGCCCGGCAGCGCCAGGCTGACGATCGGGAACTTGAGGCAACCGAATGAGAAGCAGTTCATGAACGCCAGCCGCTGCGCCCACGTTTCGATACTCACCCGCCTTTGGATTGTTCTTCGTTTGGCCGCCACCGACGGCGAAATCGCAGCCATCGAGCATGCTGATGGTCGACGCGCCTTGCGCGTGCGCAGGGTGCTCGCCCCATGACGCAAGCGAGGAACGCGGGCGCGAGCCGCCAATGGGCCATGGTCGGGCTGGTGGTCCTGATTGGCATCAACCTGCGGCCATTTCTGACGGCGCCCGGGCCGATGCTTGCGAGCATCGTGGCAGACACGGGCCTAAGATACGCTGGCGTCGCAATGCTTACCTTGCTGCCCATGCTTCTTATGGGTGTTGGAGCCTTCGTCGCGCCGACCATCGAGACGGCGGTCGGGGTGCGACGCGGCTTGATTGCCGCACTGGCCTTGCTGATGTCGGGTTCGCTGTTGCGGCTATTCGCGACGGACGGGCTTGTTCTGATCTTGACGGCCATGATGTGCGGCGCAGGGGTTGCTTTCATACAGGCAGCTTTTCCGGGGATCATCAAGACCCGGTTTCCAACCAGGGTGCCGGCCATAACCGGCCTCTATTCGGCTATGATCATGGGCGGCGGTGCGCTCGGAGCACGCCTGATGCCGGCTCTGGCAAGCGCCGGCTATGGTTGGAGAGCCGCTCTCGCATGGCTCGCGGCCCCCGTCTTGGTTGCACTGATAGCCGCCTGCCGGGTTCTACCGGACGCGAAGGCAGTCAGGCCGGACAAGACCGTAACGGGATCGCTGCTGCGGCGCCCGCGCTCATGGGCCCTCGTGGCCGCGTTCGGTCTGATCAATAGCGGCTATTCTTCACTGGTGGCGTGGCTTGCGCCCTACTACCAGGCTCAGGGCTGGACCGGCGCTGAAAGCAGCAACCTCGTGGCCATCATGGCATTGTGCCAGGCAGTCTCGGCCCTCGGCCTTCCGCTCCTGGCACGTGGCAGCAGCGATCGACGTCCCTGGCTCGTGCTTGCTGCAGCTATGCAGGTTGTCGGCTTTTCCGGCCTCGCCCTTTTTCCCACCCAGGGCGCCTGGTGGTGGGCCGGGCTCTGTGGCGCCGGGCTCGGCGGAAGTTTTTCGCTTTCGATCGTAACAGCTCTCGATCATCTGCCGCGGCCAGAACAGGCCGGAGCTTTGGCAGCGCTCATGCAAGGAGGCGGGTTTCTGATCGCAGCGCTGGGTCCATATGCAATGACCGTCATGCAGGTTTGGACCGGCAATTTCTCGGCCGGGTGGCTCATGCATGCGGTATGCGTGGGGATGACGTCCTTGATTTATCTGCGCCTCGATCCCACCCGGTACCACCAAGCCATGAGGTCCGGTGGAGCGGACAGAAGCGGCCTCTCAGGCTGTCCCAGCTGAAGCAGCGCACACAGGATCCGAGTGTCGAGGAAGCTGGCGGCAGCATGACTGTGACGATGTCCATAGACGCCATGGGGGCAGTTGAATGCAGATCGAATGGAACATTCTACCCCAATCCTTCGGCAGTCGCGTAGCGGGCCAACACGTTGCGGATGTCGTTTTGACCATCCCGGGGCAGAACCGCCCTGGTGGTGATGGACTCCAGGTGCTGCACCATCAGATGGGCTGCGCGTGACGTTTCCCCCGCAACCAGTGCATCGAGAATCTCACGATGTTCAGACACCGCGCACTCCGATGAATGTGGTCGACCATACAGCGCCAGGATAAGCGAGCTGCGCGAGACCAATTCATTGACGTAGCGGATCAGGGTCGCGTTGCCGGTCATCGAGGCCAGCAGCGTATGGAACTCGCCTGCCAGGCGGATTGAGGCGGCATCCTGGCCATGCCTCGCCGCTTCTTCCGCGGCGATGTGTTCTGCCAGTTCATGCGCCTGCTCTTTGCTCAGCCGCCCCGACAAGGTCTCGGCGACCAAGCGCTCGAGCGCAAAACGGGTGATGAACAGATGGTGTCCCTCCTCGAGGCTCGGCGTAGCTACGGCCGCGCCGCGATGCGGCCGCAGTTCTACTAATCCCTCCTCGCTCAAGCGTACCAGAGCTTCGCGCACGAGGGTCCTGCTGACGCCCAGCTGTTCGCCAATCGAGTCCTCCGGCAGCTTCACGCCGGGCCCCAGTGCTTTGTCCAGGATTGCCCTCTTGATGGCGCGATGCACTGCCTGGGCGCGCCCACCGTTCGACTTGATTTTCTCGCTTCGCATCCTGCGAGGCCTCCCAATCTTCGGATTGCATACGAAACAGTCTACACAATCACACAATATCTGTCCTCAGATAGGTAACGCAATGCCGCATTGACGGTAAGTGGCCGCATCGAAAAGCCATGGCTGCCGACATTTTCGCTTGTCGTCGGCATATATGTATGCTCTAATTGTATCCAATCGCATACGAGCTTGTATTCACGCTGGAGGAGGCGGATTGATGCTTGCTTTTGTGGCCAAGCGAACGCTCGCCGTGATCCCGGTGATGGTCGTCGTCTCCGTGGTGGTGTTCCTGCTGCTGCGGCTCAGCCCGGGCGACCCTGCCCTGGTCATTGCCGGTGACAACGCTGATGCCGAGACACTTCAGCGTATCCGCACGGCCCTCGGCCTCGACCAACCGCTGGCGACGCAATTCATCATCTGGATGGGCAACACGCTGTCCGGCGATCTCGGGACCTCGATCTTCACGAACCTGCCGGTCACCGAACTGATACTGCAGCGTGTCGAGCCGACATTGTCGCTCGCTCTGACGACCATGTTGTTTGCCATCAGCGTTGCCGTTCCGCTCGGCACCGTGGCGGGTGCGACCGCGGGAAGTTGGCTCGACCGGACGCTCATGGCCGTCTCGGTGGTCGGCTTTTCGGTGCCCGCCTTTGTGCTCGGCTACTGCATGATCTACCTGTTCTCCTTGAAATTTGGCTGGCTTCCCGTCCAGGGCTTCACCAGCATTTCCGAAGGCGTGCTGCCCTTCCTGCGCAGCATCACGCTGCCGACGGTGACACTCGGCCTTGCCTACATGGTGCTGATCGCCCGCATCACGCGCGCCAGCGTGCTTGAAATGATGGGCGAGGATTTCATTCGCACGGCCCGCGCCAAAGGCGTCGCCGAGCGACTGGTGATCACCCATCACGCCTTGCGCAACGCCGCAATACCGATCCTCACGGTCATTGGCATAGGCGTGGCACTGCTGATCAGCGGCGTCGTGGTCATCGAAACGGTATTCAACATCCCCGGCATCGGCCGCCTGGTCGTCGATGCCATCCTGAAGCGCGACTATCCGGTCATCCAGGGCGTGATCCTGCTGTTTTCTGCGGTCTACGTCCTGATCAACCTGGCCATCGATATTGGCTACGCGCTGCTCGACCCAAGGGTGCGCTACTGATGACACTGCTTTCACCACAACTTGCCGGCGACGCGCCGCGCAACCCGATTTTCGACCTGATCGCTCAGGCGGCACGCAATCCCTCCGTCATGATCGGCGGCGCAATCGTTGCAGCCATTGTGATCATGGCGCTTGCGGCACCTTTGCTCGGAACGGTCGACCCCGTTCGGATCGATCCAGGGATGCGCCTGAAGCCGCCGTCGGACCTCGCCTGGTTCGGCACCGACCTGTTTGGCCGCGACGTCTACAGCCGCGTTGTCTACGGCGCGCGCAGTTCGCTGATCGTAGGGCTCACCGTTGCAGTCACGGCCATCACCTTTGGTGTCCTGATAGGGCTTGTTGCGGGCTATTTCCGTTCCGTGGACATCATCGTCATGCGCGTCATGGACGGGCTGATGGCGATCCCGACCTTCCTTCTGGCAATCGCGCTGGTCTCACTCACCCGCGCAAGCGTCGGAACCGTCATCGTTGCCCTGACGATCCCGGAAATTCCGCGGGTGGTGCGGCTTGTTCGAAGCGTGGTGCTCACCGTGCGCGAAGAGCCTTATGTGGAGGCGGCGATCTCCATCGGCACGCCAACGCCTCTCATCCTGGTGCGCCACATCTTGCCCTCGACCATCGCTCCGCTGCTGGTGCTTGGAACCTATATCTGCGCGTCGGCCATATTGGTCGAGGCGGCGCTGAGCTTCCTCGGCACTGGGCTGCCGCCCGAGATCCCGAGTTGGGGCAACATGATCTCGGAAGGGCGCACCTTTTTTCAGGTGGCGCCGCGGCTCGTCTTCCTCCCAAGCCTGTTTCTGGCGCTGACGGTGCTGGGCATCAACCTGCTCGGTGATGGCCTGCGCGACACGCTCGACCCACGCCTTGCCAAACGGATGTGAGCGAGATGTACATGAACGCACTTCCTCCAGTCATCGACATCCGAAACCTCACCGTGCCGCTGCCGCTCGGTGGCGACCGCCGCAACGCGGTCGAGGATGTCTCCTTCTCCGTCTCCCAAGGCGAGATCGTCTGCGTCGTGGGCGAATCCGGTTCAGGCAAGTCGGTCACGGCGCAGACGATCATGGGGCTTATGCCCAAAACCTTCGTCAGGCCGCAGGGCGCGATCATGTTCAACGGCGAGGACCTGCTTCAGGCGTCGCTGCGGCGGATGCGCGCGCTTCGCGGGGCCGAGATCGGCATGATCTTCCAGGAGCCCATGACCGCGCTCAATCCCGTCCATACCATAGGCGCCCAGATCGACGAGGTCCTCCGCACGCATCTTTCGCTGTCCCCCGCCGAACGGTTCGCCCGTGTCGTCAAGGCCATGGAAGAGGTCGGCCTGCCCGATCCGCAGCGGCTCTATCATACCTATCCCCACCAGCTTTCGGGCGGTCAGCGCCAGCGCGTGCTGATCGCGGCCGCCCTGATCCTGCAGCCCCGCCTGCTCATTGCCGACGAGCCGACGACCGCGCTGGACGTCACCACGCAGGCGCAGATCCTCAAACAGATCCGTGATCTCCAGCGCAGTCGCGGCATGGGCGTGCTGTTCATCACCCATGACATCGGGGTGGTTGCCGAGATCGCCGACCGTGTGGTCGTGATGAAGTCCGGCAAGGTCGTCGAAAGCGGCATTGCGAGCAGCATTCTCACGGCTCCCGAGGCTGACTACACGCGCATGCTGATCGCTGCCGTGCCCACCCTCGAGGCCGCCCGGCCGCCGGAACCGGCGCTTGGCCCGCTCGCCCTCACCGTCAAGGACATCGCCAAGACCTACAATGTCCGCTCTGGTATCGGCGGCACGCGCGAGGTTGTGGCGCTCAAGCCGACCTCTCTCACCTTGCGCCGCGGCGAAACAGTGGGCGTGATCGGTGAATCGGGTTCCGGCAAATCGACACTGGCACGCTGCATCACGCGCCTGATCGAGCCCACCGCCGGCGAGGCTCAGATGCCAGACGGCTCGGGCAAGCCCTTGCGGCGGCGCCTGCAGATCGTCTTCCAGGACCCGTATCGCTCACTCAACCCACGCCGGACCGTCGGTCAGTCGATCATCGAAGGGCCGATGAACTTCGGTGTCTCGAAGGCCGCCGCATGGGAGAAGGCCCGCGAGCTGATGGCGCTGGTGGGGCTCGATCCGGCAGCCCTCAACCGATACCCGCATCAGTTCTCGGGAGGCCAGCGGCAGCGCATCTCGATTGCACGCGCCCTTGCCATGGAACCGGAAATACTGGTGGCCGACGAGGCTGTCTCGGCGCTCGACGTCTCCGTCCAGGCGCAAGTGTTGAAGCTGATCGACGACGTCCAGAAGCGCTTCAACTTGGCCATCCTGTTCATCACGCACGACCTGCGCGTCGCGGCCCAGATCTGCGACCGCATCCTCGTGATGCACCGGGGAGAACTGGTCGAGGAAGGCAGCGTGCGGGCGGTCTTTGCGTCGCCGTCACACGACTATACGCGCCGCCTGCTGGATTCCATTCCGGGGAGGCAGGCAGCAGCGGCCGCCTGAGGCGGCACAAGGATTCAATGGGAGGAACTGCACATGCTGACAACTTTGAAACGCACCGGCCGAGCGCTTCTGGCCTCGGCATTTCTGATCGCCGGAATGGGGATCGCTGCTGCGGAGACCACCCTCCGCTTCGTGCCGCACGCCGATCTACAGGCGCTCGATCCCATGGGCTCCACGGCCGACATCGTCAAGATGCACGGATTCCTGATCTACGACACGCTCTACGGGCTCGACGAGAATTTCGTCCCGCAGCCGCAGATGGTCAAGGAGATGAAGCTGTCGGAGGACCGCAAGACCTACCGCTTCACGCTTCGCGACGGCCTGAAATGGCATGACGGCCAGCCGGTCAAGGCCGAGGACTGCGTGGCCTCGCTCAAGCGTTGGGCCGCGCGCGATGCCGCCGGCCAGCTCATGAACCGCGTGCTCCTTGAAATGAAGGTCGTTGACGACAAGACCTTCGAACTCGTCTTCAAGGAGCCCTATGGGCTGGTGTTGGAGTCGCTGAGCAAGGTCGCTTCCAACATTCCGTTCATGATGCCCAAGCGCATCGCCGAGACGGATCCTTTCAAGGAAATCCAGGAATATATCGGCTCCGGGCCGTATCGCTTCGTCAAGGAGCAATGGGTTCCCGGAAACAAGGTCGTCTATGAGAAGTTCGCCGACTACGTCCCGCGCTCGGAGCCGGCGAGCGCTTTTGCAGGCGGCAAGGTGGGCAATGTCGATCGCATTGAATGGCTGGTCATCCGTGATCAGCAGACCGCGCTCTCTGCCTTGCTCGGCGGCGAGGTCGACATCTGGGAAAACCCGTCGCTCGACCTTCTTCCCGTGCTGGAGAGCGCGCCGGGCATGGCGACCGAGACCGTCAACAAGACGGGCAGGCAGGCGCTGCTGTTCTTCAACCACTTGAACCCGCCCTTCGACAATCCGAAGGCACGGCAGGCGATGTTCTGGCTGACGAACCAGCAGGCATACCTGCAGGCCATCAACGGCAATCCCGACTTCTTCCGCACCTGCGCTTCCTTCTTCATCTGCGGTACGCCGATGGAGACCGAAGCAGGCCTTGATGCGCTGAAGGCTCCAAATCCGGAAAAGGCCAAGGAACTGTTCAAGGAGGCCGGCTGGGACTTCTCCAAGCCGATCGTCATTCTCGACCCGACGGACGAGTCGATCGCGCATCCGGCGACCGTTGTGACCGTGCAGGCAATGCGCGACATCGGGCTCAATGTCGACGTGCAGGCAATGGACTGGGCGACGGTGCTGAAGCGCCGCAACTCCAAGGAACCCACGGGCAACGGCGGCTGGAACCTCGTCCATTCCAGCGCAGGCGGCCAGGTCGTCTCCACTCCCGTGTGGAGCATCACCTACTCCGCCGCATGCGAGAAGGGCATCTTCGGCTGGCCCTGCGACCAGCAGCTCGAGGATCTTCGCCTGAAGTGGGCGATGGCCGACGGGGTGGAGGCAAAGAAGGCGGTGGCTGCCGAATACTCGACCCGCGCCTTCGAGACCGGTCATCACGTGCCGCTCGGCCAATGGACGACCTACCTCGCGCATTCCGACAAGGTGTCGGGCATGCTGGTGACGCAGGACGTGCCGGTGTTCTGGAACCTGAAGAAGGCAGACTGAGACCTCTGCAGCAAACCCCAATTGTGGCGGCGCCTGGCGCCGCCACCCCCTTCCCTGATTGATTTCGAGACAGACAGATGACCGAGAATTTCGACCAGCTCGCCTTCAGACCGCAGGAATACCTGGCACGCCGCGATGCGTTGCGCGCGATGATGGCCGAGCGCGGCATCGACGTGGTGGTGCTGACGTCGACCGAAAACACTTACTATCTCACCGGTTTCGGTTCGCTGGCCTACGGCGCCACCGCGCTGGTCATGCGGGCAGACGGCAAGGCGATCTGGGTCATGCGGCGGACCGAACTCAGCAACGTCCGAGCGCTCGCCGATCAGCTTTGGGTGAACGAAGGGCTTGGCGTGGTCGACGGCCAGGACTTCTCCAAGGTGCTCGACGGCGCCATCGCCGATCTTGGCGGTCCCAACGCCGTCCTGGCGGTGGAGTTCGCGGCGACGCTGCCTTCACTGCGCGGCTTCCTCGGTCCGCTCACCGGCGCCCGCAAGGTTGTGGACGCGTCGGGCCTGGTGGAGCATCTGCGCCGCATCAAGAGCGCGACCGAAATCGCCCTGCTGCGCAGGGCCGGCGCGATCGTCGCCCAATCCTGCCGCGACGGCTTCGAGGCACTTCACGAGGGCATGACCGACAGTGCGCTGGCCGCGGTTGTGAGCGACAGCCTGCTGCGCAACGGCAGCGGGCGCGTCGCCCAGATGCCCAATGTCTGCGCCGGTCCGCGCACTGCACGTGCGCACGTTACCTGGTGCGGCGCGCCGATACGGCGGGGCGAGGTCATCAACGTCGAACCGGCGGCGTCGGTACAGGACTACCATACGCCGTTGTACCGGATCTATTCGATCGGCGAGCCACAGGACCTCGTTCGCCGCATGTTCGATGTCTGCCGCGACGCGCTGAACGAAGGTTATGCGCGCGTGCGTCCCGGCATGACCTCGCACGAGGCGGCACGTATCTTCGAGACCGTCGTCGAGAAGGCCGGCTTTGGCGAATACATGGTTACGCGACCGGCCTACAGCATCGGCGCGTCATTCCCTCCGGGTTGGGGAGAGGACAATGTCATGGCGATCCGTGCCGGCAACGAACAGGTGCTGGAGGAAGGCATGTGCTTCCACATCTGCTCCTGCCTCTACATGGACGGAGTAGGTTGCATCCCCGCCAGCATGCCGTCGGTGTTGACGAAGAACGGCTTCGAACCGCTCGCCGACGACGAGGTGGTGTTCGGTGTGAAGTAGCATCCGGGAGCGTGCCGCGATGCTCGAACTTGCTCCCGTCGCGGCACATTCAATAGCCGGTCTTGCCACGACGCGATGATGGCAAAGCCGCTTCGACGAGTTGTTCCCGCTTCCCCCATGTTTCGATAGGAACACTGGAGCCATTTCCCCAAAACTGGTCTGGCGTCCTCTGTGAACGGCGCGCCGTTGGCGGAGTGCCTTGGCGGCGGGCTGGAGCAAGCGCATCGTCGATGCATTCGACCTTGTGGCCAGTTCCCGTCGCGCGCGCACCTGAAACCGGCCCCCGCCTCCCATGCTAGATGGGACCGGCGTCGTGATTGTGGACCGAATACGGGACGTCCCCGAGCCTCGCCGGTTTGAGATGGTGCAGCTGTAAATAATACAATACAGAGCACAATCGATCCGTTCGAACTTCCTGGGGAGACCTCATGCCTTCATCTTCGGGCGCCGACGCCAAGCGGCCAGCTGCAAAGGCGCGCGCTGAAAGGATCGATGTTCGGATTCATGATGAGATCTATGCCGCGATCGTCCATCATCAGCTCCAGCCCGGAACCCCATTGCAGGAAGACGCGCTGGCAAGTGCCTTTGGCATTAGTCGCACCATCATCAGGAAGGTGCTGCAGCAGATGTCTCATGAAAAGCTGGTCGAACTGATCCCCAACAAGGGCGCCATCGTTGCACGTCCATCGGTGGAAGAGGCCAGGCAGGTATTTGATGCGCGGCGGGCGGTGGAGGGGCTGCTCGTCACGCGGCTCGCACCGACCATCACCGAGCGGCGGATCGAACGGCTGCGCAGCGCCGTGGAGGCTGAGCGCAAGGCGCAGGAACGGGGCGACAAGCGAAGGCAACTGCAGCTTTCAGGGGATTTTCATCTCGAACTTGCCTCATTCGCCGGAAATGACGTTCTACGCGACTTCGTGCAGGAACTGATATCGCGATCGTCCCTCATCATTGCGCTCTACGAGTCACCCGGCGCCGTTCCGTGCTCCTGTGAAGAACACGAGCAAATTGTCGATGCCCTGGCGTCGCGCGATCCTGGCCTTGCTGCTCAGCAGATGGAAAACCACCTGCACCACATCGAGGCCCAGATGGGCCTTTCTGATGTCCCCGCGCGCGTTGACTTCAAGGCTCTTTTCAAGCCGCTCGCCTAGTTGGCGTATCACCCGGTTTGGATGTCCGTTGCCCGGCCAATGCCTCGGCAACTCACGGCAGAAGGCTCGCCCCCGCGGCCCGTAGACAACGGCACTCTCCAGAAGCGCCATGCTCCTGGAGTGCCTATGCCCCCTCGGCGCAGCTGCAGAACCGCGTCGCTATTTCCGTTCGGCTGGGTGGCCGATGCGAGCGCTCGGCAGCACTGCATTGCCTGCGAAGGCGCGCAGCCCCGGATCGGCCGAGGACGGCGACGCTTTCGTGATCTGACGCCTTGATCGGGAGAGCTCCCCTTCGCTGACGTTATACGCAGGGAGGATGTCATAATCTGTATCCAAAACTTTCAATTTTCGTATTCCAAATAGCGTACAGTTATGGTATCCAATTTTGTATACGATTCAGTCAAACCCAGAGCTCTTCAATACGGAGCCAGCCTCTCCGCGTCCAGGCAACGGCCAAGTCAATGGATGATCAAGCCCGTCCAGCACCTGGCATACGATGCAACGCATGGGCAAAAGTGGTTTTGATTTCAGCTCTATAAACATCGGAAAATTGAAAAATGAAGCGAGATGTACTTGCGTTTAACAGGGACGAATTTGTAGCAAGGTTCAGCAATTGCTTTCGCGATGGGAAGTTGCTGGCAGAGCGAGCTTTTGACCATGCGTATGCACCGGTGTTCGATAGTGCGGGCGTCTTCATAGCGCTCAGATCGCAGTTCCGCGCGGCGAGCAGCACCGAAAAGCTGGCAATTCTCAAGGCCTACACGCCACTCGAACCAGGAGTGCGGGCTGCGCGGATCGTATCGGATGAAAGCCGATCGGCAGGCCTTGGCGCAATGACCCCCGACCAGCAAACCAGGCTGCTTTCATTGCTGGCCTCCTATGCCGGAAAGTTTGGTTTCGGCGCGATTTTCGTGGTTCGCAATTACACCACTGCCGAACTGCTGGCGGCCCTTGAAGTCCGCCTCGCGTCCGACAACGAAACGGAGATGCTGACCACCTATCGCGAAGTCGAACGGCTGGCGGAAATCCAGGTGGAGGCGTGTTTTTCATAGGGGTTCTGGAAATACAAAGCAGAGCAGCATGGGATGCCGGCCCCCGCGAAGCGGGCGCCTCTGCTTGGAACCGCGGCAACGGGACGTTCCCCCGTTTTCGCTAAAGTCCGCGAACAGATGGAGCCGTCATATCCACGGCCGCGGGGTCTTCACGCTGGCTCGCATCCCGTTGTGGATATATTGACGCGTGGGATCGTCGGGATGCCGAAGGAAATGGAACTCCTTGGTGGCCGACCTGAACGAATGCTGGCCAAACCTCTTGAGTGTGTCGGTGGTACCTGCGCCGTGCGGAGCCTTCCGCCCGAACCAGTTGGTTTCATCCTGGGGTGAGGATATCTCGCCGACGACAAGCTCGTCGTTTGGAGCCGACCGCACGACGATGGTGGAGTTGAGGCGCACATAGCTGCCCGAAAGTTCTGCATTGGACGGCAAATGCCATGCACCATAGGCCTCCAGCGCGTCGCTGCGTCGCTCGATGGTCGGTCGGGTGTTGTCGCGGCATAGCTTGCTCATGATCGACTCCGCCAACATGCCGACATCTGGGGCCGCCCAAACGGCATTCGTCGTGACGACGACCGTTTCAGGCCCCTCGTCGGAGAGGCGAACTGCGCAGGCCTGGCCAGATGTCGTGCCGTCGTGCCCCCAGCAAAGGCTTCCATCCGCGAGCCGATAGCGGGCCATCCCCAGCCCCCAGCCCTCGAATCGCCAACCAATGGCGGACACGACCTGACCGGAGCCATGGCCTGTACCCAGTTCGAGCCTCGAGCGAACCGCCTTCATGAGCCTGGCGAGGTCTGATGCTGTTGCCACCAACCCGCCGCCCGGAGAAAGCGCCAGGGGCGCGTACCATCGTGACGCGGGCACCGGTGCATGGCCCGGCACCGGATGCTTTTGATATCCGGTCGCCGACGGCCGCAAGAGAACGTCTTCGGGTCGCGCTGAAACCGAATGGTCGCCCAGATATCGAGCTACCGTCCCACGAACGGTTTCCTCCCAGCATGATTTGGCCAATAGGTCGACCAGGTAGCCCGCCAGAACAAATGCCGGCCCTGAATATGAGAACAGCTCCCCCGGCCGGGCGATGAGAGGAGTAGCTGCTATCGCCCGGGCAGCCTGCCGGCGAGCGCCGTCGCCTCGACCCAGATCCACCCACCACTGGGAATCGAGGCCACTGGTATGGGAAAGCAGGTGTCGACTGGTGATGTCATGAAACGCCCGCTCGTTGCTGGCCTCCAGATCCGGCGCGAGTTCCACCACGGGCGTATCGACGGAAATTCCCTTCTCGGCCAGAGTTTCCAGCAGCACGAAGGCAGTAACCACCTTGGACACGGAACCGAGCTGGAAGGCCGTTTCCTCACCCACTGGAGCTCGCGTGCGGAGGTCGGAGACGCCCTGGTTGAAACAGCGGACTTCATGGCCATCGTCGATCGCCACCGATACGCCGGGCGCTCCGGTCCGCTCCAGCCACGTAGTCAACTCGTCAATCATAGCGCAGGCCCCTCCTCGAATTTCCCGGGCGACATGGTTTACATCGCACGCACTTCAGGGTGCGGCAGTTCGAACTCCCGGGCGCAGGACAACAAGCCTGCCAGTGGAACGGTGAGGCCGTGCAGCATGACGGAGCGCGCCCAACCCTCGGGCGATCGCTCCGCCGGAACGGAAAGACTGTCCAGGTCGTAGATGTTCGATATGGCGGTGAATCGCCCACCCTCCGCAGAGAGTTCACGCGGGCTGCCGGCATCCTTGCGAATGTCGGGCCATGGGATGCTGGGGGTCAGCAGAATATCCACCCCGGCGGTGCGGGCCAGGTCGAAGAATCGTTTCCGTTGGCCGTCCAGCCGGCGCCCGGCCGCGGCGGCTTCTCGCGGTTCTATTGTCTCGCCCGCCCGCATCACGCGACAGACGGCCGGATCGTAGATTCCGGGATGCTCAGCCATCAGGGGCTTGTGGAACAGCCAGTTTTCAAAACTCATGACGAAGAAGAAATCGTCCTGGGCGTCCTGCGTCTGCCAGATGGGTGTCGACACCACTTGGTAGCCCATTTTTCCAAGGCGAGACGCGCACGACCTCAAGGCCGCCTCCGCCGCCGGAGCGATATTGGCCCATGAGATGTCCGGAATGCCGATCGTCGGCCGATCCTTGTCGCAGGTAGCCCTATCAGTTGGCTCGGCATGCAAGGACGGGCATCTCGCCAGGATCAGCGCGATGTCGGCCGCGCTGCGCGCGATCAGGCCGGTGCTTTGTCCCGACAATGAGCCGTTGATCTGGCCGTCATCGGAAATCGAGCCCTTTCGCGGCCGTAACCCGGCAACGCCTGCCAAGGCTGCGGGATGCCTGATGGAGCCTCCGGCGTCGCTTCCCAGTGCCAGCCGCGTGAAGCCGGCTGCAACGGCAACCGCACCGCCGACCGTCGACCCGCCGGCGAAGTATCCCTTTCCACGAATGGCTTCCGTCGGTGCTGGCCCGGCGCTCGAACAGAACTGATTTGTCGCCTGTTTCGCCACGATGACCGCGCCGGCATCCTGAAGTGCGGTCACTGCCGGGCTCTGGGGCAACTGAAGGATTTGCCCGACATCTCCCGGTGTGCCTGCCTTCGTCGGCAGTCCCGAAACGGCAATCGTATCCTTTACCCCGAAAGGAAGTCCGAACAGGCCCGGCCTCGACTTGGGATCTGGTAGAGATCCGATGCGATCGAGCTCGGAGCCCAGCCAGTCCCAATTTGGCTCGCACAGGGACTGATAGGTGGCATCCCGGCGTTCGATTTCAGCGAACAGCGTCGCATAGCGCTCGCGCAGTCGTTCCGGTTGAGCGGCGGCCTGTTCCACAAGGCTTTGAAGCGGAGTGTCAAAGAACATCCAGATAATCCCCCAGTTGCTTGCCAGGCGCGATCAATCCGCCAAGCTCCAACGCTTGCGACCATCGTTGCACCTGATCGAGTTGCAGGGCGCTGGAAGCGGCCCAGAGATCGAGGCTTTGGTGCAACGCGACAACTGCAAGGAGCCGCTGGGGACTGGAATGCGGAAAGAAGGGGGCCACGGTTCGGGCGATCGTCTCCGCCGTCTCGCCCTGCAGCCATTTCTGGCTGCGGTCCAGCGCCGTGGTGAACCGCTGCAGGAGCTCGCGCTTTCGCTCGAGATTCTGCCGGTCCGCCATGTAGACGCTCCATGGCAGGCGGCCGGCCTGCCGGCTCACGGGCAAGGCTATCCGCAGGTCGTCGCGCAGGGCTGTATCGCCATCAATGAAAAGGACATCACCGACGCCACGAACGAACTCGCTGATCGCATCTTCCGCCGTGTAGCCGAAGATCAGCTTGACGTTTCCGAGGGAGAGGCCGCTCTTGGCCAGCGCATAGGTGAATGCGGCCCACGCCGTGGGTGCCTGGCCGGGATAAACGACGATGACCTTGTCCCGCAAGTCGGACCATCGCAGATCGCATGGGCAGTTGGCCCGCTGGGCCAGCACGTGGCGCGTCTGCTGATTGCTCTGCGCCACGATGATGGGGGCTACACCCGTTTCGGCCAACCTGACGCCATACAGGCAGGTGCCCAGCAGAAGGTCGACGTCGCCGCGATTGATGGCCCCGACGGTGCCTTCGAAGGTGCCGTCGCTCTTGTAGAACTCAAGCTGAACCGACTGCTCTGAGAAGAGTCCGGTCAAGATCCCAGCATATTGCGGAGCATACATAACATCTTGGGCGCAAGATATCCTCAGGAGGTCCACGGCTCATCCCGTCTCGTTTGCTTTGAAGATGCTTGGATGCGCCAAGCAAGGCGCGCCTTGCGATTTCGGCAAGGGCCGCGAGCGCCGATATCAGGGCATCCGGTCCTGCCAACTGTCGCCACACCGGGTTGCCCCGATGTGGCGACAGTCGTCTTGCAGTCTCGGGAGAGAGACGCCGGTAAGCTGCAAGTTCAGTCGACGCGAACACCCCACCGAGATCGGGCCCGGCCGTTGCGGCGGGCGTCGGTTGGGACCGTGCTCATCGCCGCGACCTGACGCTTGACGTCAGTCGATCGCGCCCAGGTTGCCAGCCGGCTCCGGCTGGTTCACCACGATGTCATCGATGATGACGTCCGGGTAGCCATAGTGCTCGGCGATGGCATTGAGGGTTCCCTCTGCCTTCGTCGCCTTCAGTGCGACTTCGATCGCCTTGGTCAGTTCCGTTTCGGCCTTCAGTACGCCGAAACCGCCATTGGCCAGCTTCCATCCGCGTGGGCTGTTGTCAGGCTTGATGATGCGGAACTGACCGCCGTTCTCCTTGCTGTTGACGATAGTCGTTGCCGAAACGAGGCCAGTGATCTCGGTGTCCACAGACCCGCTCTTGACCGCAAGCAGAGCCGCATTGGGATCGGGGAAAGTCCTGACCTCGATCTTGCCTTTGCCGGCCTGTTCGCACTTCGGCTGCAGCTTTTCCTCCACCCACGGACCGAACACATCGCCATTGATCCGGCTCACCGACTTGCCGCACAGATCCATGAGGCCATTGATCGACTTGTCGCTGTCGCGTGCGAGAATGACGAGGCCCAATGTCGTATAGTTGATGAAGTTGAGAATCTCTTCGCGCTTCTTGTTGTCGCCCATGCCAGCCGCGATCACGTCGGCCTTGCCGGCCTGGAGGCTGGGTATCACCCCTTCGAACTTGATGTTGTCGAAGGTGATTTTCACACCCATCTTGGCGGCGACGGTCTTGACCACGTCAATTTCAATGCCCGTCAGTTCGTTCTTGTCGTCGAAAAACATCCACGGCGCATAGGGCGCCGAAACGACGAGGCGAAGCGAGCCGTTGAACTTGGCCGGCACGAGCCCTGCGGCTTCCTTGTCCTTGGTGATTGTCTTGCCCAGAACGACTTGATCCGTGTCCGATTGGGCGCTTGCGGTGCCGCCATAGGCAGCACCCGCAAAGGCGGCAGCAGCGAACGAGGCAAGCAGTTTTCTCTTGATATGCATGCTTGTACCTTTCTGTTGGGCGTTCAAAGGAGCCTACGTAGAAATTCCCGGGTGCGTTCATGCTGCGGGTCGAGCAGGACCTTCCCCGGTAGCCCCTGCTCGACAATCTCGCCGTCAGCCATGAAGACCACGCGGTCGCATACCTCCCGTGCGAACCCGATTTCATGGGTGACGACGATCATTGTCATGCCTTCCTGCGCCAGCGTGCGCATGACCTCGAGCACGTCGCCGACCAGTTCAGGATCGAGCGCGCTGGTCGGCTCGTCGAAGAGCATCACGCGAGGCTTCATGGCCAGGGCACGAGCGATTGCTATGCGTTGCTGCTGACCGCCGGACAGTTGCAAAGGGTAGTGATCGGCCCAGTCGCCGAGGCCGACGAGGTTCAGCAAACGCCTGGCTTGCTGCTCCACCTCGGGACGAGGGAGCTTCAAGACGCGGATCGGTCCTTCCATGATGTTTTCGAGGGCGGTCATGTGCTGGAACAGGTTGAAGCCCTGAAACACCATGCCGATGCTGCGTCGCTGATGGGAGAGGATCTTGTCGGATGCCTCGTGCAACTCGCCGTTCTTCAAGACGTAACCGACCGGTTCGCCGGCAACCAGGACGCATCCGCTGTCCTGGCCCTCCAGATGGTTCATGCAGCGGAGCAACGTGCTCTTTCCGGAGCCGCTCGGTCCGATCAGCGCAACAACCTCGCCCTCGGCGACGTCGAGGTTGATGCGCTTGAGGACAACTTTGTTACCGTAGGACTTGGAGAGAGTCCTGACGCTGACGAGAGGCTGCACAGCCATGGGGTCAACTCCCTCCGCCAGTTGGGGTCACGCTGCGCAGCCGCATGCTCCAAAGGCGGCTCTGCTGACGGCGGACGCGCGGGCGAGCCACGGACTGCCCGAAGCGCCGCTCGAGCCATGACTGCGGGATGGTCAGGAGGGAGACCAGGATCAGGTACCAGATGCTGGCCACGATGAGCAGAGGTATGATCTGGAACGTTTGCGAATAGACGTTCTGCAGATTGGTCATGAGGTCGTTGCCGGCTATGACGGAGACCAGCGACGTGCCCTTCAGCATGGCGATCACCTCATTGCCCATCGGGGGAATGATCACCCTGAGCGCCTGCGGCATCACAACTCGTCGAAACGCCTGGAACCGCGTCATGCCGACGGATCTCGCGGCCTCGACCTGCCCCCTCGGCACGGAGAGGATGCCGCTTCGGACGATTTCCGCCGAGTAGGCTGCCGCGTTGAGCGACAACGCCAGTATTGCGGCGACCATCGGGGTGACCACGTCTGAGGTAGGAACCGAGAAGAGGGTGCCGATGCCCGGCAGGCTCAGCGAGATATCCGGCGTGAAGATGCCGAGATAGCCCCAGAATATGAGCTGTACGAGAAGCGGCGTGCCTCTGAAGATGGAAATGTACAGCCGCGCCAGGCTTGACAGCACGATGTTGTCCGACAGGTGCATGATGGCGAGCAGAATTGCACCGGCGATGCCGGCGACCATCGATACGGCTGTCAGGTAGAGCGTGACACCCACACCCCTGAGCGTCACATCCTTGAAGAGATATTCCAGGATGACCGCCCGATCGACGACCGGGTTCTCCAGGAACCGCCACAACAAGAATGCAAAAATGGCAACACAGAAGACTGCGGCCACCGGAGTCCACGGCTGGGGGCGGGGAATTAGCGGGGCATCGTCGGGCAAGGCTGGAATTTCCCACCCTTGCAGAGGCATGACGCCATCGACCGCTGCGGTCTCATGACAATCTCTCATTGAGGGTTGCGGCCGCTTCGTCATGCGAAGCCCCACACGGCCACCCCAGGCGCTCCCGAAGATGTCGAGCTACTCAGCCTGTCGTCCAGCGTTGTCGTCGACCGCTGGGCTTCTTTTGCGCACCTACATAGACCGTCCGACGATCGCCGGCCCGCCAATGCTTGCGCTCCGCCGACAGCTCCCAGGGAGCATTGCTGCATCACGACCCTCCCAGTCGATGTTGCAAGTTGTCGACCAGATTCGTAACGCGACATGTCTAGACATGTCAACGGTATTGTTCACAACGATGGATACAACATTTTGAACAGATTCAATTGAACCTGGCACGATCGGTCGCCGGTCTATGGCAGCCTCTCGCGCACTGGTCAGATTTTGAGTGCCAGAATCGGCACCAATGCGCTGGTTTGCGATTCGACGCGAAATCGACGCCGAAGATGCATCGTATACATTGATGTACATCATAATTCGGAAATCTAGGTCAAGAGCGCATGATTTCCAACGGGCCGGTGGTACCGGATAGATGAACTGCCGGTCGAAGGTCGGCACGGCCGACCAGGCGACCGGAGGCGCCCCCGAGCCGATGACAGGGGCTACTCCCGCGTATATGGAACGCCGAGCCTGGCCGGCTGACCCGACCTGAAGCGCAACCCCATGAGCAGCCCGATCGAGGCGATGTAAGGCAACGCCAGCAGCAGTTGGTGAGGCACCTGCGCTCCAACCACCTGCAGATGCGTGGCCAGCGATTCCAGGAATGCGAAGGCCGTCACCGCGATCAGCACGCCCCTCGGCTTCCAGTTGCCTGCGATCAGCGCGACGACGACGATCCAGCCGCGGCCGGCGGTGAAGTCGGCGAGGAAGCGGTCGGAGAAACCGAGCATGAGGAAACCGCCGCCGAGGCCGGTCAGGGCGCTACCGAGCATCACGGCCGCATATTGCCTGGCCGAGACGCTGAGCCCCTTGACGTCCAGCGCCTTGGGATTTTCGCCAAGGCAGCGCAGTTCCAGCCCGTAGCGGCTGCGGTAGAGCAGGAACCACACCGCCGGCACGGCAATCAGCGCGAGATAGGTGAGCGCCCGTTGCGAAAACAGCACCGGGCCGACGAAGGGAATGTCCGAAAGCAGCGGTATCGCCACGTCCTGAAAGCCGGAAAAGGTCGGCTGGGCGCGGCCCTGGATGTAGCCCTGGAAGCAGTAGAGCGTGAGACCGCCCGCAAGCAGGTTGAGGCCGAGGCCGGCAATGAAGTGGTCGACACGCAGCGTCGCCGTCATGAAGGCGATGACGATACCCATCAACGACCCGGCGACGATGGCGGCAAGGACCGCCAGCCAGAGAGAGCCGGTCGCGGTGGCGACGAGATAGGCAGTAAAGGCGCCGGTCAGCATGGTGCCCTCCACGCCCATGTTCCAGATGCCGGCGCGCTGGGTGATGAGTTCGCCCATCGAAGAGAACAGCAGCGGCGTCATGATGCGGATTGTGGAGGCAAGCAGGCTGACGATGATCGCTTCCTGGAACAGCTGGCTCATTGGACGGCAACCTTCATCACGACACGGTAGCGCGCCAGGACGCCGGCGCAGAGGAAGAAGAACAGGGTGATTCCCTGCATGGCGGGCACGAGCGAGGCCGGCACGTCGCCGAGCACGCGCATGTAGACAGCGCCGCTCGCCAGCCCGCCAAAGAACAGACCGGCAAACACGGTGCCTATGGGGCTCAGGCCGCCGATCATGCCCACGATGATGCCGGCATAGCCGAGGCCGAGCAGGTTGTCGGCGCGCAGCCGATGGGCAACGCCGAACAATTCGATCGCGCCGGCAAGTGCTGCCAGTGCAGCGCTCGCCACCATGATCACTGTGACGGTGCGCCCGATGTTGACGCCCTTGTGACGCAGCGCTTCGGGGTTGTAGCCGAGGCCACGGATCTCGTAGCCGAGCGGCGTACGAGACATCACCAGCGCGCAGATGGCGGCGGCAAGGAAAGGCAGGAGCACGCCGGCATGCAGGCGGCTGCTGCCGAACAGCGCCGGCAGGAAGGCCTCCCCAGGCAGCATTGGCGACTGTTGATAGGAGATGGTACCGCCGGTCTCGCCCCAGGGTCCGCCCTGCAGCAGCCAGGACAGCAGATAGACCACCAGATAGTTGAGCATCACCGTCGAGATGATCTCGTTCACGGCGAAGCGGTTCCTGAGCACCGCGGCGATCCAGCCGAGCCCCATGCCCGCGGCCATGCCGAAGGCGAGCACGCCGGGGAAGAACAGCAGCGGCGGCAGGCCGGCAAGCAGCTGTGCCCCGAGATAGCCGCCCATGGCGCCGGCCAAGACCTGCCCCTCCTGGCCGATGCTCCATATCTGGGCGCGAAACGCGATGACGGTGGCAAGACCGGTGAGGATCAGCGGCGTCGCCTTGACCAGGGTGGTCGCGAGAGCCTTGGGTGAACCCGCAGCGCCCTCCAGCAGGGCACCGAAGACCTGCAGGACATCCGCGCCCGTCGTTGCAATCAGCGCTGCCGAGGCCGCAAGGCCGGCGGCGACGGCCATGGCGAAGGAGGCTGCGGTCCAGAGCGCGGTCGCCTCTATCCTGCGTTCGAAGCGGATCATGCCGAAACCCTTTCCTTGCTGGCCGCGGCCTCGTTGCGGCGACCGGCCATCATGACGCCGATTTCGGCGACCGTGGTCGTCCTCGGATCGACGATGCCCATGACCTCGCCCTTGAACATCACGGCGATGCGGTCGGCGAGGTTGAACAGGTCGCTCAGTTCTTCCGAGGCGAGCACTATGGCGAAGCCCTCGGCGCGCTTCTTCAGGAGTTGCGTCTGCACATATTCGATGACGCCGACATCGAGGCCGCGCGTCGGCTGGTTGGCGAGCACGAGGCCAGAGGCGTGCAGGAACTCGCGGGCGATGATGATCTTCTGGGCGTTGCCGCCGGAGAGCTTGCCGGCCGCCACCAGCTCGTCGCGGGTGGCGATCTGGTACTCGGCGATCATCTCCCGCGCCAGCCCGCCGATCGCCTTGTTGTCCATCAATGGGCCGTTGCGATACTTGGGGCTGCGCTGCCAGCCGAGCACGACATTCTCGGCGACGCTGAATTCGGGCACCAGCCCTTCGCGGAACCGATCGTCGGGAATATGCCCGACGCCGCGATCCATCATCGAGCGCGGCGACATGCCCGCCACTTCCTCGCCCTTGAATCGGATCGAGCCTGCCGCTGGCCTGCGAACGCCGCACAGCACCTCGAACAGTTCCTTCTGGCCGTTGCCGGCAACGCCTGCGATGCCAAGGATCTCGTGCCGCGCCACCGAGAACGAGACGTCCCTCAGCACCGGATCACCCCAGAAGCCGCGCGCCGACAGGCCTTCGACGGCCAGCACGGTCTCGCCCGGCTCCAGGTCGGGCTTGGTGACGGTGAAGGATACGTCACGGCCGACCATCAGCCTTGCCAGCTCATCCGGTGAAGTCTCCGGCGTATCGAGCGTCGCCACCACCCTGCCCTTGCGTAGCACGGTCACCCTGTCCGACTGCATGACCTCGGCCAGCTTGTGGGTGATGAGGATGATCGACATGCCGCGGGCGCACATCTTGCGGACGATGTCGAACAGGATGCGCGACTCGCCCGGCGTCAGCACCGCCGTCGGCTCGTCGAGGATCAGGATCTGCGCATCGAGATAGAGCGTCTTGAGGATCTCGACCCATTGCTGCCGGCCGACCGGCAGTTCCCAGACATAGGCGTCGAGATCGATGTCGATGCCGTAGCCGTCGCAGATCGCCCTGAGCTTCTGCCGCGCCCCGGCGGCATTCAGCCGCCAGCCCGAGCGCTGGGTGCCGACGATGATGTTCTCGAGCACGGTGAATTCCGGCACCAGCACGAAATGCTGGTGCACCATGCCGATGCCATGGCGGATCGCGTCTATCGGGGAAGCGATGTGAACCGGCTGGTCGCGGAGCAGGATTTCGCCCTTGTCGGGGCGATAGAAGCCGAAGATGCAGGACGAGAGCGTCGACTTGCCGGCACCATTTTCGCCGAACAGGCAGTGTATCTCGCCGGGGCGAAGGTCGAAGTCGACATTGTCGTTGGCGATGACCCCGGCGAAACGCTTGGTCAGGCCCTCGACACGCAAGGCAGTGGACATGGAAGGCACCGATTATCGAGTGAGCTAAGGCCGCGGCAGGCGGAAATGCCCGTCGCGGCCGGGCTGTCAGGATCGATCTATTTCGCCTTGGGGTCAGAGGCATCGATCGGCACTTCGAAGCTGCCGGCCATGATCCTGGACTTGAGGTCCTCGATCTCGGCCTGGACTTCCTCCGGCACTTTCGCCTGCAGATCGGGATTTGGCGCGAGAGCCGAGCCGCCATCCTTCATGCCGAACCAGCGCTTCTCGGTGTTGCCGGCATAGGGCTTGCCCTCGGCCTTGTGCGCCCACCACTCGTCGACGATCCACCGGACATCGGGATCCCATTGCGCCACGGCGCTCGACAGCACCGTCGAAGGCGAAAATGACGTCTGGTCCTGGAAGTTGCCGAAGCACAGGATCTTGGCTTCCTCGCAGGGCTTGAAATTGCCGGTGAGCTGGAAGATCAGGTCGGCGCCGGTGGCGATCTGCGCGTTGGTGTATTCACCGGCCTTTGCCGGATCGTACCAGGACTCGATGAAGGCGACGCTGCGCTCGATCGCCGGGTTGGCCGCCTTGGCGCCGGCGAAGAAGGCATTGATCTCATCATTGACGTCGTCGGCCGGAAAGGTTCCCACCGCGCCGAGCTTGTTCGACTTGGAGAGCTTTCCTGCAGCATAGCCGAGCAGATAGGCCGGCTCATGCACGCGCTTGTAGACCCAGTACTGGTTGCCCCCGAGCCCCTCGTTGCCGGACCCCACGACCACGAACAGGATTTCGGGAAACTCCTCGCGCAGCTTCTTGACCTGGTCGGAATAGGTGCTGTGGGCCCAGATGATGTCGTATTCGCCGCTTTCGGCGAACAGCCGCATGGCGTCGCCGGCATCGTCGCCCCACAGCGGATCGGTGTATTTCCAGGTGATTTCGAGCCCGTGCGGCTTTGCGGCCTTCGCACGTTCGAGCGCCTGGATCAGTGTGCCGTCCCAGGCATTGTCGATGCCGGCCGACAGGATGACGGCGATATTGAGCTTGTCCGGTTCGGCAGCCGCCGACCGTTCAGGGCTGCCTGCGATGGCAGCGACGGCGAGCATCGTCAGCACCGCCAGCCTTCTGGCGAGATATGCGAACATAGGATTCTACCTTTCCCTCTGGTGTCGTTATCTGGGTTGCATCCCGTCTGTTCTTGTTTTCAGCCAACCGCCTCTCCCGGGCGGCTTTGTTTCAGTGTCCGGCGCGCACCTCCTCCGGTTCGGCCAGCAGGCGGTCGATCTGCTTGGACCAATCCGCGCGCCAGTCGCGCCTGGTGCTGTCGTCGAGCCAGGCCGCGTCGAGCGAATTTAGCGCCAGCCTTGCCAGCGTGCCGCGATCGAGCGACATGGTTTCGGCGAGCAGCCGATATTCCTTGGCGAGGTCGGTCTGCAGCATCGGCGGATCGTCGGTGTCGACGACGAGCTTGAGACCGGCGTCGAGCATCGTCCGGATCGGGTGATCGGCATCCGTGAGGTCGCGCCAATGGGTCAGGATGACCGTGGAACTCGGACAGACGGTGAAGGCGATGTCGTCGGCGATGCACCGTGCAACCAGTTCCGCGTCCTCCATCACGCGGTAGCCGTGGTCGATGCGCTCCACATGGAGAAGGTCGAGCGCATCGCGCACATTGGCGGCCGGACCGCCTTCGCCGGCATGTGCGGTGAGCCGCATGCCTGCCTTCCTTGCCTTGTCGTAGACCGGCTTGAAGGGAGCCGGCGGGAACGGCTCCTCGTCGTAGTCGAGGCCGATGCCGATCACCTTCTCCGAACGGAACGGCAGCACCAGATCGAGAAATTCGAAACTGCGGTCGAGGCTGAGCTCGCGGTTGATCGCGGGGATCAGCCGCGACACCAGGCCGAAGTCCTTTTCGGCATCGTCCATCGCCTTGAGGATGCCCGAAAACATCGTCTCGTAGCTGATGCCGGCGTCCTGATGCACCTGCGGGCTGAAGAAGAACTCGGCATAGCGGCCACCGGCATTGGCGACGTGCTCGAGTGCCTCGTAGGCGATGAGATGGAAGTCGTCGGCATCGACGACTGAGCGCGCGACGAGATCGTAGATCTGAAGGAAGTCGACCAGATTGTCGTAGCGATAGAGATCTTCGATATCCCGGAACGGGGGCAGCTGGACGTTGTTCTTGCGCGCCAGCCTGCGAAAGGTCTGCGCCTTCACTGCGCCGGCGAGATGCAGATGCAGCTCGGCCTTGGGCAGTGCGCGCACGAATTGTTCCAGATCCATCTTGTTCCCCTTGGTGGCTTCTTCTTGTCCGGGGCTCCCGCCCCGCTGGTCGCTGCCTGGTCGTCAGTTCACGCTCGCATCTGCCTCCACCTCCTAGAGATCGAGCACCAGTTCGGCACTGCGGGCGCGCGAGCAGCACAGTGTCATGTGGTCGACGCGCTGCCTGTCGGTCAGCACCAGGTCGCGATGATCGGGGTCTCCCGAAACCACGCGCGTCACGCAGGTGCCGCAGATGCCCTGCTCGCACGACACCGGAATGTCGATGCCGTTCTCGCTCAGCACCTCGACGATGCTGCGGCCCGGCGCCACCTCGAAGCTGCGGCCTTCGCGGGCGAGCCTGACGGTGAACGGCCGGTCGCCGGACGATGGCTTCGGCGCGGTATTGGCGAAATACTCTCGATGCACCGCTTCCATCGGCCATGCCGGCCTCACCCTGGCTATGACGGCATCGAGAAAGCCGGACGGACCGCAGGCATAGAGATGCGCACCCTTTGGCCGGAGTGCGAGTAATCTGTCCAGATCCAGCAGTTGCGCAGTCGGGCCGTCGTCGAGGTGGAACCGCACCTTGCCGGCAAACGGCGTGGCTTCGATCTCGTCGCGAAAGGCCATGCGGCCGGCGCTGCGGGCGCAGTAATGGAACTCAAAATCCTGCCCAAGGGCCGAAAGTCTGTGAGCCATGGCCAGGATCGGCGTGACGCCGATGCCTCCCGCCAGCAACAGCGAGAACGGCGCCGTCTCGTCGAGCGCGAAGGCGTTGCGCGGGAGGCTTGTCTCGATGAGATCGCCGGCATTCAGCCGGTCGTGCACGCAGGCCGACCCGCCGCGCCCGCCGGGTTCGCGCAGAACGCCGATCGCGTAGCGGTGGCGTTCGCGTGGGTCGTTGCGCAGCGAATATTGTCGCGTGAATTTTCCGGGCAGATGCAGGTCGATGTGCGAGCCGGCCGTGAAGGCCGGCAGTTCGGTACCGTCCGGCGAGACAAGGTCAAGGGCGGCGATGCCCTCGGCGCAGATCCGCTTGCTTGCGACGCGCAGGCGCAGTCTCGCGTCGGCTTTTGTCGCGGGGGCGGGCACGAGTCCGGTCATTGGAACGGCCATGGTCAAGACGCACGCTCCCACTGCTGTGTTGCCCGGCTTGGCTGCGCGCCGCATCGAACGGGCGCCAGATGGCCGGGAAATGGGTTTTCAAACCGGACGGACATGGTCTCTTCCTGATGTCTCCAGTTGCGATGGCGGCGCGATCAACTCGCGATGGGTGCGCCGAGGCCGAACCTGCGGACGAGCCCGCGGCGATATTCGAGCGACATCCGGTCCGACGGCACATGGATCTCCTCGGTGAGGTCGAGCGGCAGCTCCTCCGGGTGCTGCTCCTCCACCATCGGCTTGTCCTCGTCGTTGATGAGCAGCGCGTCCTTGATCCAGTAGTCTGCGTCCGGGTCGCCGGTGGTGTCGGTCATCAGCTGGAAGATACGCGTTTCACGCGCCGACACCGGGCAGACCGTATCGGCGAAGTAGACGACATAGTCGGAACCCTGCGGCGCGATCTTGATCAGCGTCGAGAACGGATAGGTCAGCTCATAGGTGTAGACCACGTCGCGTTCGTCACCCCCCACTCCGTCGTCGAAGCGGTTGAAGCCTTCGTGATAGGGCAGCTCGAAGCGCAGGCCGTAATCGGTCTGCTCGACATCGTAGGGCGGGATCGGATCGGCCGTGCTGCCGCCGAAGCTCTGGGTATGCACCCAGGGGAAATGGGCGACGTCGTTGAAATTCTCGACATGACGGCTCGCAGCCGCATACCAGGTGCCCGCCGGCACATATACCTTTCTGAGGTCGGGATTCGAGATGCCTTCCCATTCCGGGAGCTGCCACGTCGCCTCGCCCTTGAGGCATGCCCAGACGATGCCGTAACGCTCGACCGATGCATAGGTTTCGAGCCGGAGCTTCGGCGGGATGCGGCCTTCGGAGTTGGCGATCGATGGGATCTTCGAGCACGCGCCGTCATGTCCGAAATGCAGCCCGTGCATCGGGCAGACGATCTGGTCTTCGGCCATCCAGCCGCCGCTGATGCGCGTACCGCGATGCGGACAGAGGTCGCGCGCCACCGTGATGCCGGCCGACGTCCTGTAGATCACCAGGTCGACGTCGAGCAGCTTTGCACGCACAGGCTTGTCGGCGATGTCGTGGACGAAAGCGACGGGATGCCAGAAGGAAGCGAGGATGTGCCAGTCGCCGGCAGCGAAAGTACAGCCGCGGGGAAGGTCGTTTCTGGTCTTGGAATGATCGGCTGGCAGAAACACGTTTTCCCTCCCGAAGATGCGTCTTGCTGGCTTGTCCGAGCTGAACCTCTCGGTCGTGCCCGGTGATGGAGAGAGTATTTCGCAGCCCCCATTTTCACGGAATGCCTCCAGCGGCCGAATGCATATCTGTAATTAAGATCATGCTCATCTTGCCTTTGACCTGCGGTTTGGACGTGCTAGGAAAGGACGTGGATCGGCAAGCGGGATCCCGGCTATGCACCCATTCATCGACAGCGGTCGCGGCTTCGCGTTCGGCGAGGCGATCTATCCGGCAGGCGGGGTCTACGGCCCCCTGAAGGACCGCTACGTCACTCTGCTCATCATTCACGAAGGCAAGGCGCGCGTCTTCTCGGACGACAGCGAAACCATGCTGGGTCCGCGCAGCTGCGGCTTCTTCCGCAACGAACACCGCTTGTTCATCGAATATGCCGAGGGTCGCAACACCCGCGTAAGCTGGTGCGAAGGCTATGCCGGGGAAGTCGCGGAAGCCATCGCTATGCGGCTGCGCTCGCTGCCGTCGCGCATAGCCTTGTCGCAACGGATCGAAGCCCTCCAGCGACTTGGCGTGGAGCTCGGCGCGGGCTCGAGCTCCAACCTCAATCTCTTGCGCAATGCACTGGGCGAAACGATCTTCCTTGCCTATTTCCACGAGGCCCAGATGTCCGAGCAGGAGCGGCTGACGCCGCGCTCCGTGCTGCGCGCCCGCTTCTACATGGACGAGAACTACGAGAAGGAGATCACCGTCGACCGCCTTGCGGCGCTCGTCGGCGTGACGCCGCAACACCTGGTCTCGTCGTTCCGGAAGCATGTAGGCGTGACGCCCGTCCGTTACCTGTGGCAGGTGCGGGCCGCGCGCGGCCATTTCCTGCTGCTGCAGACAGGGCTGCCCATCTCCGACATCGCCTACCAGTGCGGCTACAAGAACCCGTTCCACTTCTCCCGGCAGATATCGGAGCAATTCGGCATGTCGCCACGCCAGGTACGTGCGAACAAGGGCTACCGCGTCGCAAGCGATGTCGCCGAGGGCGCCGGCGACACTGCCTATGGCATGGCGCTATCAGGCACAAAGACGATCCTGGAGATCGCAGATGGCCAAAGTCGCGAAACTCAGCGATGAGGTATCGGTGATCTCCGACCGCCGGCACTAACATCCGGCAAGTTCAGCGTGAACGGAACCATGATCGGCGCTGGTGAATCGCACCTGCTTCAGCTCCGAACCCGATCAACAAGGCCACCCGGCGTTCAGGTACGCTCTTGCAGGTCCACATCATCCGCCGCCTGCGACAGGTTGGAGGCAGTGTTCTCATCCACGTCGGCATCCGCCATCGCAACCGGCATCTCACCTCCCGGCAGCCTGTCCCTCGACAGCAGGCCGGCGTCCTCGAGCGCCTCGAAGTCCGGCAGGTCGCGCAGCGTCTCGAGACCGAAGGCCGACAGGAAGTGCTTGGTCGTCACATAGGTGTAGGGCGCGCCGAGCTGCGGCGAGCGCGGGCCCGACGCGATGAAGTCCTGTGCCCGCAGGCTGGCGATCAGGTCGCGACTGACCTCCTTGCCGAACAAGGTGGACAGCTCGGCGCGGGTGATCGGCTGGAAATAGCCGATCGCCGTCACCACCAGCGCCTCCAGCTGCGACAGCGGCCGGAAGTCGCGCGTCTGTCCGCTGGCGGCGCGGATGACGTCGGCAAACGCCGTCTTCGTCCGGTGCTGCCAGCCGCCGGCCACCGCCACGAGTTCGTAAGGCCTGCCCGCAAGCTCGGCGCGGATGTCGTCGATGACGAGGTCGAGGTTGCAGTCCTTGCCGACCACCCGCGCCAGCACCTCGCGCCCCACCGGTTCGCTCGATGCGAAGATCACCGCTTCGACCCGTCCCATCCACTCGCGCCAGCGCAGCTCCGCCGGCAGATGCTCGAGCTCGTTGTCCACGAGACGGCCATCCGATCCACGATCCGGCCGCATGCGTTCCCCAGTCTGCGCCGAGCGGTCGGACATGGTCACAGCCCGTAGAGCCTGAACGTCGGTCGGCCGGAGAACTCCCTGACCGCCTCGAATGCCGTGAGCCGCTCGAACAGGCGGCGCGCAGCAAATCGCGACAGGTTTCTGCTCGAAAACGTTCCCGGCACCGCATCATCGTCGAGCAGCCTCGCGATCGCGTCCGCGGCCCCCTTGGCGCGCAGTTTTGGCGCCACGCTTTGCAGCCGCTCGGCCCGACGGGACATGTCTGCCGCCAGCCGGGCCGCTTCCGCGGCCGCTTTTGCCAGCGCCAGGCACAGCGCTCGCTCGAAGTTCTCCTCGCCCGGCTTCAGCCGCTTGCCACGCCCGTCGGCAGCGCGAAATGCCGGGGAAAAGGCCTGCGCCATCAACAGCGGCACCGGCCGCGGCCAGTGCAGCTTTGCCGCCACCATCACATCGCCCAGCCACCAGGCCAGCAGCTCCGCCATGGGCGCGCCTACCAACACGTGGCGCATCATCGCAGCCGCTGCAAACGGTGCCGCCGGTCCGGTCCGCTGCAACTTGTCGAATGCCTCGGGGATGTTGACGAAAGCGTCCTGCCAACGCAGGCCGAGGCGCTCCACCACCCAGGCTAGGCTGTCGACGTCGATCGCCGCCGGCCGCGCCGTCAGCTGCCGAAAGGCAGCCAGGATGGAACCGCCGGGACCGGGATCGTCATTGCCTTTGCGCAGGTGCCAGGCATCGCGCAGGGCCGCCTCACCCTCGCCGCGGCCCGCAAGCCGGCAGGCGCTCGCGGCACTTCTCAGCGCCAGGCGCTGGCGCCAGCAGCCGGCCCAGACCGGCGCGGACCGCACCAGCTGATCGAGCGACGCCAGCGCAGCCCCGGCCAGGAACGCAACCTCCGCCGCATCGTCGACCGGCCCGCGCGGCGTCGCCCAGGCGGGCACGGCGGGTGGCTGGAGTGTTGCGACAGAAGCTGTAGAGGGCCGACTCATATGCGCAAGCGTATTTGGATCGTGCGGTTTTGACCAGCATTTAGCGGCCAAAACGCACAGCTTGTCTTGTCCCTATTATGACTGATAATGTTGCCTTATCGTTCATTAGTTGATTCATGCACGAAATGGCCGCTCCCATCGATCAGAACCCCGAAAACCGTTCCGCGCAAGGCCCGGCTCGACGACAGCGTGCCCCCGAAAACGCCTTTCGGGATGAGAAGCCCGCCGTCGACCACGTCGCCGACCTTCCCGACATCGTCGACGTGGTGATGGCGATGGGCAGGGATTCGATCGAAGGTGTTGCCGAGACAACCACTTTTGACGCCCCCTCCCCTGCCCTTGTGGCGGGAGAAGCCGGATCGTCCGCCCGTATGCCGGCCCATCTGCTGCGCCTGGCCGAGCGCGCGCGAGGCTATGTCGAAGCCGCGAGCTCGCCAAACACCCGCCGCGCCTATGCGGCCGACTGGAAACACTTTTCCAACTGGGCCAGGCGCCAGGGTCTTGCCGTCTTGCCGCCGGATCCCGAAACCGTCGGGCTCTACATCACCGCGCTCGCTTCCGGCTCCACTTCAGGCGGCGGCATCGGAGACAAAAAATCCGTGTCGACCATCGAAAGGCGGTTAGCGTCGCTGAGCTGGAACTATGCCCAGCGCGGGGGAGAAAAACTCGATCGCAAGCACCGCGCCATCGCGACCGTCATGGCCGGCATCCGCAACAGCCATGCCCGGCCACCCCGGCAGAAGGAGGCGATCCTGCCGGAGGACCTGATCGCCATGCTGGAGACCCTCGAGCGGGGCACATTGCGCGGCCTGCGCGACCGTGCCATGCTTTTGATCGGCTTTGCCGGCGCCCTGCGCCGCTCCGAAATCGTCGGCCTCGACGTCGGCCGCGACCAGACCCAGGATGCTTCGGGCTGGATCGAGTTCTTCGAGAAGGGCCTTCTGGTCACGCTGCGTGGGAAAACCGGCTGGCGCGAGGTCGAGATCGGCCGTGGCTCGTCCGACGCGACCTGCCCAGTCGTCGCACTGGAAGGCTGGCTCAAATTCGCCCGCATCGCCCACGGGCCGCTGTTCCGCCGCGTAACCGGTCAGGGCAAGAAGGTCGGCGCCGAGCGGCTCAACGACCAGGAGGTGGCACGTTTGGTCAAACGCACCGCCCTCGCAGCCGGCGTGCGTGGCGACCTGGCCGAGGGCGAGCGCGCCAAAAGCTTCGCCGGTCATTCGCTGCGCGCCGGCCTCGCCTCCTCGGCCGAGGTCGACGAACGCCATGTGCAGAAGCAGCTCGGCCACGCCAGCGCCGAAATGACCCGCAAGTACCAGCGCCGCCGCGACCGGTTCCGCGTCAACCTGACCAAGGCGAGCGGCCTCTAGACAGGAACTCAAGCGGTTTCACTCGAGGAACTCTTCGGCGCCTCGGGAAGCAGTCTGTTCGGAATTTGCGGCCGCCCTCTGCTGCCGGTTCGATTCCGACGGCTGAACCCGCTGCTTTTCCTCGCAAATCTGGAACTACGATCCATAAATGCAAGCTGCGCGGACTGATCGACCGTGGCCGCCACAGCGGCCTGCGGACAGGACGTTTCCTGCTGCTCGGTTCCGCCTCCATCGACCTGATGAAGCAGTCGAGCGAAACGCTGGCCGGCCGCATCGCCTATCTGGAAATGCATCCGCTCGACGGTCTCGAAGTCGCCCCGCAGGATGTTTCCTCGCTATGGGTGCGCGGCGGTTTTCCGGAAAGCTTTCTTGCGCCGAGCGACCGGGCCAGCCTGCGCTGGCGGCAGGATTTCATCCGCTCCTATCTCGAGCGCGACATCCCTATGCTCGGGCCGCGCATTCCGGCCGAAACCCTGCGCCGCTTCTGGACCATGCTCGCCCACCACCAGTCAGGCCTGCTCAATGCCGCCGAATTCGCCCGTGCGCTGGGCATCGACGGCAAGACGGTCGCCTCCTATCTCGACCTTCTCGTCGATCTGCTGCTCGTCCGCCGGCTCGAACCCCGGCACGCCAATGTTTCCAAGCGGCTGGTCAAGTCGCCCAAGATCTATGTCCGCGACAGCGGCCTCACGCATGCGCTTCTCGGGCTCGGCACGCAGGAACAACTCCTCGGCCATGCCGTCGCCGGCGGCAGTTGGGAAGGCTTCGTCATCGAGACCCTGTCGGCCGCTGCCCCTGAAGGCACGCAGATGAATTTCTACCGGACCTCGGCCGGCACCGAAATCGACGTCTTGCTCACCCTGCCCGGCTCGACCGTCTGGGCAATCGAAATCAAGCGCAGCCTGGCGCCAAAGGTCGAAAAAGGATTCCATGTAGCGGCCGAAGACATCAGGCCGGACCGGCGCATCCTCATCTATCCCGGCACGGAGAGCTACCCGCTGCCCCACGGCGTCGAGACCATGCCGCTGACGGCAGTCGGCGCGGAGCTTGCAAGGCTACGCTGACGCCTATCCGGCCTTGGACTGGGCCCCTCCCCTGCCTCGCAGCAGCGCCATGAGCACCGGGCCGATCGAGAATTCGCCGGCGCGCGCCTTGGCAGTCAGGCTGCGCAGGTAGCCGCCGGGGCTGGAGATCGCCTCGCCCTTCTGCAGCATCGCCGCCACCATGATCGCGGCATCCACCGCCCCCATCGCCTCGCAGGCCTGGTTCCACGCATCCGGGCTGACGCCAAGCGCGCCGCGCACCAGATTTGCCGTTTCGACCAGCTCGCCCCAGCCGGAAATGCCGTTGCGGGCGTAGTCGGTAATATCGGGGCAGGCACGCAGCACCATGCCTAGCGGATATCCCGTCGGCGGCTGGCACTTCACCTCCAGTTTTGGCGCGGCGGTCGTCCCGTGGCCTTTTTCGAGGCCGGGTTCAATATCAAGGTGTTGTGAGTTTGAATTCTGTATGTGACGCTCAAAATGAGACTCATTGGCGCCTGTTTTTTCATTTTTTACGTGACTTTCCAGCATCTTACGCACCTCTTCCGCAAGTGTTGCGAGTTCGGCGGCGATCGGCTCCAGCTCGATGCTGCTTGCCGTGCGCGGAATCCCAACGACGATCTCGCGATAATGCAGGTGCAGCCGCTGCCAGTCGGCCGCAATGCCTTCCTCGAGGCCAAATGCGATCATCTTGGCGATGTCGCGGCGCAAGATGGTGATGCGCTCCTTCACCAGCAGCAGCGCCCGCCTTTCGGCCCGCACGGCCTCGGCCATGCGCTCGAACTCCTGGGCACGCGCCAGAAGCGGCATGAGGTCGAAGCCGAAAGCCCGCTCGATCACGCCGTCATGTCCCTTGCGGGCGTAACGCTTGCCATTGGGGCTGTCGCGGCGCACCACCAGGCCGCACTCGACGAGCACCGAAAGGTGTCGCCTGAGGGTCGCCGGTGCCATGCCGTGGGCACGCAGGGCCAGCTGTGCGTTGGATGGGAACACCACCAGCCCCTCCCCTTCCACGAGATCCGTGTCGGGATGGAAGCTCAGCAGTGCATTCAGCACGGCAAGCGCGCGATCGCTGGCGCCAAGCATCGACTTGGCCTCGCAGACGGCGCGGAAGACTTGCCATTTGTTGGCGCTGGCGCCGGGCGCGCAGCTGTCAGCCGCCATCTGTCCTGCCATCATGGCAAGCGACAGCGACCGCCGCCCGAAGGGCGTCGTCGAGATGTGCTCGATCATTCCTCGTCTACCTCACTCGGAGGCAAGCCAAAGGTACTCCGGAACGCGCCCGGTGGTTGACAAGTCGGCCCGGAAATGATTCTCTCACAATCGCTACATTGATGAGGGCTTCCGGAATGGCGACGTTTCGGGGGCCTTTTTCTTGCCGGTTATCCTGTTCTTTCCAATCCTCTACGCCTTCGACGCTTACGCACTACGCTCCACCCTTGCCGGAGCGCGGGCTCTAGGCACGCGCCCGCTTCGGCGGGAGTGGACAAAACTATTTTCCGCCGGCCGCGTTGCCGCGCTCCTGGCTGAACCTTTCCCAAAGCCTAGGCAGTTCCTCGCCCAGGAAATCCTCGAAACCGTCGGCAATTTTCTCCACGAAATCGACGCGCGCCTTGCCTTTCGACACGGTCAGATGGGCGACTGCCCTGCCCTCTCCGTCAAGGATGGCGCGGGAGCCGCCGCCTGCCGCAACAGCCTTGCGCTGCAGTCGCGTGAACAGCAGGTTGAAGCGCTCGTCGCTATCCGCCTCGCGGAAGCGCGCGCTGGTGATCTCGTCCTGCGCCTTCACCCGCGCCGCCTCGCTCTTCAAGAGTTCCGCCAGCGCCATCCAGCGCGGACGGCCGATCTTGGGGGCGGCGCCGATGGCGCGCACGATGTGCTCGGGCACAGCGTCGGCGACCTGCAGGAAGCGCGTCATCTCGGCCTTGTGCAGCGACAGCGCGTCCTGGACGACGCCACGCTCGAAACCGCGGGCGACCAGCTCATGGGCGAACAGCGCCCGCTCGATGAAGGAGAGGTCGCGCCGCTCGCTGTTTTCCTTGCCCTGGGCGAGCACCAGCTCGATGTCGGAAAGCGGCCGCACGATCGCCAGCACCGGCACGCCGAGGCGGCTTGCGGCGCGCACGCGGCGGTGGCCATAGGCGGTCTGGTAGCGGCCCTGCTTCTCGGGGTGCGGCCTGAGCAGAACGGGCACTTGCTGTCCGGTCTGCTCGATGCTCGCCACCAGTGCCTCGAAGTCATCGTCGTGGCCGCCATGGTCGAGCCGGTCGGTGACAAAGGAGGTTTCGACGAGCGCGGTGTCGATCTTGGCGACACGCTCGGCGCTGTCGAGGCTCTCCTTGAGCTTGCGCGCTTCCTCGATCTCCCTGGACAGCCCGCCGAGTGAAAGCCCCATCGCCTTGACAGCGCCCGAGGCGCTGCGCGGACGCGAAAATTCCGCGTCGGCCGACTTGGTTTCCGGCGCCTTCTCGGTCGGCGCAGGGGCCGCCGGCGCCGGGTCCATGGTGCCGAACAGAGCCTTGAGCTGATCCTTGCGGTTCAATGCCATGCCAGCCTCCTCACGCCGCCCTGTTCCAGGCCTTGAGCATGAGGCCCTCGATCTCGCCGTTGACAGCTGTCAACGACTCCATGGCGCGATCGTAGGTGGCGCGGCTGAAGCTCTCGCGCGCCACCTCGTAGAGCGTCTGCTTGGTCAGGCCGGCATCGGAGAACGCGGTCGACTTGACCAGCGGCGCCGTCAGCACGCGGTCACCGAACAGCGAACGCAGGAAACCGACGATCTGCGTCTGCGGGCCGTCGTTCGGCTCGTAGCGGGTGATCAGGTAGCGCATGAAATCGAAATTGAGCTCGCCGCCCGCCTCGCGCACGACAGAAAGCAGATCGGCGGTCATGAACAGGAACTGGCTCATCGACGCCACGTCGAGCATCTGCGGGTGGATGGTCACCAGAACCGAGGTCGCGGCGCACAGCGCCGACAGCGTCAGGAAGCCGAGCTGCGGCGGGCAGTCCATGACCACCACGTCGTAGTCGTCGGCGACCGTCTGCAGCGCCGCCTGGACGCGGGCGAAGAACATCGGCTTGCCGTCGCCGGCCTGGCGTGCCGCCAGCATCTGCGGCGTCGTATGCTCGAACTCCTGCAGTTCGAGATTGCCCGGCACGAGGTCGAGCCCATCGAAATAGGTGCGCCGGATGACGTCGGCGAGCGGCCGGCGCTCGTCGTCGTAACGGATCGCGCCGTAGAGCGTATCGTTGCCGTTGAGATCGAGTTCAGGCTGGTAGCCGAACAACGCCGACATCGACGCCTGCGGATCGAGGTCGATGGCGAGCACGCGATAGCCCGCCAGCGCCAGGTGCTGGGCGAGATGGGTGCTCGTCGTGGTCTTGCCCGAACCACCCTTGAAGTTGGTGACGGCGATGACCTGCAGGTGCTCGCCGCGTGCATCGTCGCGATGCGGGAGATAGTGCCTGCCCTTGGAGGGATTCTGCTCCGCGAGGTGGCGTCGCAGCGCATTGATGTCGTCGAGCGCGTAATAGCGGCGCCCCCCTGCCCCGGTCTCGGGCTGCGGACCTTCGCCGGCGATGGAAAGCTGGCGCAGATAGCCGTCCGAGACACCGATCATGCGCGCCGCCTCGCCGCTGGAGAACTTGCGCAACGCCTTCTTCGACGTCGGCGAAAACAACCGGTCGCGCATCGCCTGCAGTTGCGCCGACAGCATCTCGGCATCGTGGGCGATGGCGCGGTCGGTCGCCACGGCCTCCTCGCCTGCAATATCCACGCGTGTTTGAACTGCACCAGCCAAGTCTTGGTCCCCTCTCGGCGGTTCCTGCACGCGCTTTCGCGACGCGCACCAAACGCCTTGCTACGATCTATGCGCCGATTCGCCGCCGATTCCGAATCCGGGTTACGCCCTCGCGAATTTTTACGTGGCGGAGCGTGGATAACGGAATGATGGAGCGGTTACGCCGGACGCATCGAATTACGACGAATTACCGTAACAAGGGTGCTGAAGAGCCCGAGTCGAGTCAACTTATTTATAGTTAACGGAAATTAACCATCAGGACGGCGGCGCTTTTCTCGCGAGAACCGTTGTCATGAACAAAGTCGCCCGGTCGAGTTGACAGCTGTCAACCCAGCTCGCGGTAGCCGCGCCGGATCTTGGCTGCCTGCAGTGCACGCAATGCCCTGTCCGCTTCATGGCCGCTCGCAAACAGATCGAGCCGTCGCCGGCCGTGGGTTCCTATGCGCCCCCATTCACGCACCAGCGCTACGTCGCCGAACAAGGTCGGCTCGATCGACAGGCGGTAGAACCGCGCCATGTTGCGGGCCGGATCGCGGCGCTGGAGGTGGAGCGCGAGGTGCTGCATGCCCTGGAGAATCGCTTCCCGGCATGCCCGTCGTCCAATGAAACTCCTGAATCGATCGGGTGTGAACGATTCACGCCGCTGATAGCCGAGACGGCTTTTCCACACCAACCTCGCCGCAGTATGTCTTGGCGCAATATGGCGGGAATCACGCACGCGTCCCGCCGACGCTGAGGCGAGGGGGAGATGCAGATGGGGCCTCCAGTCGATCCGGTACCTTTTGGAGACGTCCAGCCGCAAGCCGTCGACGTCGTCATCGTCGGCGGCGGCATCGTCGGGGTGAGCACGGCGCTCTTCCTGGCGAGGCGGGACGTCTCGGTCGCGCTCTGCGAAAAGGGCCATGTCGCGGGCGAGCAGTCGAGCCGCAACTGGGGCTGGTGCAGGCGCATGGGCCGCGACCCGCGCGAATTGCCGCTGATCGTCGAGGCCTTGAAGGTCTGGGAGGACATCGGGGAGCTTGTCGGCGAGGACGTCGGCTTCCGCAGGACGGGCATCCTCTATCTCTGCCAGGATGAGAGCGACGTCGAGCATCACGCCGAGTGGGTCAGGAGCGCCGGCGACTACGCCCTCGATTCGACGATGATCGAGGGGAGGGCACTGGCGGACATGATGCCCGGCGCGCAGAGGACGTTCCGCGCCGCCCTGCATACGCCGAGCGACGGCCGCGCCGAGCCCCAGAAGGCGGCTCCCGCGATCGCCCGGGCTGCACAAAGGGCAGGGGCATCGATCCTGCAGAACTGCGCCGTGCGCGGGATCGAGACGGCGGGCGGGCGCGTTTCCGGGGTGGTCACCGAGCACGGCCTGATCCGCGCCAGCACGGTGGTGGTCGCCGGCGGCGCCTGGTCGAGCCGGCTGTGTCGCGACCTCGGAATCCGGCTGCCGCAGCTTTCCGTGCGGGCCTCGGTGATGCGGACGGCACCCGTCGAGGGCGGACCCGAAGGCGCCGCCTGGACCGAGGGCTTTGCCTACCGCAAGCGGCTCGACGGCGGCTACACCATCGCCAACGGAATGATCAGCTACCATCACCTGATCCCGGACAGCTTCCGCTACCTGAGCGATTTCCTGCCGATATTGTCGCGCGAATGGCGGTCGGTCGGGCTGCGTTTCGGCGATTTCCTGACCGGACCCTGGGGCCTTGCCCCCGTCTCGGCAGGGGAGGGGAGCGTCTACGAGCGGCACCGCACGCTCGATCCGCCGCCGGCCGTCGCCGCGCTGGACGAGGCGCGCGCCAACATGGAAAGGGTCTTCCCGGTGCTCAAGGGCGTGCCGACGGTGCAGCACTGGGCCGGCTTCATCGACGCCATGCCGGACGCCATCCCGGTCATTGCCCCGGTGAAATCGCTCCCGGGCCTGGTGCTCGCCACCGGCTTTTCCGGTCACGGCTTCGGCATCGGCCCGGCAGCGGGCAGGCTTGCCGCCGACCTCGTCACCGGCGACACGCCGATCGTCGACCCGACGGCCTTCCGCTACGAGCGCTTCATCGACGGCACCAGACATCGCCCGACAACTGGCGTCTAGTTCCGGCTGGGCAGCCGGGCGTCAGCCGCCGGAGAGCATCCGCCGCATCTCGCTGACGGCGGCGTCGCGCTGCGGATCCCTGCCGGCGGCATAGGGCAGGGGGGCTGCCACGGCTATGTCGGGCTCGACGCCGATCCCTTCCAGCCGCACATCGTCGCCGATGACGGCGTCCGCGACTGCGATCTCCAGCAGGCTGTCGTCCGGCAAAAGATAGGCCCGCCCGGCCAGCAGCGCGCCCGCGGTACGCGACCCCACGAGCGGAATGCCGTTTGCCTGCAGCGCATAGGCGAAGAGTTCCAGGCCGCTTCGGGCGCCCTCGTCGATGATGCCGACCACCGGCCGCCGCCAGCGCACATTGGCGAAGTCTTCTTCGCCGTTGCGGGGAATGAGCCGGAACGTCGGCGTGTCGCCCACGAACAGTTCCGCCGCATCGGAAGGGCCGCCGCCCCACCGGCCGCGCAGGTCGACGATCAGCCCGTCCGCATCCTTGAGCCGGCCGCCTGCGACTTCCCGGGCAACGACGTCGAGACCGTCCGGCGCCGACAACGTCCATAGCCTGACATAGCCGATCTTCCTGCCGTCGTACTCTATGACGTCGATGCTGTCCCTGATCGCCGTCTCGAAGCTCCGCAGCGGCCGCAGCCGCTCGACCGCGACCTTGACGCTGACAGGCGCTGCCCCGGCGCTCCGGCGCAGCCGGAGTTCGACATCGCGACCAATCCTGTCGGCGAAGGAAGCGATCTCCCGGTAGGGCGCGCCATCGACCGAAACGACCTCGTCGCCGACCAGGACGCCGGCCCGGTCGGCCGGCGAACCGTCATAGACATCGCTGACGAACAGCGAGCCGCCGAACGGCTGCACGATCATGCCGGTGCCGGGATAGCTGACTTCACCGTCGGGCGGAAACAGCCGCCGCAGGTCGTGGCGGATGGCAAAGCGGAAAATGTCGGCGAGCTCGAAATAGGCGATCTGGTCCGGACGGAAGCGGCCGGTATGCGATCCCCCCAGGCTGGCCAGCACGGCATCGATCGCCCGGTCGACCCGGGCTTCGGAACTGCCGGCCGTCAGCGGTGCGTTGGCGTCCTCGACCTCCCGAGCGACGGCTGCCTTGAAGCGCTCGAGCGCCGAAGTGTCATGGAAGTTGTCGAGCACCAGCGCGACGGCGCGGTCGAACACCTGTTGGCCCGACTTTGGCACCTCGGCCGTCAGACCTTGCGCCGGTGCGAGCATGAGCAGGAACGCCAATGCGAGCGATCTGAGGGGCATGTCGATCCGTGTCCCGCACCTTTCAGCCAGGCCTTTGCCGGCCGATCCTACGTCGGAATGCGTGGCGCGGATGACAACATTCCGTGAGCCCTGCGGGGCGGTCGCCGGGTAGGGTCCGTCCTATCCGAACGGTTGCCGGGACCTCTGAAAGTGTAGGCGGAGCCCAACGCCCAAAGGTCCGCGATTCTATCCCGACAGGTGTTGTGAGGGACCGGGGCAAAACCGATCATCCTCCCGAAAGCCATAGAAAGGGCACGGCGCCCTGAGCAATCTTCGGGAGGACATTACATGGCCGGCTTCAATCACCTCTTCGTTCCAGGACCGACCAATGTTCCGGAAATCGTCCGGCAGGCGATGAACATGCCCATGGAGGACATGCGCGCCCCCGACTATCCGACCTTCACCCGCGGCGTGTTCGCCGACCTGATGAAGGTGTTCCGCAACGAGACCGGCCGCGTCTTCATCTTCCCGTCCTCGGGCACCGGCGCCTGGGAATCGGCCATCACCAACACGCTCAGCCCCGGCGACCGCGTGCTGATGTCGCGCTTCGGCCAGTTCTCGCATCTCTGGGTCGACATGTGCGAGCGCTTCGGCCTCGACGTCGACGTCGTCGATGCCGAATGGGGCACGGGCGTTCCGGTCGAGGTCTATGCCGACCGTCTCGCCAAGGACAAGGAGCACCGCATCAAGGCGGTCTTCGTCACCCACAACGAGACCGCGACCGGCGTCACCAGCGACGTCGGCGCCGTGCGCGCCGCCCTCAACGCCGCCAAGCACCCCGCACTCCTGTTCGCCGACGGCGTCTCGTCGGTCGGCTCGATCGACTTCCGCCAGGAGGAGTGGGGCGTCGACTGCGCCGTCTCCGGTTCGCAGAAGGGCTTCATGCTGCCGCCCGGCCTCGGCTTCCTGTCGGTCAGCCAGAAGGCGCTGGCCGCGGCCAAGACGGCCGGCCACAAGCGCTGCTACTTCTCCTTCGAAGACCAGATCCGCGCCAACGATACCGGCTACTTCCCCTACACGCCGGCGGTGCAGCTGCTGCGCGGCCTGCGCGCGGCCCTCGACCTGATCGAGCAGGAAGGCCTCGACAACATCTTCGAGCGCCACAACCGGCTGGCGACGGGCGTCCGCAAGGCGGTCGACGCCTGGGGCCTGAAGCTCTGCGCCAAGGATGCCAAGTGGCACTCCGACACGGTCAGCGCGATCCTGGTGCCGGAAGGCATCGACAGCGCCGAAGTCGTCCGCCGCGCCTACCACGGCTACCAGACCTCGCTGGGCGTGGGCCTCAACAAGGTAGCCGGCAAAGTTTTCCGCATCGGCCATCTCGGCTGGGTCAACGAAGTGATGATGTGCGGCGCGATCTCGGCAGCCGAAATGGCGCTGCGCGACGTCGGCGTGAAGATCCAGCCGGGCTCCGGCGTGGGTGCGGCCCTCGAACACTACCGCCTGTCGGCGCAGCCGGCCATCGCCAAAGCGGCCTGACGCGCCAGCGCCGCGCGTCCCAAAGGGCGAGCGGCGCATCAAGGGAGGAGAACACATGAGCCACACCATCCACCACCTGCGCAAGCTGCGCCTGCAGCGCAGCGAACTCGCCGTTCCGGGCTCCAACCCGGAGATGATCAGGAAGGCCGCCGAAGGTGCCGCCGACTACATCTTCCTCGACATCGAGGATGCGGTCGCTCCGCCGGACAAGGAGCGGGCCCGCAAGAACATCATCCAGGCGCTGAACGAGATCGACTGGCGCGCCAAGGGCAAGACCATCTCGGTCCGCATCAACGGCCTCGATACCCACTACATGTACCGCGACGTGGTCGACGTGATGGAACAGGCGGGCGACCGGCTCGACACCATCCTGGTGCCGAAGGTCGGCGTGCCGGCCGACCTCTACATGGTCGAGGCGATGGTCAACCAGATCGAGACGGCCAAGGGCTTCAAGACCCGCGTCGGCCTGGAAGCCCTGATCGAAACCGCGCTCGGCATGGCCAATGTCGAGGCCATCGCCGCCTATGGCGGCCGGCTCGAGGCCATGCATTTCGGCGTCGCCGATTATGCCGCGAGCTGCAAGGCGCGCACCGTCAACATCGGCGGCCTCAACCCCGACTATCCGGGTGACCAATGGCACGCGGCCCTGTCGCGCATGACCGTCGCCTGCCGCGCCTACGGCCTGCGCGCCATCGACGGACCGTTCGGCGATTTCTCCGACCCGGAAGCCTACATCGCCGCGGCCAAGCGTGCGGCTGCGCTCGGCATCGAGGGCAAGTGGGCGATCCATCCCTCGCAGATCGAGCTGGCGAACACCGTGTTCTCGCCGCCGGAGAAGGAAGTCACCCGGGCGCGTCGCATCATCGAGGTGCTGAAGGAGGCCGAGGAGCAGGGCAAGGGTGCCGCCGCCCTCGACGGCAAGATGATCGACGCAGCATCCGAACGCATGGCCCGCAACGTCCTGGTCATGCACGAGGCAATCGAGCAGTCGGCGCGGTCGCGCACGAGCCTGCCAAACTGAGGAGGAACCCCACATGGACATCCATGAATACCAGGCGAAGGAGCTGCTCTCGCGCTACTCGGTACAGATCCCGCGCGGCGGCCTTGCCTACAGCCCCGAGCAGGCTACCTACCGCGCCAGCGAGATCGGCGGCAACAAGTGGGTGGTGAAGGCGCAGATCCACTCCGGCGCCCGCGGCAAGGCCGGCGGCATCCGCATCTGCAGCTCCGACAACGAAGTGTCGGAGGCAGCCGAATCCATGCTCGGCCGCAAGCTGGTAACCCACCAGACCGGACCGAAGGGCAAGCTGGTGTCGCGCCTCTACGTCGAGGAGACCGTCGACATCCGCCAGGAGCTCTATCTCGGCATCGTGCTCGACCGTAAGTCGGAGCGCGTCATGATCGTGGCCTCGGCCTCGGGCGGCATGGAGATCGAGGAGATCGCCGAAAAGCAGCCCGACTCGATCATCCGCGCCATCGTCGACCCGGGCGCCGGCATGCAGCAGTTCCAGGCCCGCGAGATCGCCTTCGGCCTCGGGCTGGAGAACAACCTGATCGGCAAGGCCGTCGACACGCTGCTCGGCTGCTACCGCGTGTTCCGCGACTTCGACGCCTCGATGCTCGAGATCAACCCTCTGGTGGTCACCAAGGACGGCAACCTGATCGCGCTCGACGCCAAGATGTCGTTCGACGAGAACGCCCTGTTCCGCCGCGCCGAGATCTCGGAGCTGCGCGACAAGTCGCAGGAAGACCCGCGCGAGACCTTCGCCAGCGACCGCGGCCTCTCCTATGTCGGCCTCGACGGCAACATCGGCTGCATCATCAACGGTGCGGGCCTCGCCATGGCGACGATGGACATGATCAAGATCGCCGGCGGCGAGCCGGCCAACTTCCTCGACATCGGCGGCGGCGCTTCGCCCGAGCGCGTGGCCAAGGCCTTCCGCGCCGTGCTTGCCGACAAGAACATCGACACCATCCTCGTCAACATCTTCGCCGGCATCAACCGCTGCGACTGGGTGGCCGAGGGTGTCATCAAGGCGATCCGCGAGGTCGGCGTGAAGGTGCCGCTGGTGGTTCGCCTGGCCGGCACCAACGTCGAGGAAGGCCGCCGCATCCTCGCCGAATCCGGCGAGAAGGTGATCGTCGCCGAGACGCTTGCCGAAGCCGCCGAGAAGTCGGTCGAGGCGATGCGCGCCTATTCCAAATCGAAGAAGAACTAAGGGAGGCAGAAATGGCAGTTCTCTTGAATCGCAGGACGCGCGTCATCGTCCAGGGCCTCACCGGCAAGATCGGCTCCTTCCATGCCGACGACATGAAACGCTACGGCACCAACGTGGTCGGCGGCGTGACCCCCGGCAAGGGCGGCCAGGTGCACCAGGGCATCCCGGTGTTCAACACCGTGAGGGGCGCCGTGCGCGAGACCGGTGCCGAAGCATCCATCGTGTTCGTGCCGCCGCCCTTTGCAGCAGATTCCATCATGGAAGCCGCCGAGGCCGGCCTGAAGCTCTGCGTCTGCATCACCGATGGCATCCCCTCCCAGGACATGATGCGGGTGAAGCGCTACATGCGCCGCTTCCGCTACGAAGACCGCATGCGGCTCGTCGGCCCCAACTGCGCCGGCGTCATCACGCCCGGCCAGGCGCTGATGGGCATCATGCCCGGCAACATCTACCTGCCGGGCCGCGTCGGCATCGTCGGCCGCTCCGGCACGCTCGGCTACGAGGCCGCCTCGCAGATGAAGGCGCTGGGCATCGGCGTGTCGACTTCGGTCGGCATCGGCGGCGACCCGATCAACGGCTCGTCCTTCAAGGACATCCTCAAGCTGTTCGAGGAAGATCCGGACACGGACGCCGTGGTCATGATCGGCGAAATCGGCGGCCCGCAGGAAGCGGAAGCCGCGGAATGGGCCAAGCACCACATGCGCAAGCCGCTGATCGCCTACATCGCCGGCCTCTCGGCGCCGAAGGGCAAGCGCATGGGCCATGCGGGCGCCATCATCTCCGCCTTCGGCGAATCGGCCCAGGAAAAGGTCGAGATTCTGCGCGATGCAGGCGTGACGATCGTGCCGACACCGGCAGCCTTCGGCCCGACCGTCGCCGGCGTGCTCGAGCAGCAGAGGAAGGCCGCCTGACCCGGCCTTTCGAGGGGAGCCGGCGCCGACCGGCTCCCTTTCTCGGTCCGGTGCGAAGATCGGTCTCGATCTCGCAAAGATCGATGCGTAGTCTAAGCTGCCGCAGCTCCGATGAGCGGCGCGGCGCTCCAAGTCCATTCTAAGGAAATGCAATGAAACCTCGGGTTATTGTCACGCGGCGCTGGCCTCAGGCGGTCGAACAGATCCTGGCGGAACGGTTCGACACGACGTTCAATCAGGGCGACGCCCCGCTGAGCCCGACCCAGCTCAAGGCGGCATTCCTGAACTTCGACGCGATCCTGCCCACCGTCAGCGACAAGCTGCCGGCGGCGATCTTTCCGGATGCGGACATCCGCACCAAGCTGCTCGCCAATTTCGGCGTCGGCTTCAGCCACATCGACATCGACGCGGCCAAGGCCCGCGGCATCACCGTCACCAACACGCCGGGCGTGCTGACCGACTGCACCGCCGACATCGGCATGAGCCTGCTGCTTTCGGTCGCCCGCCGCGCCGGCGAGGGCGAACGCCAGCTGCGCGCCGGCGAATGGGCCGGCTGGTGCCCGACCCACATGATCGGCACCAAGGTGACCGGCAAGACCATCGGCATCATCGGCATGGGCCGCATCGGCAAGGCCATGGCCAAGCGCGCCCATTTCGGCTTCGACATGGACGTCGTCTTCTACAACCGTTCGAAGGTGGACGACGAGGAAACCCGCGCCATGGGCGCCCGCCAGCTCGCCAGCATCGAGGACGTGCTGGCCGAAGCCGATTTTGTCTCGCTTCATTGCCCGGGCGGCGCGGAAAACCGGCATCTCATCAATGCGGAACGGCTCGGCGCGATGAAGCGCGGCGCCTTCCTCATCAACACGGCACGCGGCGACGTGGTCGACCAGAAGGCGCTGGTGGCGGCGCTTCAGGCCGGCCAGATCGCCGGCGCCGGCCTCGACGTCTATGACGGCGAGCCCGACGTGCCTGCGGGACTGATCGAACTGGAGAATGTGGTGCTTCTGCCGCATCTTGGCAGCGCCACTGAGGAAACCCGGGTGGCCATGGGCATGAAAGCGGTCGACAACCTCACCGCCTTCTTCGCGGGCCGCCCCTTACCCGACAAGGTGGTGTGATGACCCAGGACCGCTCGGCTCCGGCAATGACGAGGCTTCGCGAACAGGCAATCGCCCTGTTCCGCCAGGGCATCGCTGCTTCGGATCCCGAGCGGGCGGTCGCTTCCGCGCTCCAAGGCCGTCGCGACGACATCGCCGCGGCCAAACGGGTGATCCTGATCGCCTTCGGTAAGGCCGCATGCCCGATGATGCGCGCGGCCCTGCCTTTCGTTTCCGACAAGCTGCATCTCGCCTGCGCGGTCACCAACCGCGAGAACCTCGCGCCCATCGCCGGGGTGGATGTCATCGCCGGCGGCCATCCGCTGCCGAATGAAGGCAGCATCGCCGGCGCCTATGCCGTCGAAAGGGCCGCCCGGGCGACCGAGCCGGGCGATCTCGTGCTGGTGCTGGTCAGCGGCGGAGGCTCGGCGCTGATCTGCTCGCCAGTGCCGGGCGTTTCGCTCGCCGACAAGATCGCCCTCAACGACGCACTGATCCGCTCGGGCGCGGAAATCAACGAAATCAACGCCGTGCGCCAGCAGTTCTCGCGCCTCAAGGGCGGGCGGCTGGCCCAGCTCGCTTCGAGCGCGAAGGTGCTGTCGCTCATCCTGTCCGACGTGCCGGGCGACGACGTCGGCACCATCGCCAGCGGGCCGACGGCCCGGCCTTCGGCCTCCGCGGCCGACGCGCTCGCGATCATCGACCATTACGGATTGCGCGAAACCTTGCCCGCGGCCCTTCGCACGCATGTCGACCACCTTCTGGAGCGCGACGAGCCGATGCGCTTCGACCATGTCGAGAACATGGTGATCGGCTCCAACAGCATCAGCCTGCACCAGGTGATGGCAAGTGCCGAGGCGAGCTACCCTGTCGTGGTCAAGGCGGACGACTGGCTGAGCGGCGACGTTTCGGACGTCGCGGAAACGCTGCACCGCATGGCGATCTTTGCGGCAAGCCAGCGCGGTCCCGTCGCCATCGTCGCCGGCGGCGAGCCGACCGTGCGCGTCGCAGGCACCGGCATCGGCGGGCGCAACCAGGAACTGGCGCTGCGCTTTGCGCTGCTCAACGAGTGGGCCGCCATCAAGCGGCCCTGGGTGTTCCTCAGCGGCGGCACCGACGGGCGCGACGGACCGACCGACGCCGCGGGCGGCATCGTCGATCCGAGCTCGACGAGCTGGATGCGCAAGGTCGGCTGCAATCCGGTTGCGCTGCTGGAAAACAACGATTCCTACCATGCCCTGGAATCGTCCGGTGACCTGCTGATCACCGGCGCCACGGGCACCAATGTCGCCGACCTGCAGATCCTGCTGATGCAGTGACCGGGCAGCCGCCCGACCGGCCTGAGTTCCGGGCCGGCATACATGCCGCAACTCTCCTCACTGGCCGTGCAGATGCCGGGCACAGGGGTCGCCGCAGCGTCAATGCAGGCGCCTACGACTGTTGTGCAATCCCCGGAAAATGTTTACTCTCGGTGAAATAAATTCAGCGAGGCAGGCATGTCCAAGGAAAAGGCAAACCACGGGTCCGGCAAGAAGAACGGCAAGACGGCGCATGTCGGCGTGGCTAGCGGCGCCGCCAAGGCGGCACTTGCCCGCGTCTCGCCGCTAACGCAGGACCCCCACGCCACCCGCGACACCCGCGAAAAGGTGCTCGAAGTGGCGATCGGCCATGAAGTGCGTGCCTTCCGCAAGAAGCTCGGCATCACCGTTGCCGACCTTGCCGCCACCACCGATATCTCCCTCGGCATGCTGTCCAAGATCGAGAATGGCATCACCTCGCCGTCGCTGACGACGCTGCAGGCACTTTCGCGTGCATTGGGCGTGCCGCTCACCTCGTTCTTCCGCCGTTTCGAGGAGGAGCGCAACGCCGTCTTCGTCAAGGCGGGCGAGGGGGTCGACGTCGAACGGCGCGGCACGCGCGCCGGCCACCAGTACACGCTGCTCGGCCATATCGGTTCCGACACCAGCGGCGTGACGGTCGAGCCCTACCTGATCACGCTGACCGAGGATTCGGACGTCTTCCCGACCTTCCAGCATGACGGCATGGAGTTCCTCTACATGCTGGAGGGCGAAGTCGTTTACCGCCACAGCAACAATCTCTACCGCATGACGCCCGGCGACAGCCTGTTCTTCGACGCCGACGCGCCACACGGGCCGGAAGAACTGACGCACCTGCCGATCAAGTATCTGTCGATCATCTCCTATCCCCGAAACCGCGGAAACGACTAAGCGCTTCGGGCAGGGGGCCGCGCGCTCCCCAACCACGGACAAATCGGCCCGACGACACAACGCTTGCGCTGCCGGTGCGAGCGAACGGGCATGCGCGCGCCGCATCCACTTGCAATTGGTCCCGCACCGAGGCCGCCCTTTCGATCCAAAGCCCGCAAGAGGCGGGGTTTTCCCGCACCCATGCCGGGGAAGGGCGGTTCGACCGCGGCCCGGTCGACCGCCTGGCAGCCCCTGACGATCGGGATGTTTTTCTACAGGAATAAAAAATTCATCACAGTTGAATTCACTCCGGGAACCTGCTAGCTTTTGTCACAGGCAGCCAAAGAGGTGAGGAAACCCGGATGTGCGGAATTGTAGGACTCTTTTTGAAGGACAAGTCGCTGGAGCCCCAGCTGGGCGCGCTGCTGTCCGAAATGCTCGTGACCATGACGGACCGCGGCCCCGATAGCGCCGGCATCGCCATCTACGGCGCAGGCGCCAAGGGCCAAGGCAAGATCACCGTTCAGTCGGCCGCAGCGGAAGAGGACTTCAAGGGCCTCGACGCCGAGCTCGGCAGGAAGATCGGCGCCAAGGTCTCGGCGACCATCAAGTCGACCCACGCGGTCCTGGACGTGCCCGCCGACAAGATCGGGGAGGCCCGTGCCGCGATTGCCGAGCTGCGCCCGAACGTGCGCATCATGGGCGCCGGCGAGGCGATCGAGATCTACAAGGAAGTGGGCCTGCCGATCGAGGTGGTGCAGCGCTTCGACGTCACCAAGATGAGCGGCAGCCACGGCATCGGCCATACCCGCATGGCCACCGAATCCGCCGTCACCACGCTCGGCGCGCACCCCTTCTCGACCGGTCCCGACCAGTGCCTGGTGCACAACGGCTCGCTGTCGAACCACAACAACCTGCGCCGCGAACTGATCCGCGACGGCATGCGCTTCGAGACCGAGAACGACACCGAGGTCGCGGCCGCCTATCTCTCGTCCAAGATCGCCCACGGCCAGAATCTCGGCGAGGCACTGGAAAGCAGCCTCAACGACCTCGACGGCTTCTTCACCTTCGTGGTCGGCACCAAGAATGGCTTCGGCGTCGTCCGCGACCCGATCTCCTGCAAGCCGGCCGTCATGGCCGAGACCGATCAGTACGTCGCCTTCGGTTCCGAATATCGCGCGCTCGCAAACCTGCCCGGGATCGAGGAAGCCCGGGTCTGGGAGCCGGAACCGTCCACCGTCTATTTCTGGGAGCACTGAAACCATGCATTCAACGAATCTTGCGACGGCCCCCCTGCACGAGGTCAACTACGCGCCCAAGGTCTTCGACCTGTCGAAGAACACACTGCGCGAATTCAACCAGGCGCTCCATGAGGTCAAGGACGCGACCGGCGAGCCGAACTGGGAGGTTCTCAATCCGAAGGGCAGCCACGCGGTCGCCGTCGGCGCCGAGCACCCGATCTCCATCGATGTGCAGGGCAGCGTCGGCTACTATTGCGGCGGCATGAACCAGAACGCCACCATCACCGTGCACGGCTCGGCCGGCCCGGGCGTCGGCGAAAACATGATGTCGGGCACCATCGTCGTGAAGGGCGACGCCAGCCAGTATGCCGGCGCCACCGGCCGCGGCGGCCTGCTGGTCATCGAAGGCAACGCCTCGTCGCGCTGCGGCATCTCGATGAAGGGCATCAACATCGTCGTGCGCGGCAATATCGGCCACATGTCGGCCTTCATGGCACAGTCCGGCAACCTGGTGGTGCTGGGCGATGCCGGCGACGCGCTCGGCGACTCGATCTACGAAGCCCGCCTGTTCGTGCGCGGCTCGGTCAAGAGCCTCGGCGCGGACTGCATCAAGAAGGAGATGCGCCCCGAGCACATCGCCATCCTGAAGGATCTGCTCGACCGCGCCGGCATCAGCGACGTCAAGCCCGAAGAGTTCACGCGCTACGGTTCGGCGCGCACGCTCTACAACTTCAACATCGACAACGCCGACGCTTACTGAGGAACAAAATGAGCTATCACAATCCTCCGACGACGCCCCGCAAGTCGGCGACCTTCGATGAATACGCGATGTCCGAAATCCGTCGCGCCGCAGCGACGGGCATCTACGACATCCGCGGCTCGGGCGCCAAGCGCAAGGTTCCGCACTTCGACGACCTGCTGTTCCTCGGCGCCTCGATCTCGCGCTATCCGCTGGAAGGCTATCGCGAACGCTGCGACACTTCTGTGGTTCTCGGCACCCGTTATGCCAAGAAGCCGATCGAACTGAAGATCCCGGTCACGGTCGCCGGCATGAGCTTCGGCTCGCTGTCGGGCCCGGCCAAGGAAGCTCTCGGCCGCGGCGCCACCCTCTCGGGAACGTCGACCACTACCGGCGACGGCGGCATGACCGAGGAAGAGCGCGGCCACTCCAAGCAGCTGGTCTACCAGTACCTGCCGTCGCGCTACGGCATGAACCCGCGCGACCTGCGCCGCGCCGACGCCATCGAAATCGTGGTCGGCCAGGGCGCCAAGCCGGGCGGCGGCGGCATGCTGCTGGGCCAGAAGATCTCCGACCGCGTCGCCGAGATGCGCACGCTGCCCAAGGGCATCGACCAGCGCTCGGCCTGCCGTCACCCCGACTGGACCGGTCCGGACGACCTCGAGATCAAGATCCTCGAAATCCGCGAGATCACCGACTGGGAAAAGCCGATCTATGTCAAGGTGGGCGGCGCGCGCCCCTACTACGACACGGCACTCGCGGTGAAGGCCGGGGCCGACGTCGTCGTGCTCGACGGCATGCAGGGCGGCACCGCGGCGACGCAGGAAGTGTTCATCGAGCACGTCGGCCAGCCGACGCTCGCCTGCATCCGTCCGGCGGTGAAGGCGCTGCAGGACCTCGGCATGCACCGCAAGGTCCAGCTGATCGTCTCCGGTGGCATACGCAATGGCGCGGACGTGGCCAAAGCGCTCGCACTCGGCGCCGATGCAGTATCGATCGGAACCGCGGCTCTGGTCGCACTGGGTGACAACGATCCGCGTTGGGAGAGCGAATACCAGAAGCTTGGCACCACCTCCGGTGCTTACGACGACTGGCACGAGGGCAAGGACCCGGCCGGCATCACCACGCAGGATCCCGAGCTGATGAAGCGCGTCGATCCGATCGCGGCGGGCCGCCGTCTGGCGAATTACCTGAAGGTCATGACGCTCGAGGCACAGACCATTGCTCGCGCCTGCGGCAAGAATCACCTGCACAATCTCGAGCCTGAGGATCTCTGCGCTCTGACGATCGAGGCAGCCGCCATGGCCGGCGTGCCGCTTGCGGGGACAAACTGGGTACCGGGGAAAGGTGCCTTTTAAACCACAAGGATTGGGAGGAGCAATTTATGGGAACGGCCTTCGAAGCCAAAATCGACCAGTCCGAGGTGACTGATCTCAAGGAGTTCGCAAGGGCTCGCAACATCAAGTACTTCATGGTCTCCTACACGGACCTGTTCGGCGGTCAGCGCGCCAAGCTGGTGCCCGCCCAGGCCATCGGAGACATGCAGAAGGAGGGAGCCGGCTTCGCCGGCTTCGCCACGTGGCTTGACCTTACGCCGGCACATCCCGACATGCTGGCCGTGCCGGATCCGTCCTCGGTCATCCAGCTGCCCTGGCGTCCCGAAGTGGCCTGGCTCGCTTCGGACTGCCTGATGGAAGGCAAGGGGGTGTCGCAGGCCCCGCGCAACACGCTGAAGCGCCTCGTCGCCGAAGCCGCCAAGGAAGGCATGCGCGTCAAGACCGGCGTCGAGCCGGAGTTCTTCCTGGTCACGCCCGACGGCAAGCAGATCGCCGACGAGCATGATACCGCAGCCAAGTCCTGCTACGACCAGCAGGCGGTGATGCGCCGGTTCGACGTTATCGCCGAGATCTGCGACGCGATGCTCGACCTCGGCTGGAAGCCCTACCAGAACGACCATGAGGACGCGAACGGCCAGTTCGAGATGAACTGGGAGTACGACGACGTGCTGGCGACCGCCGACAAGCACTCGTTCTTCAAGTTCATGGTCCGCTCGATCGCCGAGAAGCATGGCCTGCGCGCAACCTTCATGCCGAAGCCCTTCCAGGGCCTCACCGGCTCGGGCTGCCATGCCCACATCTCGGTGTGGGACTTGACCGGCAAGAACAACGCCTTTGCCGACAAGAGCATGGAGCTGGGTCTCTCGGAGAAGGGCAGGCACTTCCTCGGCGGCATCATGAAGCACGCTTCGGCGCTCGCCGCGATCTGCAACCCGACCGTCAATTCCTACAAGCGCATCAACGCCCCGCGCACACTCTCGGGTGCGACCTGGGCGCCGAACACGGTGACCTGGACCGGCAACAACCGCACCCACATGGTGCGCGTGCCCGGCCCCGGCCGCTTCGAACTGCGCCTGCCGGACGGTGCGGCCAACCCCTATCTGATGCAGGCAGTGATCATCGCCGCCGGCCTCAGCGGCATCCGCACCAAGGCCGATCCCGGCCCGCGCAGCGATGTCGACATGTACCGGGAAGGCCACACGGTGACCCACGGCGCGAAGCTGCCGCTCAACCTCCTCGACGCGCTCCGCGCCTATGACGAGGACACCGAGCTCAAGGCTTCGATGGGCGAGGACTTCTCCTCCGCCTTCATCAAGCTGAAGACCCAGGAGTGGAACTCCTACGCCTCGCACTTCACCCAGTGGGAGCGCGACCACACGCTGGACGTCTGAGGCGCCAGCACCAGGCACAGCGCCCGGCCTTCGGGTCGGGCGTAGTCCACGCACGTGTCAAAATTCGCCGGAACTCATACGATGAAATATTCGATCTTCTCACTCGCCAAGGCCGCTTTGTCCGGTCACAAGGGCTGGACCCGAGCCTGGCGCGATCCGGCACCCAAGAGCCACTACGACGTGGTCATCATCGGCGGCGGCGGCCATGGCCTCGCGACCGCCTATTTCCTTGCCCATGAATACGGCATCCGCAACGTCGCGGTGCTGGAGAAGGGCTGGATCGGCTCCGGCAACGCCGGCCGCAACACCACCATCATCCGCTCCAACTATGGCCTGCCCGGCAACACCGGCTTCTATGAGCTGTCCATGAAGCTCTGGGAGCGCATGGAGCAGGACCTGAACTACAACGCGATGGTCAGCCAGCGCGGCATCATCAACCTCTACCACTCCGACGCCCAGCGCGACGCGTTTGCCCGCCGCGGCAACACCATGCGCATCAACGGCATCGACGCCGAGTTGCTGGACGCCGTGCAGATCCGCAAGGAGCTGCCGTTCCTGAACTACGACAGCCCGCGGTTCCCGATCATGGGCGGCCTGTTGCAGCGCCGCGCCGGCACCGCCCGCCACGACGCGGTGGTCTGGGGCTATGCGCGCGCCGCCGACCAGCGCGGCGTCGACATCATCCAGAATTGCGAGGTCACCGGCTTCGTGCGCGACCAGAACGGCAAGGTCACCGGCGTGGAAACCACGCGCGGAAAGATCGGCGCCGGCAAGGTCGGCATGGCGGTCGCCGGCAACACTTCGAAGGTGGCGGCCATGGCCGGCATGAAGCTGCCGATCGAAAGCCACGTGCTGCAGGCCTTCGTCTCCGAGGCGATCAAGCCGCTGATCCCGGGCGTCATCACCTTCGGCGCCGGCCACTTCTATATCAGCCAGTCCGACAAGGGCGGCCTTGTCTTCGGCGGCGATCTCGACGGCTACAATTCCTACGCCCAGCGCGGCAACATGCCCGTCATCGAGGACGTCTGCGAAGGCGGCATGGCGGTCATGCCGATGATCGGCCGCGTCCGCATGCTGCGCCAGTGGGGCGGCATCATGGACATGTCGATGGACGGAACGCCGATCATCGACAAGACGCCGATCGACGGCCTCTACCTCAATGCCGGCTGGTGCTACGGCGGGTTCAAGGCGACGCCGGCCTCCGGCCTGGTCTTCGCCCATCTGCTCGCCCGCGACGAGCCGCATCACGAGGCGGCGCGCTTCCGGCTCGACCGGTTCCGCCGCGGCGCGATGATCGACGAAAAGGGCCAGGGCGCCCAGCCAAACCTGCACTGAAAGCGAGATTCCCGGAAATGCGTATTGCATGTCCCTTCTGCGGCGAACGCGAGAACGGCGAGTTCACCTATCTCGGCGACGCTTCGCCCAAGCGGCCCACCTTCGCCATCGACGGCGGCGATAGCCCCGAACTCGTCGAGGACGCCTTCTACGATTACGTCTACCTGCGCGACAACGTGGCCGGGGTCATGCGCGAGCACTGGTACCACGGCGGCGGCTGCCGCTCCTGGCTCATCGCCGAGCGCAACACGGTGACCCACGAATTCATATCGGTGAAGGCGGCCCCAGGTGCTGGCGCAGCCAAGCCGGCGCAGGCAGGAGAGTGACCATGTCGGGCTATTCCCAATCCGAGTCGCTCGGCAGGACGGCCGCAGTGGAAAGCGCCGCCAGCGCACGCAGCCAGGCCGCCTCGGCCAGCCAGTCGCACCGCCTGCGCAGCGGCGGCCTCATCGACCGCAAGGCACCGCTGCAGTTTTCCTTCGACGGCCAGACGATGACCGGCTTCGCCGGCGACACGCTGGCCTCGGCGCTGGTCGCCAACGGCGTCAAGCTGGTGGCGCGCTCGTTCAAGTACCACCGTCCGCGCGGCATCATCACCGCAGGTTCGGAAGAGCCGAGCGCGCTCGTGGAAATGCGCACCGGCGCCCGCAAGGAGCCCAACACGCGTGCAACCACGCAGGAGCTCTATGACGGGCTGGTCGCCAACAGCCAGAACCGCTGGCCGTCGCTGCGCCGCGACTTCATGTCGATCAACCAGCTGGCCGCGCCGATCTTCGTCGCCGGCTTCTACTACAAGACCTTCATGTGGCCGGCGAAGTTCTGGGAGAAGATCTACGAGCCGCTGATCCGCCGCGCCGCCGGCCTCGGCAAGAGCGCCGAACTGCCCGATCCCGACCACTACGACAAGGCCTGGGCGCATTGCGACGTGCTGGTGGTCGGCGCCGGCCCGGCCGGTCTTTCTGCAGCACTTGCCGCCGGCCGCACGGGCTCTCGCGTCATCCTCGTCGAGGAAGACAGCCGTGTCGGCGGCCGCCTGCTCAGTGACGGCGGCGAGATCGACGGCATGCATGCCGAGGAGTGGGTGCGCCGCGCCAGCGACGAACTCGCAGGCCTGCCCAATGTCCGCGTCCTGACCCGCACGGCACTGTTCGGCGTCTATGACGGCGGCGTCCACGCAGCGCTCGAGCGAGTCAACGACCATGTGCCGGTGCCGGGTCCGCACCAGGTGCGCCAGCGCGTCTGGCGCATCGTCGCCAAGCGCTCGGTGGTCACCGCCGGCGCCATCGAGCGGCCGATCGTCTTCCCGGGCAACGACCGTCCCGGCGTGATGATGGCGTCCGCCGTGCGCACCTATGTCAACCGCTTCGCCGCCATGCCCGGCCGCAAGGTGGCGCTGTTCACCAACAACGACGATGGCTGGCGCACGGTCGAGGCGATCCAGCAGGCCGGCGGCGACATCGCTGCCGTCATCGATCCGCGCGGCAAGGTGCCCGCCGAATACCAGGCGGTAGCCGAACTGTCGGATCTGCGGGTGATTTCCGGCGGCGTCTCCGACGTCAAGGGCGGCGTCGACGGCGTGCGCGCCGTCATCATCACCGACGGCAATGGCCGCACCCAGCAGATCGACGCCGACTGCCTGGCCGTCTCGGGCGGCTGGAATCCCAATGTCGGCCTCTCCTGCTTCCATCGCGGCAAGCCGGTGTGGCGCGACGACATCGCGGCCTTCGTACCGGGCGACGCTCCGAAAGGCATGCGTCTGACCGGTGCGGCCAATGGCGAGTTCTCGCTCGGTGCCTGCCTGCGCGATGGCCATGCGGCGGGTGCCGCGGCCGCCGCCGAATGCGGTGCCACCGGCAATGCCGGCGAAGCAGCGGAGGCCGGTGACGAGAGCTATGCGATCTCGCCGCTGTGGCAGGTCAAGGCCAAGGGCAAGGCCTTCGTCGATTTCCAGCACGACGTGACCGCGTCCGACGTGACGCTGGCGCAGCGCGAAGGCTTCGAGAGCATCGAGCACCTCAAGCGCTACACCACGCTCGGCATGGCGACCGACCAGGGCAAGACCTCGAACATCAATGGCCTTGCCATCATGGCCGCCGCTACCGGCAGGACCATCCCGGAAACCGGCACGACGATCTATCGGCCGCCCTATGCGCCGGTGGCCATCGGCGCGCTCGCCGGCCACCACCGCGACGAGAACTTCCATGCCTGGCGGCTCACGCCATCGCATCACTGGGCAGCCGCCCGTGGCGCGGTGTTCGTCGACACGGGTCTCTGGAAGCGTGCGCAGTGGTATCCGCAGCCGGGCGAGAAGGACTGGCTGGAATCGGTGACGCGCGAAGTGCTCGCCGTGCGCAACGGCGTCGGCTTCTGCGATGTCTCGACGCTCGGCAAGGTCGACGTGCGCGGTGCAGACGCCGGCACCTTCCTCGACCGCGTCTACATCAACGCCTTCTCCGCGCTTGGTGTCGGCAAGGCCCGCTACGGCCTGATGCTGCGCGAGGACGGCATCGTCATGGACGACGGCACGACCTCGCGCCTCGCCGAGGACCACTATTTCCTGACCACCACCACGGCCAAGGCCGGCCCGGTCATGGCGCATCTCGAATTCTGCCGCCAGGTGCTCTGGCCCGAACTCGACGTGCAGCTGTCGTCAGCCACCGACCAGTGGGCGCAGTTCTCGATCGCCGGCCCGAACACGCGCAAGCTTTTGCAGGCGCTGGTCGATCCGAGCGAGGACCTGTCCAACGAAGGCTTCCCCTTCATGGGCGCTCGCGAGGTCAAGCTGCGCGGCGGCGTTGTCGCCCGCCTGTTCCGCATCTCGTTCTCAGGTGAAATGGCCTTCGAAATCTCGGTGCCGGCGCGCTACGGCGCGGCGATGGCCGAGAATTTGATGATCGCCGGCAAGCCCTATGGCGTCACGCCTTACGGCACCGAAGCGCTGGGCGTGATGCGCATCGAGAAGGGCCACGTCGCCGGTCCCGAGCTCAACGGCACGACCACCGCCGACGATCTCGGCCTCGGCAAGATGATGTCCAAGAAGAAGGACTTCATCGGCCGCGTCATGGCCGGCCGTCCGGCGCTGACCGCGCCCGACCGCCAGGTCGTCGTCGGCATCAAGCCTGTCGACGCAAAGCGCCGGCTGCGCTCGGGCGCCCATGTCATGCCCAAGGGTTCGATCGCAGGTCCGGAGACCGACCAGGGCTACGTCACCTCGGTCTGCTACTCGCCGATGCTGCAGCAGTGGATCGGTCTCGGCCTGGTCGAGCGCGGGCGCGAGCGCATCGGCGAGATCGTCCGCATCTTCGATCCGCTGCGGAGCGAGGACTACGAAGCCGAGATCTGCAACCCTGTCTTCTACGATCCCGAGGGAGTGCGCCAGCGTGGCTGACTTTTCCTGGAACACCCAGACGCCGCTCGCAAAGGCGCTCATCCCCGGCCGCCATGGCGCGGTGGGTGCCGCAGCCGGCGTCACGCTCACCGAAGTGCGCGACCTCGTGCTGATGCAGGTGATGGCCCGTCGCGGCAAGGCCGCCGACACAGCCAAGGCGGCAAAGAAGCTGTTCGGCGTCGAGCCGCCGGCTTCGCCCAAGGCCGTCGCCGGCAAGGGCGCCGCCCTGATCTGGTCGGGTCCCGACCAGTTCACGGTCCTTGCGCCGCGCAGCGACGAGGCTGCCCAGCTCGACGCCATGAACAAGGCATTCGCGGGCGTGGCCTCGCTGTCGGACCAGTGCGACGGCCGCTGCCTGATCCGTGTTTCGGGCCCACGGGCGCGCGACGTGATCGCGAAGTTCTCGTCGCTCGACCTGCATGACAGCGTCTTTCCCGTGGGCACTGCGGCCAACACCTCGGTCGACCATACCGCCGTCAACTTCTGGCGCGACGCCGACGGCGCCGACGGCCATCCGGTCTACAACATGCTGGTCTTCACCAGCTTTGCCGACAGCCTGTGGCACGTGATCGCCGATTCCTCGATGGAATACGGCTTCGAGGCGGCAAGCGCCCGCGCGGCATAAGATCCGGCTACAGTCTTCAAACGAAGAAAGCCCCGCTCTCGACGAGCGGGGCTTTCTTCTTCCGGATGCGCGACGTCCCCCTTTTCAGGCGCCGCGCAGGCGAAGCCGGTTGGCCAGGCAGCGTGCGAGCTCCGGGCCCGTTTCCCCTGTGCAGGCCTCCGGCTCGCAGGCCGAGGACACATCGAGACTGTCGCCGATCGCCCCCAGCAGCGAGGTGTCCTCCGCCGCTGCGACGAGGGCCGCGACCGCGAGCGGGTCGACGCCGACGTCTCCTTGGTCCTGTCCGTTCGCCGGGTCGGAATAATGCGCCAGCATCGACCGGATCAGCGCGTTCTTGCTGGCGAAGTGATGCAGCAGGCCACCCTTGCTGAAGCCCGCTTCGCGGGCGACGGCGTCGAGTGTGACCTTGCCGAAGCCGTGCTCCAGGGCGACGGCGACCGCCGCGCGATAGAGCCGGAGCTTCGGGTCGGCATCGAGCGACGGAGCCGGCAAGCGGCCGGCCGGCTCCCTGCCTCGCTCGTTCATTCGGCCGGAACCTGCGCCGCTTCGGCCGCGACCTTCGGCGCCGCGGGCTTGCCGCGCCCGAACAGCTTCATGACGAACACGAAGAAGACGGGCACGAAGAAGACCGCGAGCACGGTCGCCGAGATCATGCCGCCCAGCACGCCCGTGCCGATGGCGTTCTGGCTGGCGGCACTGGCGCCGGTGGCGATCGCCAGCGGCACGACGCCGAGGCTGAAGGCGAGCGAGGTCATGATGATCGGCCGGAAGCGCAGCTTGGCCGCCTCGATCGTCGCATCGACAAGGGACATGCCTTCCTGGCGCAGGTCCTTGGCGAACTCGATGATCAGGATCGCGTTCTTGGCCGAAAGGCCGATGATCGCGATCAGGCCCACCTTGAAGTAGACGTCGTTCGGCATGCCCATGTACATGACCGCTAGCACCGAGCCCAGCACGCCCAACGGCACGACCAGGATGACCGAGATCGGGATCGACCAGCTTTCGTAGAGTGCCGCGAGCAGCAGGAACACGAACAGGATGCTGAGCCCGATCAGGGCAGGGGCCTGCGCACCTGACTGGATCTCCTGCAGCGACTGGCCGGTCCATTCGTAGCCGAATCCGGCGGGCAGCTCTCCGGCCAAGCGCTCCATCTCGGCGATGGCGGCGCCCGATGAGTAGCCGGCTGCCGCCTGGCCGCTGATGCGCACCGATGGATAGCCGTTGTAGCCGACGATCTGGGCCGGCCCCTTCTGCCAGTCGACGCTGGCGAAGGAGGACAGCGGAACCATGCCGCCATGGGCGTTGCGGACGTTGAGGTTCAGAAGATCCTCGGTCTGCATGCGGCGGCCTGCGTCGGACTGCACCGTCACGCGCTGCATCCTGCCGGCGTTCGGGAAGTCGTTGACATAGGCCGAGCCGAGATTGGCCGAGATCGTCGAGTTGATGTCGGCGAAGGTCACACCGAAGGTGTTGGCTTTTTCGCGGTCGATCAGGAGATTGACCTGGGCGGCATCGGGCATGCCCTCGACGCGCACGCCGGTGACGATCTCGCTCTTGGCGGCAGCTGCCATCAACTGGTCGCGGGCCGCGAGCAACGCCTGCTGGCCGCTGCCCGACCTGTCCTGGAGACGGAAGGTGAAGCCGTTGGACGTGCCGAGGCCCTGGATCGGGGGCGGCGAGAGCGCGAACGAGACCGCGTCCTTCATCTGGTACAGCGCCTTGTTCGCGCGGCCGGCGATGGCGGCGGCCGAGTTCTCTTCGTCGCGCTCGCTCCAGTCGTCCAGCGTGACGAAGGCAAGGCCGGCATTCTGGCCCGCGCCGGAGAAGCTGTAGCCGCGCACCACGATCATGCGGTCGACCGCTTCCTCGCCCATGAACACCTTCTCGACCTGCTCGGCGATCGCACCGGTGCGGTTGCTGCTCGATTCCGGCGGCCCCTGGATGTCTACGATCAGGTAGCCCTGGTCCTCGTTGGGCAGGAAGGACGTGGGCAGCTGCATGAAGGCCCAGCCGAGACCGGCGAGCAGCGCGAGGTAGATGATCATGAAGCGGCCGGCGCGCTTCACCACCCAGCCGACGCTCGAGGTGTAACTGCGCGTCGTGCGGTCGAAGCCACGGTTGAACCAGCCGAAGAAGCCTTTCTTCTCGTGATGGCCCATGGCGATCGGCTTGAGGAAGCTGGCGCAGAGCGCCGGCGTGAGCGACAGCGCCAGGAACCCGGAGAACAGGATCGACACCACCATCGTCAGGCTGAACTGCCGGTAGATGACGCCGACCGCGCCCGGGAAGAACGCCATCGGCACGAACACGGCCGTCAGCACCACGGTGATGCCGATGATCGCGCCCGAGATCTGCTTCATCGCCTTGCGCGTGGCCTCGCGTGGGGACAGGCCCTCCTCGGCCATGATGCGCTCGACATTCTCGACCACGACGATGGCGTCGTCGACGAGGATGCCGATCGCCAGCACCATGGCGAACATGGTGAGCACGTTGATCGAGAATCCGGTGGCGAGCATCACCGCGCAGGTGCCGAGCAGCGCCACGGGCACCACGAGGGTGGGAATGACCGTGTAGCGGAAGTTCTGCAGGAACAGGAACATCACCGCAAAGACGAGCAGAACCGCCTCGACGAGCGTGCTGATCACCTTCTCGATCGAGACCTTGACGAACGGCGAGGTGTCATAGGGGATGGCGTATTCGATGCCAGAGGGGAAGTAGCGCGAAAGCTCGTCCATTTTCGCCCGCACCGCCTCGGAGGTGGCAAGCGCGTTGCCCGTCGGCGACAGCTGCACGGCGATTGCGGCGCTCGGCTTGCCGTTGAGGCGTGTGGAGAAATTGTAGTTCTCGGCACCGACTTCGATGCGCGCGACGTCCGACAGGCGGACGGACGAGCCGTCGGGATTGGCGCGCAGCACGATCGAGCCGAATTCCTCCGCCGAAGTCAGCTGGCCCTTGACCAGGACGGTGGCCGAGATCTGCTGGGTGATCGGGTTGGGGTCGGCGCCGATGCGGCCCGCGGCGACCTGTGCGTTTTGCGAGCGGATCGCGTTGGTGATGTCGTCGGTCGTGAGCTTGAGGCCGACCATCTTGTCGGGGTCGATCCAGATGCGCATCGCGCGCTGGGTCGCAAACAGCTGCGCACTGCCGACACCGTCGATGCGCCGGATTTCGCTGAGCACGTTGCGGCTGAGATAGTCGCCGAGGCCGACGACGTCGAGGGAATCGTCCGTCGAGGTCACGGCGACCATCATCAGGAAGCCGCTGCCGGCCTCGTCGATGCGGATGCCGACCTGCTGGACGATCTGCGGCAGGCGGGGCTCGGCGCGGCGCACGGCGTTCTGCACGTCGATCGATGCCTGGCCGCTGTCTGTCCCGGGCGCGAAGGTCGCCGTGATGCTGACCATGCCGGAGGAATCCGACGTCGACTCGAAATACATCAGCCCTTCGACGCCGTTCAGCTCTTCCTCGATCGGGCGCGTCACGCTCTGGTAGATGTCTTCGGGGGCGGCACCCGCATAGTTCGCCGAAATGGTGACCTGCGGCGGCGCCACGTTGGGATATTGCGCCACCGGCAGGAACGGCAGGGCGATCACGCCGGCGAGCATGATGAAGATCGCAACGACCCATGCGAAGATGGGCCGATCGATGAAGAACTGGGGCATTTTTCGTTTCCTTAGCCGGCCTTGGGCATGCTGTTCGGCCCGGTCGGGCGGCTGTCGCCGGTTGCGGGGGCGGAGGCCGCGGCCTTCCACGGCTGGGCGGCGACCGGGGCGCCCGGCCTGACCTTCTGGAAGCCCTCGACGATGACCTTGTCGCCGGCCTTCAGGCCCTCCTCGACGACCCAGCGGTCGCCGACCACGCGCCCGACCCGAACGGTGCGGAGTTCAGCCACGTTCTTGTCGTTGACGACATAGACCTGCGCCCGGCCGCCGGTGTCGCGCTGGATCGCCTGCTGCGGAACGGCGACCGCGTTCTGCTGGACGCCCTGCTGGATCTGCACGCGAACATACATGCCGGGCAGAAGGTCGCCTTCCGGATTGGGGAACTCGCCACGCAGAGTCACCTGTCCGGTGGTCGCATCCACCGCGGCCTCGAGGAACAACAGCTTGCCGGGATGGGCATATTCGCTGCCGTCGTCGAGCCGCAGCGTGACGCGCGCGCCGCTTTCCTCGGCAGTCGACACGGCGCCGTTCTCGAGCGCGCGCCTGAGCCGCAGCAACTCGTTCGAGGACTGCGTGAAGTCGGCATAGACCGGATCGATCTGCTGGATGGTGGCAAGGCTCTCGGGGCCGTTGGCGCTGACCAGCGCTCCCTCCGTGACCATGGCGCGGCCGATGCGGCCGGAGATCGGCGCCTTGATCTCGGCATAGTCGAGATTGAGCTTGGCGGTCGCGAGGCCCGCGGTGGCGATCGCCACGTCGGCGTCGGCCTGCGCCAGTGCGGCAAGCGCATTGTCGAGCTGCTGGCCGCTGGAGACGTTGCGCTCGCGCAGCTCGCTCTGCCGGTCGGCCTGCTGGCGTGCCTGCAGCTGCACGGCCTGCGCGCGCTGCAGGGTCGCCTCGGCGCTCGCCACCTGGGCGCGGAACAGGGCCGGGTCGATGCGGTAGAGCACGTCGCCCTCCTTCACCATGCTGCCCTGCTCGAAGACGCGCTCGAGCACGATGCCGGACACGCGCGGCCGCACCTCGGCGATGCGGGTGGGGGCGATGCGGCCCGGCAGCTCGTTCAGTATCGGCAGGGTCTCGGGAACGACTTCGACGACGCTGACGCCGGGCGGCGGCGGGGCGGGCCGGGACTCGGCCGAACTCTCTGCCTCGCCACAACCGGCGACAAAGGCCAGGAGGGCGGCGGCCGCGACGAGCTTCAACGGCAAGGCGGGAATCTTCATGTGGGGGAATCCGGAGAAAAGGTTGACGTTTGCCGAAACGGCGACTGCTTCGAAGTAGTGGTTTTGGGGGGATGACGGCCTGTCAGCCGGCGTCGAGCGGGCCGTCGCGAGGAATACGCAGCTGCTCGGCGTCGACCAGCCAGCCGATGTCTTGAAGGATGCTTGCGCGCTGGGCCTCGGACCAGGGATGCAGCTTGTGCAGTTCCAGCCTCTTCAAGCCTTCGAGCGCGAGGAAGGCCAGGATGGCACCCCGCGGGTTCGTCGACCCTTCGGTCAATGTGGCGATCGTCCGCTCGTAGGCCTTTTCGATGATCCCGCGCGACTCGGCGTCATGCGCCAGCGCCGAGACGAGATTGACCGCCACCGCGCGCAGATCGTCGGGCGGGCCATCAGCCGCAGCGGCGACGAGGCCACGGATCGCGGCATTGGGAGTCTTGCCTAACGCGGCCGTCGCGGCCTGCACCCGCTCGCTTTCCTTGTGGACGCGGCGCTGGATCACCGCCCGGATCAACTGCTGCTTCGACTTGTAGTCGTAGATGACGCTCGCCTTGCTGATGCCCGCCTGCATTGCCACGGCGTCGAGTGTCAGCTGGGCCGCGCCGTCGCGCACCACGACGGCTTCCGCCGCGTCGAGAATGTCGTCCTGATCGATCGTCCTCGGCCGTGCCACGGTCCCGCGCCTCGCTGCCTGCGAATTAATTACCGACTGGTCGGTTATTATATGTGCAGCGCAGCATTCCATGTCAATCGTCACTCTCGAGGGTGGAGGCGCCGGCCAGGCCGTCCGGCAGGTTCCCGTTTTACAAGCTGCCGGACGCGCGAGCGGATCGATCACGTTCCAGCACGGGTAGCCTTTAAGGTCGTTTGCGGCTCACCTCATACACACAATGAAGTGAAGGCGTTTTGACCGGCGCACGACGGGTGCCGCGCGGGATCGCGTAGGCGGCGAAAGGTCGAGCATGGAACCGGAAAGAAAGAAGGCCTGACACACGGTGTCAGGCCTTAAAGGGCGCTCCGGGCCTGGGGGACAGGAGGGTGGGATGGAGCGCCTGGGAGCGTCGTCTCAGAACAGGCCTTCGATCTGGCCCTGTTCGTTGAGGAAGATCTTCTCGGAGGAGGGGGCCTTGGGCAGGCCGGGCATGGTCATGATCTCGCCGCAGATGGCGACGACGAAGCCGGCGCCGGCGGCCAGCCGCACCTCGCGCACCGGCAC
>NZ_JARDJI010000008.1:0-192338 GCF_039907765.1 Mesorhizobium sp. CC13 | reverse complement strand
CTCGGCGACGCCAAGAAGATGACCGAGGAAATCGTCAAGGCCATGGACCACTGAGCCAAGCGCTCGGCCAACGCCACTCCGACAACGCACGGCAGACAAAAGCCCGGCTCGCGCCGGGCTTTTTTGCGTTGGGGGACGTGGTCGTCGTGGTGCGGCGTGTCGATCGTTTCGTCGCGCCGCCCCTCATCCCCCTGCCGGCACCTTCTCCCCGCAGGCGGGAAGCCGCGATAGGGAGCGCGACGCCGGCGACTCCTTCCCCGAGCTGCAAGTCCACGGCAGCATCGGTCGCCGGTTTCATTTTGTGTGACAGAAATTAATCCGGATTGGCTATTCTCATGCTGGGTGATTGTGTCGACCGGGTGTCCTGCTCTATATCCCGATGATTGGGGGCAGGCGCCGCCTCGTTCAGCAGGAAGCAGCATGTCCAAACACGAAGTTGTCGAACCTGACGCCGCCGAACTCGGCACCGACGACGTCTATGCCGGCCTGGTCGAGGCGATCCTGTCGCGGGATCTCAAGCCGGCCATGAAGCTCTCGGAAGAGACGATCGCCAGCTCCTTTGGTGTCAATCGGATGGTGGTGCGGGCCGTACTCAACCGGTTGCACGGCGAGGCGCTGGTCGAGATCCACAAGAACCGCGGCGCCTATGTGTCGTCGCCGACGGTCGAGGAGGCACGCGAGATTTTCGACCTGCGCATCGTGCTAGAGCGCGAGGTTGCGGCGCGGCTGGCCAGGCAGATCACGCCGGCACAGCTCGACGAATTGCAGAAGCAGGTGACCGATCACCGCGACAGCTACCGCGCCGGCCGCGACGCCGAATCGCGACGTTATGCCGAGCGGTTCCACCAGCGCGCGGCGGAGATGGTGGGCAACCGGGTGCTGGAAGGAACGCTGGGCAAACTGATCACGCGCAGCGCCCTGGTGATGGCGCTTTATGGCCGCAGCTCGTCGTCGGAATGCGGTATCGATGAGCACGACGCCATCCTGGAGACGCTGCGCAAGCGCGACGCGGCGGCTGCGTCCAACGCCATGGTGCATCACCTCGAGCATATTCTGGAGCGGGTCAACCTGGATGGCGAGCCGGCCGAGGAGCCGGGCCTGGGCGAAATCCTGGCGCGTTATGCGGCGCGGCCTGCCAGGGGGAAATAGGGCTGTCCCGCAGGACGGCCCCGAACTGTCGCCTCATGAGCCTGGCCAGGCAAAAAGGGGCCGCCCGACCAGCGGCCCCTGTCTGGCGCCTTGCGTCAGGCGACCAGCCTTTCGAACCTGTCCATGATTTCCGGCCGCCGCTTGGCGAGCCGTGCCTTGATCGCCTCGACATCGACGGTGAGGATCTCGCGATCCTTCATCACCACCTTGCCGTCGACGACGACGGTGCGGACGTCACGGCCGACCGTGGTTGTCGATGCGGTGAAGAGCGGATCGTAGATCGGCTGCTGGTCGATGTCGGAGGCGTCGACCAGGATGAAGTCGGCCTTGTAGCCGCTCTCCAGCCGGCCCAGCTCATGGCCGACGCCGAGCGCGCGGGCGCCGCCGTGGGTCGCGATCTTCAGCAGCTCGTCGCTCGAAATCGCCGTGCGCATGTGCCACGGCGTGCCGGCGACCAGTTGCTGGCCGATGCGGGCGGCATGCGCCACCTGGAACACGTCGAGCGTGCCCGACGAAGCCGCGCCGTCGGTGCCGAGGCCGATATCGATGCCGCGGCGCCACATCTCGGCGACGCGCGGCTGGCCGACGGAATAGTTGTGCAGACCGCAATGGCAGGCCGACACCTTGTGCCTCGCATAGAGATCCACTTCCTCCGGTGACAGGAAGATCGAATGCGCGCCGTGGAAATGGTGCGACAGCACGCCGAGTTCCTCGAGATATTCGGTCGGCCGCTTGCCATAGCGCTCGAGCGCGAAGTCGATCTCGTAGATGCCCTCGCAGAGATGGGTGTGGACCTTGACGTCGAGGTCCTTGGCAGCCAGGCCGATGCCCTTCACCAGCTCCGGCGTGCAGACCACGATCTGGCGCAGCGCCAGGAATGCCTTGACGCGTTCGTGCTTCGACCAGCGCTGCACCAGCTCGACATTGCGGTCATAGGCCTGCTGGGTCTTCATCATCAGCGCATCGGGCACGCCCATGCCGGTGTCCACCGTCGACAGCGCGATGAAGCCGCGGATGCCGACTTCGTCGGCGGCGCGGCCCATCTCGTCGGGGTGCGGCCCGCCCGCCTCGGCAAAGCAGGTGGTGCCGACGCGCAGCATGTTGGTGTAGGCGGCCAGCGCCGACAGGTGCACGTCCTCCGGCTCGAGCATCGCCTCGAATGGCAGGTAGTAGTGCTTCCACACCGGCATCTTCGGGGCGCGCGTGCGGGTGATCTCCGGCAGCTTGCCACGCAAAAGGTGCTGGGCGGTGTGGAAATGCGCGTCGACCATGCCGGGCATCGCGATCTGGCCGCTGGCGTCGACTAGCTGCTCGGCCCGGTAGAGCCCCGAAGCCTCCGAGGCCTTGCCGGTCCAGACGATGCGGCCCTTGTCCACGGCAAGTGCCGCATCGCGGATGACCGTGTCGGTATCGTTCATGGTGATCAGGTCGCATCCCTTGACCACGAGGTCGACCTGCACCGGGCCTGATGTCTCCGTAATCATCTCATCGCTCCTTCATTTGTTTATCCTGACGCTTCGGCTGTGCCTCGAAACCGGGCAGTCGACCCAGCGGTCTGTCTCGTTGCGCGCATACCGCCAAAATTTTGAACAAAATGCAATGCCTTCTTTGTGAATGATCTTCAAAAATGATTGTAACAAAAATATAAAAATTATGTTGCAATTTTTTTGAGCGGTGTCACGATGATGAAAGGTCGGGTTGCCAGGCAGCCGCCCGGCATCAGGAGGATCGCCAGAATGACGCTTGAAGACGCACCGGTTGGCTCAGGTCTCGCAACGCCGCTGCATGACGCAGCGACGGCGGGGGAGGCGACGCTGATCCTGAAGGGCTGCCGGCTGCTCAACGTCTATTCAGGCGTGACCGAGGAGACCGACATCACCATTTCGGGCGAGCGCATCGTTTCGATAGCCAGGCGCGACAGCTACGCCGGCGCCGAAGTGATCGACTGCCAGGGCCTGTGGGCCATGCCGGGCATGATCGACTGCCACATGCATGTCGACACCACGTTCCTGTGGCCCGGCGAACTGGCGCGGGTGCTCTTGCCGCTCGGCACCACGACCGTGTTCGTCGACACGACCAACAACGCCCATACCGGCGGTGTCGAGGCCGTCGACGTGCTGCGCTGCTCCTTCGAAGGGCTGCCGCTGCGCGGCTATGTGGCTGCACCTTCCTACTGCCCGTTCGATGCGACGTTGGGTACGGCAGCCGTCGAGATGAACTCGACCGACATCGCCGAGCTGCTGTCAGACGGCTGCATGAGCATCGGCGAGACGGTGTGGTCGCGGATCGCGCTTGAGGATTTCGACTACATGCGGGTCATCCAGACCTGCCGCGAGGCCGGTTTCCGGGTCAGCGGCCATGGCGGCGAGATCCGCCGAGGCGACGAGGCGGCCTTCGACGGCTACGTCGCCAGCGGCATCCAGGACGACCACTGCATCGGCCGGGGAGAGGACATCCTGCCCAGGCTGCGGCGCGGGCTGAAGCTGTTCTTCGTCGAATGCACCGGCCGGCGCGGCCAGTTGCGGCCGCTGCTCGACGAGATGCTGCGCAAGGGACTGTCGTTTCGCCAGGTCTGCATGTGCATCGACAACAACACCTCGATCGACATGGTGACCAAGCGCTACGGCTACATCGACTACCTGGTGCGGATCGCGCTGGAGGCCGGCGTCTCGCCGCTCGATGCCTATCGCATGGTGACGCTCAATCCGGCCGAGCATTTCAGGGTGACCGACCAGATTGGCTCGATCGCCCCCGGCCGTCTCGCCGACATCCTCTTGATGACCGCGCCCGATGCATTCCCGCCGGAATACGTCATCGTCGGCGGCAAGGTGGTCGCCCGCCGCGGCGAACTGCTGATCGATATCCCCAGGCCGAATTTTCCCGAGAGCTACCGCAACTCGATCAAGCTCGACAAGGTCAAGCGCTCGTCGCTCAAATGCGAGGCGCCCGAGGATGCGACGTCGGTGCAGGCGCGCGTCTTCGAGGTGGTCGACGGCGACTCCTTCAATCGCGGTTTCGTCCATAAGCTCGCCGTGACCGCCGACGGCATCCAGCCGGATCCTGCAAACGACATCCTCAAGATAGCGGTCGTCGAACGCTACGGGCTGCACGGCAATGTCGGCACCGGCTTCGTCAAGGGCTTCGGGCTGAAGCGTGGCGCGCTGGCGACGTCGATCTCGGTGCCGTTCAACAATGTGGTGGTCGTCGGCGCGACAGACGACGACATCTGGCACGCCATCCAGCGCATGGGCGAAATCCAGGGCGGCTTCATCGCCGTGGCCGGTGGAGAGGTGCTGGCGGAAGCGCCGCTGCGGGTCGGCGGCATCATGTCGGAAGAGCCCTACGAGGCGCTGCTCGCCAGCATCGACAAGGCTCAGGCTGCCGCTGCCGGGCTCGGCTGCACGCTGACCGATCCGTTCAAGACGCTGGTATCGACCATCCACACCACGCTTCCCGACCTCGGCCTGACCGACAAGGGGCTGATCAATTCGCGCATCGGCGTCGGCACCACCGTCGTCGTGGAAGGAGTTCACGATGCTGGCCACTGACGCTTCGGTCAAAACGGCATTGGCAGGCGTTCGCGTCTCGCTCGCCCGGCAACCGGCCGATCTGCTGCTCGCCAACTGCAACCTGGTCAGTGTCTGGTCGGAAGAGACCTACACGGCCAGCATCGCCATCGCCGGCTCGCGCATCGTGGCGATCCGGCCCGGCTTCGACGGCAGCGCCAGGCACATCATCGATTGCTCGGGCCGCTATGTCCTACCCGGCTTCATCGAGCCCTTGGTCAATCCCTCGGTGGATGCCGATACGTTGACTGCTGCCCTGGTTCCGTCGGGCGTAACATCCATCGTCCTGGAGGGCGCGACGACGACGTCGTCAAGCGGCCCTTCGCTGCTGCGCCAATGGCGTCTGGCTGCCGACAGGCTCGGCTGGCGCGGCATGTCGGGCAATGCCCGCCTGATCCATCTGCAACGTGTCTGCACCAGCGCTCTGGAAGCGGCCGACACCATCGCAGAGGGCGAGGCTGTCATTCTCGACGGCGGCTTCGATCCGGCCAGGCGCCTCGCCTTGCTGCATGCTGTCGCTGCGGGTGGGTTGGAGACCGCCCGTCTCATGCTGCGCCACAGCGGAGCGAACGATGCCATTTCGGCCTCCTTCGGCGTGCTTCCCGTTCTGGGCGCGGCGCTCCAGGCCGGCATTCCGCTTTATCGCGCGGTGCAGATGGCAGGCTTCAACGCGGCCGTGCAGCACGGCATCGAACACGATGTCGGCTCCGTGGCGCCAGGGCGCCTGGCGGACCTTCTGATCGTGGACGACATCGCCCAGGCGGTGCCGTCGGTCGTCATCCTCGATGGCCGGGTCGTCGCGCGCGACGGCCGGCTGGAGGAGGGCGCCCAAGACTGAACCGAGCCGGACCTCGCGCCCGGTGGTAGAATGGCCGCCAACGGCGCGGCGGCCCGGGAGGAGCGGTCCAGGGAGGACCGGACCTTCGACGCGTCGACAATAACAAAGGGAACTCTGACATGACCATGCACACCCTCGGACGGAGCCTGATCAGATGGAGCGCTGCCGTCGCGCTCGCCACCACGATGCTGTCGCCGGGAGCCGCGTCTGCGGAATCCGTGCTGCGCGTCGCCATGACACTCGGCGACATCCCGGCGTGGACCGGCCAGCCCGACCAGGGCTATGAGGGTTACCGCTTCGTCGGCTTCAACCTGCATGACGGGCTGATCAACTGGGATCTGTCCAAATCCGACAAGGAGCCGGCGCTGCGTCCGGGCCTCGCGACGAAGTGGGAGGTCGACCCCGCCAATCACAAGCGCTGGATCATCACCTTGCGCGAGGGTGTGAAGTTCCACGACGGTTCCGACCTGACGCCTGAGGTGGTGGCCTGGAACTTTGCCCGCCTGACCGACAAGACGACGCAAGGCTTCGATCCGGCGCAGTTTGCCCGCATGCGCACCCGCGCCAGCAACATCGACCATGTCGAACCGCTCGGCGCGAACCAGGTGGCGCTGTTCACCAAGGCGCCGGATTCCTTCACGCCGTTCAGCCTGACCAACTTCTTCATGATCTCGAAGGTGGCGCTGGAAAAGGCGAACTGGAACTACGAGGAATACGCCAAGGCCCCGGCAGGAACCGGTCCCTACAAGTTCGACAAGGTCGTGCCGCATGAGCGCCTCGAACTGGTGAAGAACGAGAACTACTGGGACAAGAACCGCATCCCCAAGCATGACCGCCTGGTGCTGGTGCCGATGCCGGAAGCGACCACGCGAACGGCGGCGCTGCTCTCCGGCCAGGTCGATTTCATCGAGGCGCCGTCGCCCGACACCATTCCGCGCCTGCAGTCGTCGGGAATGACCATCGTCACCAACACCTACCCGCACAACTGGACCTACCAGGTCAACATGGTCGATCCGCCCTTCAACGACATCAAGGTGCGGCAGGCAGCCAACCATGCGGTCAACCGTGAGGATGTCGCGGCTCTGCTCAACGGCACGGGCGAGCCGGGTTATGCCATGCTGCCGCCGAGCTCGCGCTACTTCGGCCGTCCGCTGAAGTACGACTTCGATCCGGAGAAGGCGACGGCGCTGCTCAAGGAGGCGAAGTGCTTCCCCTGCGAGATCAACGTGGCGATGTCGACGGCCGGCTCGGGCCAGATGCAGCCGCTGGCGATGAACGAGCTGGTCAAGTCGCAGCTCGAGGCGGCCGGCTTCAAGGTCAACTTCAACGTCATGGACTGGAGCGCGCTGCATGACATCAGCCTGAAGGGTCGAGAGGCGTTTCCCGACATCGACGCCATCAATGTCAGCCGCGCGCCGATGGAGCCCTACAATGGCGTGCTCGGTTTCGTCATGAAGAGGCGCTTCGCGCCCAACGGGCCGAACTGGGGCTGGTTCTCGACCGACGAGATCGACGCGCTCGGCCAGAAGGCGATGGAAACCTTCGACGAGCCGCAGCGCGACGCCATGATCACCACGATCCATGAGCTGGCGGTGGCGCAGGCGCCGATGGTCTACATCGCGCACGATCTCAACCCGCGTGCCATGTCGCCCAAAGTCAAGGGCTTCGTCCAGGCGCAGAGCTGGTTCCAGGACCTGACGCCGATCGTCGTCGAACCATAGTCACAAGGAGAAAGGCGCCGAGGACGAACAGGAGACAGGACCATGTGGCTTTATGCATTGCGGCGTATTCTCTATGCCGTCCCCATCGCCCTCGGCGTATCGATCATCTGCTTTGGGCTGGTGTTCCTGGCCCCGGGCGACCCCCTGGGCTCGCTCTTGCCGCCCGACGCTTCGCAGGCCGACATCGAATATCTGCGCGGCGTATATGGCTTCGACCGGCCGCTGCCGGTCCAGTATTTCGACTGGCTGATGCGGGTCGCATCGGGTGACCTCGGCAACTCGATCCAGAGCGGCCGGCCGGTGCTGACGGAGATCTCGCATGCGCTGATGAACACGGTCATGGTGTCGTTCGGTGCCGTGGCGATCGCCTTCTCCATCGCTTTCGTGCTCGGCACGATTGCCGCCTATCATCTCGGCACATGGGTCGACCGGACGGTCACCGGCCTGTCGATCGCCGGCGTCAGCGTTCCCAACTACTGGTTCGGCGTGGTGCTGGTGATCGTCTTCGCCGTCGAGTTCAACCTTTTGCCAGCCATGGGCATGGGCAGCGGCGGCTCCGACAATTTCAGCATCTTCGAGTGGGAGCAGTTGAAATACGCCATCCTGCCCATCACCACCATGTCGCTGGTGCCGCTCGGCGTGATCATGCGCAACACCCGCTCGGCGGTGGCCGACGTGCTGTCGCAGGATTTCGTCCAGGCGCTGCGGGCCAAGGGATTGGGTGAATGGGCCGTCGCCCGCCACACCATCCGCAATGCACTGCCGCAGGTGCTCGCCGTCATGGGCCTGCAGTTCGGCTATCTCGTCGGCGGCTCGATCCTGGTCGAGACCATCTTCAACTGGCCGGGCACCGGCTTCCTGCTCGGCAAGGCGATCCTGACCCGCGACGTGCCCGTCGTTCAGGGCGTGGTGCTGGTGCTCGCCATCTGCTTCGTCATCACCAACCTGTGCGTCGACCTCATCCAGACGGCTGTCGATCCACGCATCAAGCGCGGCTGAGACGGGAGGACATCATGACTGACGCGACTTTCGACACCTCTTCGCGATCCGCCGCCCCCAGGGTACGGAGCTACTGGCAGAGCGTCGGCCACCGGCTGAGCTATGACCACGTGACGCTGCTTTTCGCCGGGATCATCCTTCTCGTCGTGCTGTCGGCGGTGTTTGCACCGTGGCTGACCTCGATCGACCCGAACAAGCCACAGATGATCGCCCGGCTGAAGCCGATCGGCACCGCCGGGCGCTGGCTCGGCACTGATGAACTCGGCCGCGACATGCTGGCTCGTTTGCTTTATGGCGGCCGCGTCTCGCTTGCCATGGGCCTCGTGCCGGTGGCGCTGGCGACGCTCATCGGCGGCTTCCTCGGCGTGGTCGCGGGTTATGCCGGGGGCTTCGTCAACACCGCGATCATGCGGGTGATGGACGTGTTCTACGCCTTCCCGTCGGTACTGCTGGCGGTTGCCGTCTCCGGCATGATGGGCGGCGGCATGCTCAACGGTCTGCTCGCGCTGACCCTGGTGTTCATCCCGCCGCTGTGCCGCATCTCGGAAACTGCGACCGCCCAGGTACGAAGCCTCGATTTCGTCGAGGCGGCCCGCGCCAGCGGTGCAGGCATGGGCTCGGTGATCGTGCACCACATCCTGGGCAACGTGCTCGGCCCGGTATTCATCTACGCCTCGAGCCTGATCTCGGTCTCGGTGCTGCTCGCTGCCGGCCTGTCGTTCCTCGGCCTAGGCGTCGAACCGCCGACGCCCGACTGGGGCCTGATGCTCTCGGCGCTGCGCCAGGCGATCTACATCGACCCGATGCTGTGCGCCTTGCCCGGTGTGGCGATCTTCATCACCTCGCTGTCGTTCAACATGGTCAGCGACGGTTTGCGGCAGGCAATGGACGTCAGGCAGTGAGATCGGAGGCGAAAGTGGACGCACAATTGGCAATGCCTGCCGCGGCGCATTTCGACGCCCCGGCAATCCCGGAGACCGGCGGTGGCAAGGCGCCGCGCGGATCAGCCGCGATGCCGCCGATGCTGGTGGTCAAGAACCTGAAGAAGTATTTCCCCGTGAAGGGCGGCCTGCTCAACCGGAAAGTCGGCAACGTGCACGCCGTCGACGACATCTCGTTCACGGTGTTCAAGGGCGAGACGCTCGGCGTGGTCGGCGAGTCCGGCTGCGGCAAGTCGACCCTGGCGCGGCTGCTCATGTACCTGATGCAGCCCGACAGCGGCGAAGTCGCCTTCGGCGGCCGTGCCGTCGGCGCCAAGGACGGCCTGCCGCTGCGCGATCTTAGGCGCAACCTGCAGATGGTGTTCCAGGACAGCTATTCCTCGCTCAACCCGCGCCTGCCGGTCGAGGCCTCGGTCGCATACGGTCCGCGCGTCCACGGCACGAGTGCTGCCAAGGCGCGTGAGACGGCGCGCGGCCTGCTCGGCAAGGTCGGCCTGCGCCCCGAACTGTTCGGGCCGCGCTATCCGCACGAGCTGTCGGGCGGGCAGAAGCAGCGCGTCAACATTGCCCGCGCACTCGCACTGGCCCCCAAGATGCTGATCCTCGACGAGGCGGTGTCGGCGCTCGACAAGTCGGTCGAAGCGCAGGTGCTGAACCTGCTGCGCCAGCTCAAGCGCGAGTTCGACCTGACCTATCTGTTCATCTCGCACGACCTCAACGTGGTGCAATACATCTCCGACCGGGTCATGGTGATGTATCTTGGCCAAGTCGTGGAAATGGGTCCGGTCGACCAGATCTACAACGGGCCGAAGCACCCCTACACGGCGGCGCTTCTGAAGTCGCGCCTGGCGATGGACCCTGACGACAAGATCGTCACGCCGCCGCTGACCGGCGATCCGCCCAATCCGATCAACCCGGCGCCGGGCTGCCGTTTCCGCAGCCGCTGCCAGTTCGCCGAAGCGATCTGCGAAGCGAAGGCGCCGGCGCTCGGCGCCTGGGCCAACCGGGCCTCGCATGTCGCCGCCTGCCACATGGCCGATCCGCAGTCGGGCCACACGAGGGCAGGGACGTCGGCACACGATGCGCTTGCTGAGGAGGCCGCAAGATGACCATTCCTACGGAACAGGCCACCCGGCCGCTGGTCGAGGTGCGCGATCTCAGCGTCAGGTTCGAGACGCGCGACCGCACGGTGCATGCCGTCAACGGCGTCTCGTTCGACGTCATGCGGGGCGAGGTGCTGTGCATCATCGGCGAGTCCGGCTCCGGCAAGTCGGTGACGATGCGGGCGCTGATGCGGCTGTTTTCGTCGCGCATCACCCGAGTCTCGGGCGATATCCGCGTCGCAGAGCATGACATCATGGCCGTCAGCGAGCGCCAGCTCAGCGACATCAGGGGCTCGACCATCTCGATGGTGTTCCAGGAGCCGATGACCGCGCTGGATCCGACCTATACGATCGGCGACCAGATCGCCGAGACCATCGTGCGCCACCAGCACTGCAGCCACGCCGAGGCGGCGGCCAAGGCGCTGGACCTGCTGCAGCTCGTCAAGGTGCCGAATGCCGAGCGGCGGCTGAAGGCCTATCCGCACGAGCTGTCGGGCGGTTTGCGCCAGCGCGCCATGATCGCGGTTGCCCTGTCGTGCCGGCCCAAGCTGTTGCTCGCCGACGAGCCGACGACCGCGCTCGACGCCACCGTGCAGATCCAGGTTCTTTTGCTGTTGCGCAAGCTGCAGCAGGAACTCGGCATGGGCGTGATCTTCGTCACCCACGACCTCGGCGTCGCCGCCCAGATCGCCGACAAGGTGGCCGTCATGTATGCCGGGCGCATCGTCGAATATGGCAGCGTGCGCGATGTGCTGTTGCGCCCGTCGCACCCCTACACCATCGGCATGCTCGCCTCGACCGTACACGGCCAGGAGCGCGACAAGGACATCGACGCCATCCCCGGCACGCCGCCCGACATGAGCCGGCTGGCCGAAGGCTGCAACTTCGCGCCGCGCTGCCGCTTTGCGGAGGCTTCCCTGTGCACGAAAGCCAGCCCGCCGCCTGTTTCGCTGTCGCCGGGCCGGGAAACGCGTTGCTTCCGCGCGGCGGAGTTGCTCACTCGACCCGCGTTGGTCGTGTCCCAGTCTGAAGTCGTGGCTCACGCCGGCTAGGCGTTCGACCGTCTCCCCCGCGGCCCGAACGGCCGCGGGTCGCGCCGGGATCATTTGCGGTCCGCTTCCCCTCCGCATGTTCCCATGATCCGGTGCCGCTGGTGGATCGGCTGGGAACCTCGCTGCCGGTCCACCAGCACTAGCTTCCGGACCTGGATTCCCAGCCAGAGAGTTGGCGTGTTCTGTCTAGACCATTGAGATCGTTGTGAAATCCATTCTGGCGAAGTGAGCTGGCCACAATTTGTGCACAGCCCAATGCCTCGGTTGTGTGCACAATCGCGGAAAGGCATCGAAAACGGATTCGCAGCGATCTGTTTTGCGAACGATTTCAATGGCTTGGAAATTGAATGGCTGGGGAACCTGGATTCGAACCAGGACTAACGGAGTCAGAGTCCGTGGGTCTACCGTTAACCTATTCCCCAGCAGGGCCGAAGCGTGTCCGGCACCGTCAGGTCGCGCTTGACGCAGCCACCTGAGCGCTGCCTTGTAGCCACCGGCGGAAAATAGTCAACCCCGTCCGGCACTTGATTTTCTGCTTTTCACACTTCGTCCTGGCGGCTGCGGCGTCCGAGCTGGGAATGCTCGAAGGCGAGCACCGCGACGATGGCGAGAAGCAGCGGGATGATCAGGTAGAACAGCCGGAAGACGAGGAGGGCGGCGAGCACGGCCGCGGGGTCCATCTCCGCAAGGCCGGTGAGGAAGACGACTTCCAGCACGCCGAGGCCGCCTGGCGCGTGCGAGGCCTGAGCCATGGCGAAGGAGAACAGGAAGATGCCGAGGACGACCAGGAAGCCCGGATTGTTCTCCGCAGGCAGCGCGAAGAAGATGATCGCGGCGGCGGCGAGGATTTCGAGCGGGCCGATGACCAGCTGACGCGCCACGATCGGCAGTGCCGGATAGTGCAGGCGGAACTTGCCGATGGCGAGCGGCTTGAGGTGCAGCCAGCTGCCGAAGACATAGGCGGCGACGAACAGGAGCATGGTGAGGCCGAGCGCGATCCACCATTCTTCGTATCGGCCTTCGGTGTAGCGGTCGAGCAACGAAGGCTCGAGGAGCAGCACCACCCCGCCCACGAACACGCTGGACAGCACGAAGGTGAACCAGCAGATCGCCACCAGCACCCCAACATCGTGCCCGGTCAGCCCCTTGGAGGCATAGGCGCGGTAGCGGATCACCGCCCCGGAAAAGACCGATCCGCCGATATTGTGCGACAGTGCGTAGGTGGTGAAGGAACAGACGGTGACGAAGAACCACGACACGCGCTTGCCGATGTGGACAAGTGCGATGTGGTCGTATCCGGCCAGCGCCGCATAGGCGACGACGGCGCTCAGCGCCGACAGCAGCCAGCCTCGCAGGGGGATGGCCGCGATACCGCTCCAGACATCGTCCAGGGAAATCTCGCGCCACTCGTTGTAGAGCAGCCAGGCGGAAACGGCGACGGCGGCGAGCCCGATGACCGGCCAGATATAGTCCTTGATTCTCATGCGGCGGGGCTTGCCCGCTCCTTTCGATTGGCGTTTTCGTGCCTCGTCGGGCCGATGCGTCCGCTCGCATTTCCGGCTCGATTTCAGCTTTGCCCGATCAACGCCGGCTATTCAACCCGGACCGGAGCTTTCCCCCGACGCTCGGGGCGGGGCGGCAAAAAACGATCCGGCCGGGCCTTGGTGATCGGCGGATGCGCTGATAGTCTGCAGCCAACACAAGATGAAATGCGCGTGCAGCGTCCAAAAAGGTTCGCGCGGCGCGAGAAGGAAATTGCAAGTGAAGAACCGCGAAGCCGGCGCCGAAGCGTCGGATGCGGGTGTCTCGGGGGAAGGTCCGTCGCCGAACGGCGGGGCACCTTTCCGGCCCGGACGTCAGGCCGTCGGACGGCCTGGCGTCGATGGTGCCAATGCGGACGCTGCGCAACCCAAGGGCAAGACCAGGAAAAGGCGCAAGCGCCGTCGCGGCCGCAAGGTTTACGCCCGCGACGGCGGCCCTGTCGCAGCCGTCGCCGCCGAACCGGCAGTGGCCGAGCCGACGGCCTTGCCGCCGCAGGCGGATCCCGCGCGGATGGCGAAATCCGACGCCAGGGCCGCGCCGAATGGCGTGCCGCGCCGTCCCGCGGCTTCCGACCTTCCCGTCTTTGCCGCCCTCGACCTCGGCACCAACAATTGCCGCCTGCTGGTCGCCGTGCCCGGACGCCCCGGGCAATTCAGGGTCGTCGACGCCTTCTCGCGCATCGTGCGCCTGGGCGAGGGGCTGACCGCCTCCGGCCGGCTCGGGCGCCCCGCCATGGACAGGGCGGTCGAGGCCCTGAAGGTCTGCGCCGACAAGCTGCGCAGCCGCAAGATCAGGCGCGCCCGCCTCATCGCCACGGAAGCCTGCCGCGCCGCCGCCAACGGCGAGGAGTTCCTGGACCGCGTCGAGCGCGAGGCCGGCCTCAAGCTCGAGATCATCGATCGCCGCACCGAGGCGCGGCTCGCCGTTTCCGGCTGCGGCTCGCTGGTCGAGCGCGACACGGACGGCGTCGTGCTGTTCGACATCGGCGGCGGGTCCTCCGAGATCGCCCTGATCGACGTCTCGCGTCACCGTTCGCCGCGGCTGGCCAACCACATCGTTTCCTGGACGTCGCTGCCGGTGGGCGTGGTCTCGCTGGCGGAGCGATTCGGCGGCCGTACCGTGACCCGCGAGATATTCGCCGCCATGGTGGCCGACGTTGCCGAGCGGCTGCAGGCTTTCGACGGCCGCGACCGGCTTGGCCACATCGTTTCGAGCCCGAAGTTCCACCTGCTCGGCACCTCGGGGACCGTGACCACGCTGGCCGGCGTGCATCTGGAGCTCGACCGCTACGATCGCCGCCGGGTCGATGGCTTGTGGATGGACGGCGCGAGCGTCGACCGCATGGTCGACAAGCTGCTCGGCTGGGATTTCCACCAGCGCGTGGCCAACCCCTGCATCGGTGCGGACCGCGCCGATCTGGTGCTGGCGGGCTGCGCCATACTCGAGGCGATCCGCGCGGTGTGGCCGTCGGAGCGCCTCAGGGTTGCCGACCGTGGCCTGCGCGAGGGCATATTGAGCGAACTGATGGCCGACGACGGCGTGTGGCGGCGCAACTGGCGGAACGGACAGCGGGCATGACCAAGAAACCGACCAAACCCGGCACTTCGGCGGGCGCGACCCGCGTGCTGCGGACCAAGATCAAGAAGAAGAGCGGCCTCAAGGAATCGTCGCGCCGCTGGCTCGAGCGGCACATGAACGACCCTTACGTCCAGCGCTCCAAGGCCGACGGCTACCGGTCGCGCGCCGCCTACAAGCTGATCGAGATCGACGACAAGCACCACCTGCTCAAGCCGGGCATGAAGGTGATCGACCTTGGCGCGGCACCGGGGGGCTGGTGCCAGGTTGCGGCGGCGCGCACCCGCTCGACCGAGGAGAACCCGCATGTCGTGGGCATCGACTATCTCGAGATGGATGCCGTGCCGGGTGCTGCCATCCTGCAGATGGATTTCCTCGACCCCGAGGCGCCGGAGAAGCTTGCGGAAACCCTCGGCGGCGAGCCCGACATCGTGGTGTCCGACATGGCTGCGCCGACGACCGGGCACCGCCGCACCGATCATCTGCGCACCATGCATCTGTGCGAGGTGGCGGCGGAATTCGCCATCTCGGTGCTGAAGCCGGGCGGCCATTTCCTGACCAAGACGTTCCAGGGCGGCACCGAGGCTGGTCTGCTCGACCAGCTCAAGCGCAACTTCCGCTCCGTCCACCACGTCAAGCCGCCGGCCTCGCGCGACGAATCGGTGGAGCTCTATCTCCTGGCCAAGGACTTCAAGGGCCGCGCCGAGCCCGAGCCGTCATAGCTGCTGAGGCTCTTCCGCCGCCGGCACCCGGGACTTGCGGTGGCCGGAGATCGCGCCGCCGGCGTCGGGCGCCAACCGCGCAAACAGCAGCATCGGCGTGGCCGTGACGGTGGCGATGACGAGGAAGGCGAAAGTGAAGCCTGCGTCGCCGATCGCCTGTTCGGTGAACGCGCTCCAAAGTTCCAGCGCTCCGCCGCCGACGGCCACACCCAGCGCAACCGTGATCTGCTGGGCCGCTGCCGAAATCGCAGTCGCCTGTCCGCTCTTGGCCGGCTCGACATCGGCGAACACCAGCGCGTTCACCGAGGTGAAGAACAGCGAGCGCAGGAACCCTGCCAAGAACAGCACGGCAAGGACCAGCAGATAGGGCGTTTCGGCCGTGAAGAAGCCGTTGATGGCAATCAGGCAGGCCGACGCCCCGGATGCGACCAGAAGCACGGTGCGGAAGCCGACCGAGCGCAGGATGCGCGGCGCCACGAACTTCATCGACAGCGCGCCTGCGGCCGAGGCGAAGGTGATCATGCCCGACTGGAATGGCGTAAGTCCGAAGCCCAGCTGGAACAAGAGCGGCAGCAGGAACGGCGTCGCGCCGACGCCGATGCGGAACAGCGAGCCGCCGACGATCGCGGTCCTGAATACGGGATTGGAAAACAGCCTGAGCTCGAGCAGCGGATGGAGCGTCCGCCGGGCGTGCCGGATGTAGAGCAGGGCGCAGGCCACGCCGACGCTGACGGTGATCGCCCCGACCACGGGCGGCAGCGCCGGCAGGCTGACGACCGAAAGCCCGAAGACGATGCCCGAGGCGGCGATGGCCGACAGGAAGAAGCCGACGACATCCATGCGCTGGGTCGGCTCTGGCGGGATTTCGGGCAGGAAGCGGCCGGACAGCCAGATGCCGACGATGCCGATCGGAATGTTGATCAGGAATATCCACTGCCAGGCGAAGAAGGTGGTGATGAAGCCGCCCACCGGCGGCCCTATCAGCGGGCCGATGAGAGCGGGGATCGTCAGCGTCGCCATGGCCGAGACCAGCCCGCTCCTTTCGGTCGTGCGCACCAGCACCAGCCGCGCCACCGGCGTCATCATCGAGCCGCCCATGCCCTGCAGGAAGCGCGCGAGCACGAAGGCGCCGAGCGAGTTGGAAAGCGCGCAGGCGATCGAGCCCAGCATGAACACGCCGATCGCGACCCTGAATACCCGCTTGGCTCCGAACCGGTCGGCCATCCAGGCGCTGACGGGGATGAAGATGGCGAGCGACACGAGATAGGCGGTGAGCGCCAGCTTGAGGGCGATCGGGCTGGCGCCGATATCCGTGGCGATCGCCGGCAGGGAGGTGGCGATCACCGTGGAATCCATGTTTTCCATGAAGAGGGCGACCGCCAGGATCAGCGGAGTGGTTCGATTCGTGGACATGTCGGAACGGTATGGGTCGGTTGCGGCGGCAATGCGCCGATCGGGGACGCGTAGCACGCTGTCGCCAGCCTGTCCGCTGCCAGGGCGCGCCGCTCTTCAAGGCCAGTCAGTTCGAGCCGCCGACCTCGCTTGCATAGCGCCGGGTTTCGGCGATGCGTTCGGGCGTTGCGGGATGCGTCGACAGGAAGTTGCCTTCGGCACGATCGCCAAGCTTGTCGCGCAGCAATTCGAAGAAGCGGGCGATGGCGGCGGGGTCCTTTCCGGCCTTGTGCATGAGCGCCACGCTGAACCTGTCGGCGTCGGTCTCGGCGTCGCGGGAATAGGACAGGCTGAACAGGGCCGCGCCCTGGACCATGATGTCTTCGGTGCCCGAGCCGATGTCGCCGCCGATCAGCATGATCAGCGCCGTCACGCCCGCGGCTCGGTAAAGCTGGCGCAGGCTGTGCTTGTGGTCGACATGGCCGATCTCGTGCCCGAGCACGCCCAGGATCATTTCGTCGTCCTTGCCTGCCAACTCCACCAGTTCGTCGGTGAGAACCACCGTGCCGTCGGGCAGGGCAAAGGCATTGGGGCCGATGGGGCCGCCGGTACGGAAGGTGAGGGCGTATGCGGTGCGCTCGGATGGGGTTTCATCCGTCTGTGCAACCAATTCGGCGAAGCCGTCGCTCAACGATTTCTGGCGCTCTGCGCTGAGCTTGCTCGGTTCGAAGATGGCCTGGTCGAGCGATGCGAGCGCGCTTTTGCTCATCAGCGTCGTCACCACCGGCGGTGTGACGGATATCGCCACTTCGACCAGCAGCGGCATGGCATAGCGATAGACTGCTGAGCCCAGGACGATCGTTGCCAGGACAAACAGCGCCAGGCGAGGGCGGAACCGTTCAAGCTTGTGAATGAAGCCGGCGCTGCCGGATGAATGGGACGCGACAAGCCGGTCGACGCCGTCATTGTCGCCGGTCTCGAAGACGCCGCCGTCGGGATAGGTGACCTGGCGCGGGATCGATCCGACACGGTCGGAAACTTTCGTTCCCTGGAACGCACCCCAGGCGAGGACTGCGCCGTCGCTGCCGGTCACCGAGGCCGCTCCATCGGCGCCGATCGCCAAAAGCGCGTCGACCGCGCGGGCCTCTCCAGCCTTGCGCCAGAGGCCGGCGACGACAGGCTGTTCAGAAGCCAAGGTCGAACCCTTCCACGTCGAGGAATTCTGAACCCGTTGCCGTGCCGGCGTTCTGCAGGTCGCTCGCATAGGCGTCGAGCGAGCCCGTGGTGTCGAGCGCCGTCACCGTCGCCATGTAGGCGGCCATCCTGACCGCAGCCCAGGGCCGTGCGAGACCGAGGGTGACGATCGTGGCGAGGAGATTGGTGATCGAAATCGAGGCAAAGCGGCCGCGCCCGATGGACGAGGCCAGTACGTGCCGCCCGTCGATGACCGTTTCGTTGAACACGACGTTGCGGACGCCGGCGCGGTAGATCAGGCCGGCCAGCATGAAGACCAGGAACAGCGGTATCATCGCGGCATAGATCGTTATCATCATCATGGCGATAGACCAGCCACTGGGATTGGCGCTGTTCACGTCGGGAAGGCCCACCGACATCAGGATGGCCATGACGATGCCGAAGCCGACCAGGCCACCGCCGATCAGCACGAACGCCGGCAGCCATATCTGGCCGTAGAGCTTGTCCAGCCGCGGATCGCAGGTGATCGGACGCCCGCCATAGCGAAGATTGCCCAGCATGTAGTTCCATATCCAGCGCGAGGCGATGGGCGCGAGCAGGCCGACCGAGCCGTAGATGAGCAGGCCGCCGACGATATAGGCCAGGAAGGCGCCCCAATAGGTGCCGGTGAAATCGAAGCGGACGTTGCGATAGCTCGTCACCCGCGCGTTGAAGCGCAGGCCGCGCATGATGAACCAGGGAATGGCGAACATGAAGATTGCGAAGACGAGCAGGCCGAACAGCGGCAGGAACTGCAGCGTGAGGTTGTAGAGCACCAGCATCAGCAGGACGATGACGCGCCCGACCAGGATGCGCCAAGGCAAGGCGTGGTAGTCGAAGGTCGCACCGGCAAGATGCGTATTGCCGTAGAAGTAACGTTGGCGCCGCACCTTGGCCCAGGCCGAATAGATGCCGAGCGTGAGGATCGTCAGCAGCACGTTGACGATCCAGATGCCGAAATATTCGCGTGCGGTACCCGTGAATGTGAACGGCTCTCGCCGCATCGCCAGACTTGGCGCAGCCGGCGTCTGCAGGTTCGACATGTCGTTCATGCTGCCATCGCTCCCCGCAATTCAAAGATGAATCTGCCCCTTGCCGCACCTTGCCAAAAATGCGGGCAGGTGCAAGCGGCACCGGTATCCGCTACGTCGATTGGCCTGCATCACATGCTTTTCATCGGCCTCAAGACGTGTTACCAGCCAGCGCCAATCCTGAAAGGGAAGATGAGGAGTCGGCGCTGCATACCAATTGGTTCCAGCGCCCGCTTTCGCATTCTTCCTTCTGACGTCCCCTGAGGAGTGGCCATGGCGAAAATCATCGAATCTTCCACCGGCGCGCTGGCGCTGACCTTCGACGACGTGCTTCTGCAGCCGGGTCACTCCGAGGTCATGCCCGGTGAGACCGACATCCGCACGCGCATAGCCGGCGACATCGATCTCAATGTGCCGATCATCTCGGCCGCCATGGACACCGTCACCGAGGCGCGCCTCGCCATTGCCATGGCCCAGGCCGGCGGCATCGGCGTCATCCATCGCAACTTCTCGCCGGCCGAGCAGGCCGAGCAGGTCCGCCAGGTCAAGAAGTTCGAATCCGGCATGGTCATCAACCCGGTCACCATCGGCCCCGACGCCACGCTTGCCGATGCGCTGGCGCTGATGCGCCACTATACGATTTCTGGCATCCCGGTCGTCGAGAACGGCGGCACCGGCGGCCAGAAGACCGGCCGTCTGGTCGGCATCCTCACCAACCGCGACGTGCGCTTCGCTTCCGACCCTTCCCAGAAGGTCTACGAGCTGATGACGCGCGAGAACCTGATCACGGTCAAGGAGAACGTCGATCAGGAAGAGGCCAAGCGGCTCCTGCACAAGCACCGCATCGAAAAGCTGCTCGTCGTCGACAAGCAGGGCAATTGCGTCGGGCTCATCACCGTCAAGGATATCGAGAAGTCGCAGCTCAACCCCAACGCCACCAAGGACGCGCAGGGTCGCCTGCGTGCCGCTGCCGCCACCAGCGTCGGCAATGACGGCTTCGAGCGTGCCGAGCGCCTGATCGATGCCGGCGTCGACCTTTTGGTCATCGACACCGCCCACGGCCATTCGCAGCGCGTGCTCGACGCCGTCACCCGCGCCAAGAAGATCTCGAACTCGGTCCGCATCATGGCCGGCAACGTCGCGACCGCCGAAGGCGCCCAGGCGCTGATCGACGCGGGCGCCGACGCGGTCAAGGTCGGCATCGGCCCGGGCTCGATCTGCACCACCCGTATCGTGGCGGGCGTCGGCGTGCCGCAGCTGTCGGCCATCATGTCGGCCGTCGAGGCGGCGCAGAAGTCCGGCGTCACCGTGGTTGCCGACGGCGGCATCAAGTTCTCAGGCGATCTCGCCAAGGCGCTGGCCGCCGGCGCGGGAGCGGCCATGATCGGATCGCTGCTCGCCGGTACCGACGAGAGCCCGGGCGAGGTCTATCTGCACCAGGGCCGCTCCTTCAAGGCCTACCGCGGCATGGGCTCGGTGGGCGCCATGGCGCGCGGTTCGGCCGACCGCTACTTCCAGGCCGAGGTGCGCGACACGCTGAAGCTCGTGCCCGAGGGCATCGAGGGCCAGGTTCCCTACAAGGGTCCGGTCGCGGGCGTGTTGCACCAGTTGGCCGGCGGCCTGAAGGCCGCCATGGGCTATGTCGGCGGGCGCGACCTCGCCGATTTCCGCGAGCGCGCCACCTTTGTGCGCATCTCCAATGCCGGCTTGCGCGAAAGCCACGCCCATGACGTGACCATTACCCGCGAAAGCCCGAATTACCCGGGCGGCGCGTGATCCATGCGATCCTGAGACTGCGGCGCCACGCGGCCGCACTAAGCTTCGCCACGGCGGCGGTCTTCGCCGCCATGACGATGGTGGAATTCCTGTATTTCCGCAAGTTGAGCGGCGGCCTGTCGTCGCTCGATCTCCGCTTCTGGGGCTTTTCCGAGAGCGAGGGCTTCGCCTGGGTGGCGGGCCTGGGGCGACCCGGTGCGGAGACCATTCTGGTCTGGCACTATCTCACCTTCGACCTGATCTTCCCGGCGCTGCTGTCGACCACGCTTGTCAGCCTCATCCTCAAGACCGGGGATCGGCTGCCGCGCTTCGCCGCCCATTCGGACCGCCTGCGCGCGATCCTGGCGCTGGCATTGGTGCTGCCCTATGCGGTCGCCGACTACGCTGAGAACATCGTCGTCGCGCGAATCCTCGCCGACCCGCCATCGGCAGGCGCCGAGGCGATGGCGCTCGCTTCGGGCCTGATCGTTGCCAAATTTGCGTTTCTGGCGGTGCCGGTTGCTGTCATCGGCGCCTTCGCCATTGCGGCGGCAAGGCGCTCGCGGGCAGTGCTGCGCTAGAACCACGCCAGCGCAAGAGCGCGGCCTGCTAGCCCTTGACGTCGAAGATCGCGATCCGGCGCTTGTCGAACCTGATGGCGATCTCGCCGCGCACCAGCTTGAGCGCTGCTTCGCCGAACACGGCGCGGCGCCAGCCCTGGAGGGCGGGCACGTCGGCGGCCTCGCCCTCGGCGGCGATGCGGTCGATATCGTCGCCCGAAGCGAGTACCTTCGGTGCGACGCCTTCCTTCTCCGATACCAGCCGCAGCAGCACCTTCAGCAGTTCGGCCGCGGCGCTCGTTCCCTCCGGCGGCTGAAAGGTCTTGGGCAGCTTTGGCATCTGGTCGCGCGGGATGTCCAGCGCGGCATTGACCACGCCGACCAGCGCGGTTGCCGGAGCCGAGCGCTCCCATCCCTTCGGCGTCGTGCGCAGCCGGGCGAGGGCCGCGGCATCGCGCGGCGCCTGCTGGGCGATCTCGTAGATGGCGTCGTCCTTGAGCACGCGTCCGCGCGGCACGTTGCGTTCGCGCGCCTCGCGTTCGCGCCAGGCGGCGACCGCCTGAACGATGGCAAGTTCCTGCGGCTTGCGCAGGCGCATCTTGAGCCGCTTCCAGGCGTCCTCGGGGTGCGGGTCGTAGGTCTCGCGCGAGGTCAGGACCTCCATTTCCTCGTTGAGCCAGTGGGCGCGGTCTTCCCGCTCGAGCTCGGACTGGAGGTGCTTGTAGACGTCGATCAGGTGGGTGACGTCGGCCAGGGCGTATTCGAGCTGCTTTTCCGACAGCGGCCTGTGGCGCCAGTCCGTGAAGCGCGACGACTTGTCGATGCGCCCGCCCGTCACCTTCTGGACGATCTGCTCGTAGGAGACGCTGTCGCCGAAGCCGCAGACCATGGCCGCGACCTGGGTGTCGAACACCGGATGCGGGATCAGCCCGCCGAGATGGAAGATGATCTCGATGTCCTGGCGGGCTGCGTGGAAGACCTTGGTCACCGCCTCGTTGGCCATGAGGTGGAAGAACGGCTTGAGGTCCATTCCCGGCGCCAGCGGATCGACCAGCGCCGAAACGCCGGGTGCCGCCATCTGGATCAGGCAGAGCTCCGGCCAGAAGGTGGTTTCGCGAATGAATTCGGTGTCGACCGTCACGAAGCTGGAGTCTTCCAGCGCCGCAATGGTCGTTTCGAGTTCTTCCTGGGTCGTAATTACATGCATAATATTGCTTTGGTCAGAACGCGTTGCCATTCCATTTCAGCCACGCGCCGTTTCGTCAAGCGCCCGCGGCGCTCGATAGCCGCCTATGCGTCGCCGGAATCGTCGCCGTTGCTGCTGCGGCCGGCAAATCTGGCGAATATCGGCGAGGTTCGCAATAGCCCGAAGAAGCGGCTGCGATGCCCTGCCGGCACGGGCGAACGGACGCCCATGCGGTAGACGATCACGGCGATGAAGATGACGTAGACCGCGGCGCTGAAGGCGAACAGCGAGTGCGGTCCGTAGCTTTCCATGAACAGCGACGCGATGAACGGCCCGGCGATCGCGCCTACCGAATAGAACAGCATCAGCGCCGCATTGACGAGGACGAACTCGCCCTTCTCGGCACGGTCGTTGGCGTGGGCCGCCGACAGCGAATAGAGCGGCATGGCGAACGAGCCGAAGATGAAGACGAGCACGAAGTTGGCGATCGGCGAGGTGCCGGCCATGAACACCAGCATCAGCGCGGAGGCGAGGGCGCCTGTCGTGGCGACGAGCAGCACCCTGCGGCGATCCCACAGGTCCGAAAGGTAGCCAAGCGGGTATTGGATCATCGCCCCGCCGATGATGCCGACGCTGACGAAGGTGACCACGTCCGTGACCGACATGCCGATCTGCTCGGCATAGATCGGGCTCATCGTGCGGAACGCACTGTTGGTGATGCCGACGAAGATGCAGCCGATGCTGCCAAGCGGCGAAATGCGCCAGGCGCGCCTGAGATCCAGCCTGACGTCCTCGGGCGGCGTCGGGTTGGAGCGATCGGCGATGGAGACGGGCACCAGCGACAGCGTGATCATGATCGACATGATGGCGAAGATGGTGAAGCCGCCGGCGCCGAAGATCGGGATCATGAATTGCGCGCCGGTCACCGAGCCGATGTCGATGATGCGGTAGATCGCGAGCAGCCGGGCGCGGTCGTTGTTGGATGCGCCGGAATTCAGCCAGCTCTCCATTACCGTGAACAGGCCGGCGAAGCAGAAGCCGGTGGTGAAGCGGATCGCCGACCAGGTCAGCGGGTCGATGACCAGCACCAGCGTGAGCGTGGCCGAAGCCGCGATAGCGGCCAGTGCTGCGAAGGCGCGGACGTGGCCCACGGCCTTCATGATCCGGGTGATGAAGATGCAGCCGAGCAGGAAGCCACCGAAATAGGCGGTGCCGATGAGCCCGATGGTTGAAGCCGCAAATCCTTCCTGCGCCCCGCGCAGCGCCAGGAGCGTGCTTTGCAGGCCGTTGCCGCCGAGCAGGATGCCGGCGGTGATCAGGAGCGGTATGAGGGGACGTATGGAAGACATTCGATGAGCGTCACAAAACCCGACTTGGCTCCAGTTAGGCCCTTGGGTCAATGCCGCACCGCCGCTGGCGCGACATATTCCGTCGGCTGCGCCAACCCTGCCGCAAAACTTGCCGATAGCTTCCCGTTTCCGCCTTCGGGCGCGGGAGCCGACGATGACGATCCTGACCGTCAGCACCAGCATCGACCGGGAGACCGCGAGCCTGATCGGCGACGGGCTGAACGCCTACAATCATGATACCGCGGGGCCGCACAACGATCAGGATCTCTGGATCGTCGCCCGCGATGCGCAGGGCAGGGTCGCGGCCGGGCTCAAGGGCTCGTCCGAGTACACCTGGCTGTTCGTAGTGGCTCTGGATCAGTCCCGACCGTCGCGGCGGAGGTCTCGGCACGCGGCTGCTGGCCGAGGCCGAGGAAGCGGCCAGGCAGCGCGGCTGCATAGGCGTGCATCTCGATTCGTATACGTTCCAGGCGCCCGAGTTCTACAAGCGGCAGGGATACGAGGAGTTCGGCCGCATCGACGATTACCCCGCCGGGCATTCTCGCGTGTGGCTCAAGAAGCGCTTCTAGCCGCCCGCACAACGTGTCGGAGCCCGCTTTGCCTTGACAAAACCGGGCACCCATGCGCTTTTCGCGCGAATTTTCGGCCCGGGGCGCGGATGACGCCTGGGCGCCGCTCAACAACAGCCCGAACCGGAACTTTGCCATGCACCGTTACCGCAGCCACACCTGCGCCCAATTGAGGAAATCCGACGTCGGCTCCGCCGTTCGCCTGTCCGGCTGGGTGCATCGCGTCCGCGACCATGGCGGCCTGATGTTCATCGACCTGCGCGATCACTACGGCATGACCCAGATCGTCGCCGATCCCGATTCGCCGGCCTTCAAGACCGCCGAAACGGTGCGCGGCGAGTGGGTGATCCGCGTCGACGGCGACGTCAAGGCGCGCCTGGACGAGGCGGTCAACGCCAACCTGCCGACCGGCGAGATCGAGATCTTCGCCCGCGAGATCGAAGTGCTGTCGGCCGCCAAGGAACTGCCGCTGCCGGTCTTCGGCGAGCCGGAATACCCTGAGGACATCCGCCTCAAGTACCGCTTCCTCGACCTGCGCCGCGAAACGCTGCACAAGAACATCGTCGCGCGCACCAAGATCATCGCCGAGATGCGCAAGCGCATGAACGACGTCGGCTTCACCGAATATTCGACGCCGATCCTGACGGCCTCGTCGCCGGAAGGCGCGCGCGACTTCCTGGTGCCGTCGCGCATCCATCCGGGCAAGTTCTTCGCGCTGCCGCAGGCGCCGCAGCAGTACAAGCAGCTGCTGATGGTCGCGGGCTTCGACCGCTACTTCCAGATCGCGCCGTGCTTCCGCGACGAGGACCCGCGCGCCGATCGCCTGCCGGGCGAATTCTACCAGCTCGACCTCGAAATGAGCTTCGTGACCCAGGAAGACGTCTGGAACACGATGGAGCCGGTGATGCGCGGCGTGTTCGAGAAGTTTGCCGACGGCAAGCCGGTCACCCAGCAGTTCCGCCGCATTCCTTATGATACCGCGCTGCGGACCTACGGCACCGACAAGCCCGACCTGCGCAACCCGATCGAGATCCAGGAAGTCACCCGGCATTTCGACGGCTCGGGCTTCAAGGTGTTCGCGGGCATGATCGCCTCCAACCCGAAGGTCGAGGTCTGGGCGATCCCGGCCAAGACCGGCGGCTCGCGCGCGTTCTGCGATCGCATGAACTCCTGGGCGCAGGGCGAGGGCCAGCCGGGCCTCGGCTACATCTTCTGGCGCAAGGAAGGCGACAAGCTCGAGGGTGCTGGCCCCATCGCCAAGAACATCGGCGAGGAGCGCACCGAGGCGATCCGCCGGCAGCTCGGCCTGTCGGACGGCGATGCCGCCTTCTTCGTCGCGGGCGATCCCAGGAAGTTCGTCTCGTTCGCGGGCGCTGCCCGCACCCGTGCCGGCGAGGAGCTGAACCTCGTCGACCGCGAGCGTTTCGAGCTGTGCTGGATCATCGACTTCCCGTTCTACGAATGGCTGGAAGAAGAGAAGAAGATCGATTTCGCCCACAACCCGTTCTCGATGCCGCAGGGCGGCCTGGATGCGCTCAACAACCAGGACCCGCTGACCATCAAGGCCTATCAGTATGACATGGTCTGCAACGGCTTCGAAATCGCCTCCGGCTCGATCCGCAACCAGCTGCCCGAACTGATGGTCAAGGCTTTCGAGCTGACCGGGAAGTCGCGTGAAGAGGTCGAGGAGCATTTCGGCGGCCTCTACCGCGCCTTCCAGTACGGCGCGCCGCCGCATGGCGGCATGGCCGCCGGTGTCGACCGCGTGATCATGCTGCTCGTCGGCGCCAAGAACCTGCGCGAAGTGACGCTGTTCCCGATGAACCAGCAGGCGCAGGACCTGCTGATGAACGCGCCGGCCGAGGCCACGCCGCTGCAGCTGCGCGAGTTGTCGCTGCGCGTCGCGGTGGCCAAGAAAGAAGCTTAACCAACACGCGCAAGCGGCGCTTTCGGCTCGATAAATCGACACGAAAAAAAGCCCGGCATCGCTGCCGGGCTTTTTGTCTGGTCGTCCGAGCCCTGAGGCTTACTGGTTCGCCGTGACCGACAGGCCGAGCGTCTTCGGCAGGTCTTTCGGGTTCGCCATGCCATTGGCTGCGAGCAGCGCGAACGGCACCGGCGAGCCGGGCTTCGCGGCGATTTCGAGCGACTTCGGATTGTCCAGGAAGGCCGTGACGGCGGTCGTGACCTGCTGGGTCAGTTCGGGGTTGTTGAGTTCCATCATCATGAACGGAACGATCGCCTTGGCCTGGTTGGCAATATCCTTGGCCGTCATGCCTTGTTGCTTGCCGAGATATTCCAGCACCTTGTTGGTGATCGACGCGTCGTCGAAGCGGATGGTGGCACCGTGGAAGGTGAGCTGCTGCATCAGGCCGAGCATGGCCAGGCCTTGGGCCGAACTGTCTGCGCCCTGCGGCTGCGCGGCCATGGTCTTCTGCAGGTCCTGCACCGACTTGATGAAGTCGAGCGTGTAGCCGCCGAGGTCGAAGGTCATGCCGAATGCGCCGGCATTGTCGACCGCGATATTGTACTGCGACAGTGTCATGCGTCCGTCGGTCGGCTGCCAGGTGCCGGCGAGCTGCAGGTTGCCGCTGATGTTCTGGTAGCCGAGCGCGTCGATCGCCGCCTTCGACTGCGGGTCCTCGACGAGGCTGAGGTCGGCCGAGAACTTCTCGGCCCCGCCGGTGAACGACATGGCCTTGCCGTCGACCGGCGGCGTCACCTCGGCAGTGAAGTTGGTCATCTGGAAGGCCTGCTTGTCGCCCACCTTGACGCTGAGATTGTCGAGCGCCGCAGTCTCGTACATCAGCAGCGAGGCGAGCGGGTCGGTGGAGCCTTCGGCCGGCAATTTCACGTTGCCGAAGGTCAACGGGCTGATGTCGACGGTCGCGCCGTCCTGGGTGACGCTGTAGGGCTCGGTGCTGATCGTCGCGATCTTGTAGCCGCCGTTGTCGTCGGCGACACCGGTTAGCGTCAGCTTGCCGATCGGGAACGCCTTGCCTTCTCCGGCCACGGTGATGGTGGCGCCTTCGAGGACGATCTCCGACGCGTCGCCGGTTGCACTGCTCCAGCCGAGCGTCATGTTCTGTGTGGCCAGCACTGTCTTGAGCCTTTCGGCCACTGCGCCGGCCTCCTGGGCGAACGCAGCGTTCAGCGGCAGCGTGAAGAGGAATGTCGATAGCACGAGCTTGCCGAATGCAGAGCGATGTTGCGTCATTGTGGTTCCCTGAGACTGTTAGGAATCGTTCGGCCTTTCGTCCGTCACGAACTGGACTGGAAGAAGGCGCCGTCATGACAATGGCCGCAATTCGAGGCAAAAGGCAATCGCTGCAATCCAACACGCGCAAAAATGGTGAATGACCGGCTGACCGCGGGATTGCTACTTTAGCGAGCGGAAAGATTCGTCGCATCCGGGCGCCGTCCACCCTTGCTTTTGCCGATAAGGCTTGTCGCGAATCGCCCGTTCCGTTAGTCCAAACCCATGGGAAAAGGGCTTTTGCCGCCGTCCGGCGGCGGTGACAACATCGAACCGGTCGACCTCAAGAAGGCGCTCGAGGAGCGCTATCTTGCGTATGCGCTGTCGACCATCATGCACCGGGCGCTGCCGGATGTGCGCGACGGGCTGAAGCCCGTCCACCGCCGCATCATGCACGCCATGCGTCTGCTCAGGCTCAATCCCGACCAGGGATTCGCCAAATGCGCCCGCATCGTCGGCGAGGTGATGGGCAAGTTCCACCCGCACGGCGATCAGTCGATCTACGACGCGCTGGTGCGCCTGGCCCAGGATTTTTCGGTCCGCTATCCGCTGGTCGACGGGCAGGGCAACTTCGGCAACATCGACGGCGATAACGCCGCCGCCATGCGCTACACCGAAGCGCGCATGACCGAGGTGGCGGTGTCGCTGCTCGAGGGCATCACCGAGGATGCCGTCGACTTCCGTCCGACCTACAATGAGGAGGACGAGGAGCCCATCGTCCTGCCGGGTGCCTTCCCGAACTTGCTGGCCAACGGTTCGTCGGGCATCGCGGTCGGCATGGCGACGTCGATCCCGCCGCACAACGCCGCCGAGCTGTGCAGTGCTGCGCTCCATCTCATCGACAATCCGCAGGCCTCGGTCGCTGACCTCATGACCTCCCCCTCGGAGTGGGAGCAGATCAAGGACGACCCCGAGCTTGCCCTGGCTTGCAAGGTGCGCGGCCCCGACTTCCCGACCGGCGGCAGCGTTGTCGATGACTGGGCTTCGATCGTCCAGGCCTACGAGACCGGCCGTGGCGGGTTCCGCGTGCGCGCCAAGTGGCACCAGGAAGACCAGGGCAGGGGCACCTGGAACATCGTCGTCACCGAGATCCCCTACGGCGTGCTCAAGTCGCGGCTGATCGAGAAGATCGCCGAGCTCCTGATCGCGCGCAAGCTGCCGCTGCTCGAGGACATACGCGACGAGAGCGCCGAGGACATCCGCGTCGTGCTGGTGCCCAAGAGCCGCACCGTCGATCCTGGCCTTCTGATGGAGTCGCTGTTCAAGCTTACCGAGCTCGAAAGCCGCTTCTCGCTCAACATGAACGTCCTGTCGCGCGGCAAGGTGCCGAACGTGCTTTCGCTCAAGAGCGTGCTGCAGGAATGGCTCGAGCACCGTCGCGACGTGCTCGTCCGGCGCTCGCAGTTCCGCCTCGGCGAAATCGAGCGGCGGCTGGAAATCCTCGGCGGCTACCTGATCGCCTACCTCAACATCGACGAGGTGATCCGCATCATCCGGGAGGAGGACGAGCCCAAGCAGGTCATGATGGCCCGCTGGGACCTCACCGACACGCAGGCCGAGGCCATCCTCAACATGCGCCTGCGGGCGCTGCGCAAGCTCGAGGAATTCGAGATCCGCAAGGAATACGACGCCCTCAGCGCCGAGAAGAAGCAGATCGAGGCGCTGCTCTCGTCCGAGGGCAAGCAGTGGCAGACGATCAAGTGGGAAGTGGCCAACGTGCGCAAGCACTATGGTCTCGATACCGAGCTTGGCCGCCGCCGCACGGAGTTCACCGCAGCGCCCGAGCACGACCTTACCGACATCCATCACGCCATGATCGAGAAGGAGCCGGTGACGGTCGTGGTCTCCGAAAAGGGCTGGCTGCGGGCGATGAAGGGCCATCTGGCCGATCATTCGCAGCTTTCCTTCAAGGAGGGCGACAGCCTCAAGCTCGCCTTCCATGCCCAGACGACGGACAAGATCCTGGTCTTCACCACGGGCGGCAAGTTCTACACCATCGGCGCCGACCGCCTGCCGGGCGGTCGCGGTCACGGCGAGCCGATCCGCATCATCGTGGACATGGAGAATGATCAGGACATCGTCACCGCCTTCGTCCACGAGCCCAAGCGCAAGCTGCTGCTGGTCAGCCACGAGGGCAACGGCTTCGTGGTGCCCGAGGACGAGGTCATCGCCAACACCCGCAAGGGCAAGCAGGTGATGAACGTCAAGACGCCCGACGAGGCCAAGCTCTGCGTGCCGCTGCTCGGCGACCACCTCGCCATCGTCGGCGAGAACCGCAAGATGCTGGTGTTTGCGTTGCAGGAAATCCCCGAGATGACCCGCGGCAAGGGCGTACGCCTGCAGAAATACAAGGATGGCGGCGTCCTCGACGTGAAGGCCTTCGCGATGGAGACGGGGCTTACCTGGCAGGATTCGGCCGAGCGCACTTTCACCCGCACCCGCGAGGAACTGGCGGAGTGGATCGGCGCCCGCGCCACCGCGGGCCGGATGGTTCCCAAGGGGTTCCCGCGCACCGGGCGCTTCGGTTGACGTCGGGGCAGGCGTACGGCATCCAAAGTTTGCGTGCGCGCCGCCGCGTTAGGCTCTATGATCCTCTAGCCGGTGTCATGCGGTGTCGCCGGGCGTCCAGCTAGGGTCCATACCAGGGCCAAGGAGATCAAGGCCCTTGAGACTGTCCAATCCCCGCAAACCGGAGCGCGAGCCGCGGCTCTTCGGCCCGTCCATGCCGATGCGCGCGCCGCTCGTCCCGCCATTGTCGGCGGCCCGCTGGCTGCTGGTCCTGATCGTGGCGGCAGGCATCTATTTCTTCCATGGGTTCCTCGTGCCGGTGCTGGCAGCGCTTGTCATCGCCTTCGCCAGCTGGCCCATCTACCGCCGGCTGCTCGCGGCCGTCGAAGGCAACCGCACCATCGCCGCCACTTTGGCGCTGCTGTTCATCGTCGCCTTCCTCGTGGTGCCCATCTCCTTTGCCTCGACCTATGCGGTGAACGAGATCCGCGAATGGTTCGCCTGGGCGGTGAACACCAACCGCCAGGGCGCGTCGACGCCTGCGTGGATCGCCAACCTGCCGGTCGTCGGCGAGTGGCTCAACGAGCAATGGACCCGCAATATCGGCCATCCGGGCTCGATCGGCGAACTGTTCCAGCTCTTCAGCGGCGCAAATATCGGCAGCATCTACCGCGGCGTTCTCGCCGCCGGCGGCAGCGCCTTCAGCATCCTGCTCACCATGCTGTTCATGCTGATCGCCCTGTTCTTCACCTATCGCGACGGCGAGGCGTTCGTGGGCCAGCTCGACCGGCTCGGCGAGCGCATCCTGCCGATGCGATGGGAGCGCATCTCGCGCGTGGTGCCCAAGACCATCAGCGCCACGGTGATGGGCATGACGGTGATCGCGATAGGCGAGGGCGTCGTGCTCGGCGTCGCCTACTGGATCGCCGGCGTGCCCTCGCCGGTGACCCTCGGCGTCATCACCGGCTTCATGGCGCTGATCCCCGGCGGCGCGCCGCTATGTTTCACGCTCGTCTCGGTCTATCTCCTCGCCAGCGGCTCGCCGATTGCCGGCGTGGCCCTGTTCGCCTGGGGTTCGATCGAGCTCTTCATCGTCGACAAGACGCTGCGGCCGAGGCTGGTGGGCGGCCCGATCAAGCTGCCGTTCCTGCCGACCTTTTTCGGCCTCATCGGCGGCGTCAAGACGATGGGCCTGCTCGGCCTGTTCATCGGGCCGGTGCTGATGGCGCTGCTCGTCGCCATCTGGCGCGAATGGATCCGCGAGATCGAACTGACCGACGAGGCCGCGATCGTCGCCGCCAATGCCCCGACCGAGGGCGAGGCGCCGCGCGCGGCCGAAGCGGCGGGCGACGATGCGCCGGCCAAGCGGACGCAGGCCGGCTAGAGCGCGCGCGGGCTCTAGGCTGCCTGCTCGAGGACCGCGCCGGCGCGACGCTTGCGGCTCTGGGCAAGCTGCCAGGCCGAGTGGGCGACGAGCGTCACGATGAGGATCGCTCCGCCGATCAGGCTGTTCGTCGTCGGCACCTCGGCAAAGATCATCCAGACCCAGATCGGCGCGAGCACCGTCTCGAGCAGGTAGAACATCGCCACCTCGGGCCCGGAGAGATATTTCGGGCCGTTGGCGAGGCAGAAGAACGAGATCGGCATGATCACCGCGCCGTTGAAGATGATCCACCACGGCGCCTCGACCTGAAAACCGGTCTTGGAGACCATGAAGGCCGCGACCAGGCAGGGAAACAGCACCCCGACCAGGGCGGTGAAGCCCATGTCCTTGCCGCTAGAGCGCGAGATGGTGATGGCCGAGGCAATGCAGAAGGCCGATACGACCGCCATCAGGTCGCCGAAAACATGGCCTGTCCCGATCGAGCCTCCGACGATGACGAGCACGCCGCCGATCATGAACAGCATCGCCAGCATCGTGGCAGGGCGCGGTCTCTCGCGCAGGAATATCCACGACAGCAGCGCCGCAAAGACGGTGTTGAAGGCCAGGATGAAGACGAGGTTTGCCGTGGACGTGTTGTAGACGGCGGTGATGAATGAAATCGAGCCTATGCCGTAGAGGCTGGCGACCACCAGGCCCGCCTTGCCGGGGATGAGTTGCGGGGCATTGCGGTCGAACGCGCGCCAGACCAGCCAGATGACGATCGCGGCCAGGAAGGTGGTGCCGCTCCGCATCATCAGGATCGACCAGTTGTTGCCGGCCGCCAGCTTGATGAGCGGAATGTCGACGGTCAGCGCGAGGCCGCCGATGCCGGTGAGCAACAGCCCCTTGGTGTGGTTCGAATGGGTGTCAGCCACGGTTTCCTCTGCCAGACGGTCGACGGCAGCGTGGAAACGGGCCGGACGTTATCAGCTCTTGCCTTCGAAGCGCTCCCAGCCCTTGGGCGCGAGATGCTCTTGCGGCTTGAACCGTATCTTATAGTTCATCTTGCGTGAACCGTTGACCCAGTAGCCGAGATAGACGTGGGGCAGGCCCATGGCGCGGGCGCGGGCGATGTGGTCGAGGATCATGAAGGTGCCGAGGGAGCGATGGTCCATCTCCGGATTGAAGTAGGAGTAGACCATCGACAGGCCATCCGACATCTTGTCCGTCAGGGCCACCGCGATCAGCTCGCCCTGGCCCTTGCCGGTGATGAAGGAGTCCGGGCCGCGGCGGCGGTATTCGATCACCTTTGTGTCGACATGGGTGTCTTCGACCATCATGGCGTAGTCGAGCACGGTCATGTCCGACATGCCGCCCTTGCGGTGACGGGCGTCGAGATAGGCGCGGAACAGCGAATATTGCTCCGTCGAGGGCTCCGCGTCATGCATCGCCCCAATCAGGTCGGTATTGTGTTCGATCACCCGGCGCATGTTGCGTGTCGGCACGAATTCCTGCGCAAGGATGCGGACCGAGACGCAGGCGCGGCATGTCTCGCAGGCCGGACGGTAGGCAATGTTCTGCGAACGCCGGAAGCCGCCCTGGGTCAGCAGGTCGTTCATCTCCGGCGCCTTGTCCCCGACGAGATGCGTGAAGACCTTTCGCTCGAATTGCCCTTCAAGATAGGGGCAGGGAGAAGGTGCCGTCAGGAAGAATTGCGGCGAATGGGTCGAATGCTGCGTCATCGAGCGTCTAGAAGACTCCCCACGAATGACCCCTAGCTTGGCGCTGACTGCGAAAAATTCAACATGAATGTGAAGGCAGACCGCAACTCGCCTTCACATTTTAGCGCGAAAGCGTGATTTGCCACGCCAAAAGGCCCAATCAGCGGTCGCTGCGGCTGACCACGGTGCCGAGCAGCAGGTCGTGCAGCGTGCGCTTGCGGTCGGAAAACAGCGTGACCAGCAGGACAAGCGGGGTGAGCATCACATTGCCGGCCCAGAACAGGACCGAGTGCACGACCGCCAGCAGCCCGTCGATCGGGCGGCCGTCGAGGCGGTCGATGCGGATGCCCATGACGCGCATGCCGGTGGTCGCCTGGTTGGGGCCGCCAAGCGTCGTCCACACGTAGGCGAGCGCCACGAGCGGCAACAGGATGCCGAACAGCGCCCAGCCGAGCCCGAGCGTCAGGATGCCCAGAAAGAAGACGACGATCGCGAACGGGATCGTCAACAGTCCAACGATCAGGTAGTCGATCAGGAAAGCCAGCACGCGGCGCGTGCGCACGCCGTCATATGCCCGGACGTCGTCGAGCCTGTTGGTGATGATTTCGCCGTCCAGGACGCGTGCGGTCATTCAATCCTCTGCATGCAGGCGCAAGTGCCTGCGTGGGAGCAGATGGGTGGGGTCGCATCGGAATTCAAGATTCCCGCTTCGCAACTTCAGTGGCGATGCGTTCGATGGCTTTACGCAGTGTCGGTAGGCTGTCGGTCACGACCGCCCAGACAATGGGATGGCGATCCGGTGGTACTCGTGTCTCAGGACGTTGCCGATTCCGCGTATTTGCTTCCACGGAATCCCGGGTTCGGTCACGAACAATTCGGCCGGCAGGTGCCGCGCGGCTTCCGAAATGATCTCGATGCCACGTTGGACGCCGTGCTTCAGCAGCCAATCCTGTTCGTAGTCGTGGAGCGTCTTGCCTGATGTTGCCTTCTCGATCCCGTCGAGTGCTGCAAGTATTTCGGCAAGGATAGGCCCGACTTTACGTTGTGCCATCAGAACACGCGAATGGCTGTGCGCTCGATGTCAGCCTTCAATTGCGGATGCAGGCTGTTACGTGTCGTGACATCGATTTCCGTCGCCATCGCCTCTTCGAAAAGCTGCTTGATGCCGACTAGATCTATCAAAGAGAAGCGGCTGTGCGGATCGTAGTCGATGAAAAGATCGAGATCGCTGCCCAATGAAGGCTCATCACGAGCTGTTGATCCGAACAGGTACAGCGACGTCGCGCCCATGCCTCGTACGGCGGCGTTCTCGCGTAGTATTCTTATCGCTTCCGATCTGGTCATATCCGCATACTATAGCACTTGCGGACTGTGTTGTAGGCGCCGCCAGCTCACCCCTTCAGCATCGCCGCCACTTCCGGCGCGAAATAGGTGAGGATGCCGTCGCAGCCGGCGCGCTTGAAGGCGAGCAGGCTCTCGACCATGGCCTTTTCGCCGTCGATCCAGCCATTGGCGCCGGCAGCCTTGATCATCGAATACTCGCCCGATACCTGATAGGCGAAGGTCGGCATCCGGAACTCGTCCTTAAGCCGCCGGATGATGTCGAGATAGGGCAGGCCGGGCTTGACCATCAGCATGTCGGCGCCCTCGGCGAGATCCTGCTCGGCCTCGCGCATCGCCTCGTCGGAATTGGCGTGGTCGAGGTAGTAGGTCTTCTTGTCGCCCTTGAGCAGGCCTTGCGTGCCGATCGCCTCGCGATAGGGGCCGTAGAAGGCCGAGGCGAACTTGGTCGCGTAGGACATGATCGCCACGTCCTGGAAGCCGTTGTCGTCGAGCGCGTCGCGGATCGCGCCGATGCGCCCGTCCATCATGTCGGAGGGAGCGATGATGTCGGAGCCCGCCGCCGCCTGCAGCACGGCGGCCGCGGCCACCTGGGCGACCGTCTCGTCGTTGACGATGATGCCGTCGCGCAGGATGCCGTCATGGCCATGGCTGGTGAACGGGTCGAGCGCCACGTCGGTGATGACGCCGATCTCCGGAACCGCCGCCTTGATCGCGCGGGTGGCGCGATTGATGACGTTGTCCGGCTCGAGGATATGCGCGCCGGTCTGGTCGCGCAGGCCCATGTCGACATTGGGGAAGGTGGCGAGTGCGGGGATGCCGAGCTTGGCGGCGCGCTCCGCTTCCTTGACCGCAAGGTCGACGGACATGCGGAACACGCCGGGCATCGCCGGGATCGCTTCCCGCCGGTTCTCGCCGTCGATGATGAAGATCGGCCAGATCAGGTCGTCCACCGTCAGCCGGTTTTCCTGGACCAGGCGCCGCGACCAGTCTGCCTTGCGCATGCGGCGCAGGCGGCGGCTGCCGGTGATCTCGTCGACGCTGCGCGCGCCGGCTGGCTTGGCGGGGGTGAACTTATTCATCGATGGTCTCCGGATTGTGCGGTTTTTAGCATGCCGGTTTGCCCAAGACCAAGCGGCGCGATGGCACCTGCGGCATTGACGCACCCACGCACAGCACATTAGCTCTTCGAACCCGGCTTCGATGTGAGGGAATCTCTTGGTTATTGATTTTGGCGGCGGTGATGAAATCCGCTTCGAGCGGACCGGCAGGGCCGGCATCGTTACGCTGACGCGGCCGAAGGCGCTGAATGCGCTGACCCACAACATGGTGCTCGCGCTGTCGCGCGGGCTCAAGGCCTGGGAGCACGACCGCGAGGTGGCGCTCGTCGTCGTCAGGGCCGAGGGCAGGGCATTTTCCGCCGGCGGCGACATCATGAATGTCTACGAAAGCCGCAATACCGGCTCTCCGCCCGTCCAGTTCTTCGCCGACGAATACCGTCTCAACGCGCATGTCCAGCGCTACGCCAAGCCCTATCTGTCGCTGATCGACGGCATCGTCATGGGCGGCGGCGTCGGCATCTCGTTCCACGGCTCGCACCGGGTCCTCACTGAAAACGCCCAGTTCGCCATGCCGGAAGTGGGCATCGGCTTCTTCCCGGATGTCGGCGGCAGCCATCTGCTGCCCGACCTCGGCAGTCATTTCGGCATGTATCTGGCGCTGACCGGCAACCGCATCCGTTATGGCGACGCGCTCTGGTCGGGGCTGGCGACGCACACGATAGCGGCCGAAGGCATCACCGGCCTTCTCCAGCGCCTGTGCGAGACCGGTGAAGCGGAAGCCGTGCTGCGCAGCTACTTCCAGGCCGCGAAGCGCGAAACCGACCGCGACACGCTGGAAGCCATCGCGCGGCATTTCGCCAAGCCGACGCTCGAGGACGTCTTGGAAAGCCTGCAGGCGGAGGCTGGATCGAGCGAATTTGCAGCCAAGACGCTCGCCACCATCCTGTCGCGGTCGCCCACCAGCCTGTTCGTCGCCTTCCGCCAGGTGCGCGCCGGCCTTACCATGTCGATGGAAGACTGCATGCGGATGGAGTTCCGCATCCTCAACCGCATGCTGGCGGGGCACGACTTCTACGAAGGCATCCGGGCCGTCCTCGTCGACAAGGGGTCGACGCCCGTCTGGCAGCCGTCGCGCATCGCGGATGTCGACCCGGCCGACATCGACCGCTATTTCGAACCGCTCGGCGACAGGGAACTCGTCCTGTGATCGACAGCGTCAACCGCCTCCAGGAAATGCACCCCTCGACGCTCGAGAATGCCTTTGCCTGGTTCCTGCGCGTCGTCGCCGGCTATTGCCTGTTGTTCGGCGTCCTCTACTGGGTTCGGCTCATCGGGCTCTACGACGCCACCTTGTGGCGTTTCGACCTGATGCCCTTGCACTGGCAGGTCGCGACCGCCACCCTGGCGGTGTTCTTTCCCTTCGCGGCGATCGGCCTGTGGATGCTCTCGTCCTGGGGACCGGTGATCTGGTTCATCTGCGCGGCGACCGAGACGGTCATGTATGCGGGCTTCCCCGATCTGTTCGGCGGCCGCCCTTTGATCGTCGTCGCCCATGCCGTGGTTGCACTCGTTTACGCGACCTTCCGCGTCCTGCTGCACCTTCAGCAGCGTCGGGCGGCGACCCAGTAGCAACGCGTTCAAGGCGTTGCGGACCATTCCGTAAAATTCAAGGTTAATTTTTCTTACTCGGAGGGGCTTTCGTTAACCCTCTTTCGAAACCAGTGGCTGGTAAGCCCTTGTTAAGCCTGACGTTTAAGTCGAATTTTATGGGTATTCGATAAGTTCGCGCTCAAGGTGAGATCAAAACAAAAACTCACCAGGCGACAAACGAGAGGCAAAAACAATGATCACTTCGCGTCAGGCGGCCAAGCCCGTCATGAATTCCGAGGATCGTAACGAGGCGATCCGTTCTCTTTACTTGGAATCGCTCCAGCTGGTCGAGAGACTGCATCGCCGTCTACTTGACGTTGTCAAGGATGAGTTCGATCGCAACGGCCGCAGCGACATCAACGCGATCCAGGCGTTGCTGCTGTTCAACATCGGCAACGCCGAGCTGACCGCCGGTGAACTGCGTTCCCGCGGCTACTATCTCGGCTCGAATGTCTCTTACAACCTCAAGAAGCTGGTCGAGCTCGACTTCATCAACCACCAGCGCTCGCGCATCGACCGTCGCTCGGTCCGCGTCAGTCTGACACCGAAGGGCCAGGAAGTGGCCGAGGTCGTGGCCGGTCTCTACGAGCGCCATGTCGGCTCGATCGAGCAGGTCGGCGGCATCAACACCGACGAATTCAAGCAGATGAACCGGGCCCTGCAGCGCCTCGACCGCTTCTGGAACGACACCATCGCTTACCGGATGTGACACAACGGCCGCCGCTTGTGGCGGGGAGCGGGGCAATAGGGGAACAGGGCAGCGAAGCAGGCATCCCGACCTGTTGCCCTATTGCCCCTCTCTCGCTGCCACAGGCGAGCCTGGCCGAGCCATCCGAAGGAACGACCCTCCAGTCGCTGGGCCGGTTGCAGAAATGCACCGGCCCTTCCTTTTTCTGTAATGTTGCCGGCCGTTGGGGCGGCATAGCCATGTTGCCGCCATATTCGGGTGAAAACCGAAAGCGATCTGTGATGTGCCAGTAGCTGCCTTTATGTGGCCGTCAGCAATCCGGTCGTCGATGCCGCGTTTCGGGCGCGGGCTGTTCCGGGTTATGGTTGGCTAATTGTTAAGCATGGCCGTCATACCGTTGCGGGATATTCTCCTGCCCTTGAAGTTGCGCGAAAATGTCTGGGACGCCCATGAAAACAAGTCGCCGTTTCTTTCTCTCCGGTGCCGGTGCTATCGCCATGGCAGCCTTGTCGGGCGCCGCAAGTGCCCAGGACGTGATCGGTGAGGTGCTCGGCTCGTCGCGCCGCGGCAACTGGGACGACGAGTTCGATGCGCGCGTGACCCAGGGCGGCAAGGTCGCCACCACGCTGCCGATCTTTTCGCCCCAGACGGTCGGCTTCGTCCAGCAGGCCATCGCCCAGTACCAGAACGTCGTCGCCCAGGGCGGCTGGCCCGTCGTGCCGGCGACCAAGAAGCTTCAGCTCGGCGTGGACGATCCCGATGTCGCGATCCTGCGCCAGCGCCTGATGGTGTCCGGCGACCTGTCGCCGCGCGCCGGCATCTCCAACTCGTTCGACACCTATGTCGACGCGGCGCTCAAGCGCTTCCAGGCCCGTCATGGCCTGCCGTCCGACGGCGTCATGGGCCAGTACACCTATGCTGCCATGAATGTCAGCGCCCAGGTGCGCCTCGGCCAGCTCGAGACCAACCTCCAGCGCCTCCAGGCGCAGGCCGGCCAGCTTGGCGAACGCTACGTGAACGTCAACATCCCGGCGGCCCAGATCGAGGCCGTCGAGGGCGACCGCGTCGTGCTCCGCCATACGGCGATCGTCGGCAAGGTCGACCGGCAGACGCCGATCGTTGCCTCGAAGATCAACGAGATCGTCGTCAACCCGTACTGGAATGCGCCGGTCTCGATCGTCCGCAAGGACATCATCCCGCTGATGCGCAAGGATCCCGAGTATCTGACCAAGAGCAAGATCCGCCTCATCGCGCCGGACGGCAGCGAGGTCGATCCGATGACCGTCGACTGGTCGACGGAAGAGGCCGCCAAGTACCTGTTCCGCCAGGATCCGGGCGCCATCAACGCCATGGCGTCGGTGAAGATCAACTTCCCGAGCCCCGATGGCGTCTACATGCACGACACGCCGCAGCAGAGCCTGTTCGACAAGCTGATGCGCTTTGATTCCTCGGGCTGCGTGCGCGTCCAGAACGTCCGCGACCTGGTGACCTGGATCCTCCGCGATACGCCGGGCTGGAGCCGCCAGCATTTCGAGCAGACCATCAAGTCGGGCGAGAACACGCCGGTCCCCGTCACCAATCCGGTGCCGGTCTACTTCACCTACATCTCCGCCTGGTCCACCGGCGATGGCGTCGTCCAGTTCCGCGACGACATCTATGGCCGCGACGGGGTCGACGAACTGCAGATGACCTCGGCGCTCTGAGCCGATCGCCTGGCAATTCGGAAAAGCTGAGAAAAGGCCGCCCCCCCCCCCGGGGCGGCCTTTTTTGCTGTCGGTCCAAATGCGACCACGAAATTTCGCACTTCGCGTGGCGACGCAGGGGCAAGTGTGTTAATGCCCCGCCGAACCTCCACGATGCCCCCACCGGACAGCAAGGATCAATTGCCGATGGCCGTCTCCAAAAACCTCGAATCCTTCTTTGGCACCCCGCTTTCGGAGTCCGATCCGGAGATTTTCGGCTCGATCCGCAATGAGCTCGGTCGCCAGCGCCATGAGATCGAACTGATCGCGTCGGAAAACATCGTTTCCCGCGCCGTTCTCGAGGCGCAGGGCTCGATCATGACCAACAAATATGCCGAGGGTTACCCGGGCAAGCGCTACTACGGCGGCTGCCAGTACGTCGACGTGGCCGAGGAACTCGCCATCGAGCGCGCCAAGAAGCTGTTCGACTGCAAGTTCGCCAACGTCCAGCCCAATTCCGGCAGCCAGATGAACCAGGCCGTGTTCCTGGGCCTGCTGCAGCCGGGCGACACCTTCATGGGCCTCGACCTGAATTCGGGCGGCCACCTGACCCACGGCTCGCCGGTCAACATGTCCGGCAAGTGGTTCAAGGTCGTCTCCTACGGCGTGCGCAAGGACGACCACCTGCTCGACATGGACGAGATCGAGCGCCTGGCCCATGCCCACAACCCCAAGCTCATCCTTGCCGGCGGCACCGCCTATTCGCGTATCTGGGACTGGCAGCGCTTCCGCGAGATCGCCGATTCCATCGGCGCCTATCTGATGGTCGACATGGCCCACATCGCCGGCCTCGTCGCCGGTGGCGTGCACCCGTCGCCGCTGCCGCATGCGCATGTGGTCACCACGACCACGCACAAGTCGCTGCGCGGCCCGCGCGGCGGCATGATCCTCACCAATGACGAGGAAATCGCCAAGAAGATGAATTCGGCGGTGTTCCCCGGCCTGCAGGGCGGCCCGCTGATGCACGTCATCGCCGCCAAGGCCGTGGCCTTCGGCGAGGCGCTGAAGCCCGAATTCAAGACCTACGCCCAGAACGTCGCGGCCAACGCCAAGGCGCTCGCCGAGAGCCTCAAGGAAACCGGCCTCGACATCGTCTCGGGCGGCACCGACAACCACCTGATGCTGGTCGACCTGCGTCCCAAGAACGCCACCGGCAAGCGCGCCGAGGCGGCTCTCGGCCGCGCCAACATCACCTGCAACAAGAACGGCATCCCCTTCGATCCGGAGAAGCCCTTCGTCACCTCCGGTGTCCGTCTCGGCACGCCGGCGGGCACCACCCGCGGCTTCGGCGAAGCCGAGTTCCGCGAGATCGGCCAGCTGATCGCGGAAGTCCTGGACGGGCTCAAGGTTGCGAATTCCGACGAGGGCAACGCTGCGGTTGAAGCTGCCGTCAAGCAGAAGGTCGTCAGTCTGACCGAGCGCTTCCCGCTCTATCCGTATCTGGGTTGAGCCCGAGCGCCCTCGGGCGCGACATCAATGGCGAAGCCCCGTCCCGGCTGCCCGGGATGGGGCTTCTGCTTTTGCGGATCATGCTTTAAGCCTTTCGCGGACGGGATTCGAAGACAAGGCCGAACGATGCGCTGCCCCTATTGCCAGTCTGAAGACACGCAGGTGAAGGACTCGCGTCCCGCCGAGGACGGCGCGGCCATCCGCCGGCGGCGCATCTGCCCGGTATGCGGCGGCCGCTTCACCACCTTCGAGCGCGTGCAACTGCGCGACCTGGTGGTGGTCAAGAAATCGGGCCGCAAGGTTCCCTTCGACCGCGACAAGCTCGCCCGCTCGGTCGAGATCGCCGTGCGCAAGCGCAACGTCGATCCCGAGCGCATCGAGCGCGCCGTCACCGGCATCGTCCGCCAGCTCGAAAGCTCGGGCGAAAGCGAAATCCCCTCCGGCGAGATCGGCCGGCTGGTCATGGAGGCGCTGAAGTCGCTCGACGACGTCGCCTATGTGCGGTTCGCCTCCGTCTACCGCAATTTTCGCGAGGCCAAGGACTTCCACGAGGTGCTCGGCGAACTGAAGGGCGACGAGGACGCCGGCTGAGCCATGCCCGGAACGACCACGCCTGAGCAGGACCGCATCGATCGCCGCTTCATGGCAGCCGCGATCCGTTACGCGCGCCGGCATCTTGGCCTCACTTCGACCAATCCTTCCGTCGGTACGCTGATCGTCCGCGACGACGGCAACGGTCCGGTCATCGTGGGCAGGGGCGTCACTGCCATCGGCGGGCGGCCCCATGCCGAGCCGCAGGCGCTCGCCGAAGCCGGCGAGCTGGCGCGCGGCGCCACCGCCTATGTGACGCTCGAGCCCTGCGCCCATCATGGCCGCACGCCGCCATGCGCCAATGCGCTCGTCAGCGCCGGCATAACGCGCGTCGTCGGCGCGGCCAGCGATCCCGACCCCCGCGTGTCGGGCAACGGCTACGCCATCCTGCGTACCGCCGGCATCGAGGTCAGGGAGCGGGTGCTGGCCGCCGAGGCGGCCGACCAGCTGGCCGGCTACCTGAATCGATCCGTCAACAAGCGGCCGGAAGTGATTCTGAAGCTTGCGCTTTCCGCCGACGGCATGATCGGCCGGCGAGGCGAGGGGCAGATCGAAATCACCGGCGAGGTGGCGCGGCGCCAGGTCCACGTCATGCGCGCCGAATGCGACGCGATCCTGATCGGCATCGGCACGGCAATCGCCGACGATCCCGAGCTCACCGTGCGCCTGCCGGGCCTCAGGACGCGGTCGCCGGCTCGGATCGTGCTCGACAGGCTGACCCGTCTGCCCGCGGCCTCGAAGCTGGCCCGCTCGGCGCTCGACGTGCCCGTGCTGGTGGCCACCTGCGAGGAGGGCGACCCGGCCAACCGGGCCGAGCTCGAACGCGCCGGCGTGAAGTTTCTGGCGACCGAGAGCTATGACGGGCGGGTCGCGCTGCCCGAACTGCTCGAGGACCTGGCCAATCAGGGCATGTCGCGCATCATCGTCGAGGGCGGGGCGGATACGGCGCGCGCGTTCCTCGAGGACGGGCTGGTCGACAGGATCGCGCTGTTCTACGGCCCCGAGGCGATCGGCTCGGACGGCATTGCGGCGCCGATCGGCCGCGACCATATACCGGCAGGGTTCCGGCTGGTGCACGAGGCGCGCTACGCCGAGGACGGCTTCGCCGAATGGATAAGGGATATCTGATGTTCACCGGGATCGTCACCGACGTGGGGACCGTTGCGTCCACCGCTCCGCTCGACCAGGGCGTGCGCCTGCGCATCGATACGGCCTACGATCCCAGGACTATCGACATCGGCGCTTCGATCGCCTGCTCGGGGGTCTGCCTGACCGTCGTCAGGCTGCCGGAAGAGGCGTCCAACGCCCGCTGGTTCGAGGTCGAAGCCTGGGAGGAGGCCTTGCGCCTCACTACCGCGAGCGAGTGGACCGCCGGGCGCCGCATCAACCTCGAACGCGCGCTCAAGATCGGCGACGAGCTTGGCGGGCACATCGTTTCGGGCCATGTCGACGGCATGGCCGAGATCGTTTCGCGCGAGGACGAGGGCGAGGCGGTGCGGTTCCGGCTGGAGGCGCCACGCGAATTGGCGAAGTTCGTCGCGCCCAAGGGTTCGGTTGCCCTCGACGGCACGTCGCTGACAGTCAACAAGGTCGAGGGCACGCGTTTCGACGTGCTGTTGATCCACCATTCGCTGCGGGTGACGACCTGGGGCGAACGCAAGGTCGGCGACCGCATCAACATCGAGGTCGACACCATGGCGCGATATGCGGCGCGGCTCGCCGACGCTGCCCGGGAAGGGCTCTGAGACGACCGCAAGCGGCTTGCGCAAGGCGGCCGGCGGTTTCATGCTCTGGCCCTTAACACTTCGCTTGCGAACTCCCCCGGTTCGGCCTAAGTGACCGGCTCTGCCGGAGATCGAACATGGCCAATGACAAGAAACTGAAGCTCCTCATCGTCGAGGCGCGCTTCTACGACGACCTCGCCGACGCGCTGCTCGACGGCGCCAAGGCCGCGCTCGACGAAGCCGGCGCTTCCTATGACGTGGTCACCGTGCCCGGTGCGCTCGAAATTCCGGCCGTGATCTCCTTTGCCCTCGATGCGGCCGACGACGAGGGCACCCACTATGACGGTTATGTCGCGCTCGGCACCGTCATCCGCGGCGAGACCTATCATTTCGAGATCGTCGCCAACGAATCCGCCCGCGCGCTGATGGATCTCTCGGTCGCCGAGTCGATCGCCGTCGGCAACGGCATCCTGACCACCGAAAACGACGAGCAGGCCTGGGTGCGCGCCCGCCGCGGCGAAGGCGACAAGGGCGGCTTCGCGGCCCGTGCCGCGCTGACCATGATCGCCGTGCGCGAGAAACTGGGAGCCGCCCGATCGTGAGCTCTTCCGAAGACAAGGGCCAGCCGGCCGTCCGCCACGCCAACAAGCGCGGCGCGGCCCGTCTCGCCGCCGTCCAGGCGCTCTACCAGATGGACGTGGCCGGCAGCGGCCTGCTCGAGATCACTGCCGAGTACGAGGCCTTCCGGCTCGGCAAGGAAGTCGACGGCGCGCTCTACCGCGAGGCCGACGCGCAGTGGTTCCGGGCCATCCTGTCCGGCGTGGTCGAGAACCAGAAGACCGTCGATCCGGTGATCCGCCAGGCGCTCACCGAAGACTGGCCGCTGTCGCGCCTCGATTCCACGCTGCGCGCCATTCTGCGCGCCGGCGTCTACGAACTGATGAAGCGCCAGGACGTTCCGGTGGCGGTGATCGTGTCGGAATATGTCGACATCGCCAAGGCCTTCTACGAGGACGACGAGCCCAAGCTCGTCAATGCGGTGCTCGACCGCGTTTCCCGCAAGCTGCGCGGCGAAGGCAAGGGCAAGGACGCGACATGACCGTTGGCGAACGCGAAGCGCGGCGAACTGCCTACATCCTCGCCGCATCGCAAGCCATCATAGGCTCGGCCGCGCCGATCTCCTTCTCGATTGGCGGCCTGGCTGGGTTCTACCTCCTCGGCGAAGACAAGTCGCTGGCGACGCTTCCCATCACTGGCTTCAGCCTGGGCATGGCGCTTGGCGCGCTTCCCGCCGCTGCCATCATCCGCAGCCTAGGCCAGCGCGGCGGCTTCATGTTCGGCACGGCCGTGACGGCCGTCGGCGGCGCCATCGCGACGCTGGCGCTGTTCCGGGCCGAGTTCTGGCTCTTCGTGTTCGGTCTGCTGATGCTTGGCGCCGGCAGTGCCTTCGTCCAGCAGTTCCGCTTCGCCGCGGCCGACAACGCCCCGCCTGAATTCAAGGCCAACGCCATTTCCTTCGTGCTTGCCGGCGGCATCATCACTGCCATCCTCGGCCCGCAGATCGTGATCTTCACCCGCGAGTTGTTCGCGCCGGTGATGTTTGCGGGTTCGTTCGCGGCCATCATCGGGCTCGCCGCGGTCGGCGCCGTCATCCTGTCCTTCCTCCGGGTGACGGAAGGCGCGCACGCGCACCAGGATTCCGCCGCCGCGGACGCCAGGCCGCTCAAGGAGATCGTGACCCAGCCGCGCTTCGCCGCCGCCCTGGTCTGCGCGGTCGGCACCTACACGCTGATGACCTTCGTCATGACCGGCGCGCCGCTCGCCATGGTCGGCTGCGGCTTCTCGCCCGACCAGGCGACGCTCGGCATCTCGTGGCACGTGATGGCCATGTTCGGGCCGAGCTTCTTCACCGGCAGCCTCATCCGGCGCTTCGGCCCCGAGCGCATGGTGGGGTTGGGCATCTTGCTGCTCATCGGCTGCGCCATCGTGGCACTGTCGGGCATCGCGCTCTGGCAGTTCTGGTCGGCCCTGATTCTGCTCGGGCTCGGCTGGAACTTCGGCTTCATCGGCGCGACCGCGATCGTGGCCACCGCCTACCGCCCTTCGGAGAAGGCGAGGGTGCAGGGCTTTCACGATTTCGTGTTGTTCGGTGCCGTGGCGCTGGCCTCCCTGCTGTCGGGTGCGGTCTACAACGCCTATGGCTGGAACATGCTGAACTGGCTGGTTTTCCCGGTTTGCGTGGTCTGCCTCGGCGCCCTGGCCACACTGGCCAAGGCGAGCCGCCGCCAGATGGCCTGACGGGAAATTGGCGGCAGTCCTTGCCGCCGATTAGTTCGAACTTCAAAAAAATATTGCGCGCAAGCCCAATGTAGTGAAAGCGTATGCCCCGACGTAAGGCAGACGGCGTGCTCATATGTAAGCAACGTCCGTCACCGGCCACATCAAAGGGGGGTATCGTGAGCTTCAAGACTATTCTGGCGGTTGCCGGAGTTTCATTCGGCATCGCAACGGGTGCTGCAAGTGCGCAGGTGGTCGTCTCGTCCAAGATCGACACCGAGGGCGGCGTGCTGGGCAACATCATCCAGTCGGTTCTCAACGCCAACGACATCGCCACGACCGACCGCATCCAGCTCGGTGCGACGCCGGTCGTCCGCAAGGCGATTGCCGCGGGCGAGATCGACATCTATCCGGAGTATACCGGCAATGCCGGCTTCTTCTTCGAGAAGGCGGATGATCCGGTCTGGAAGGATGCCGCCAAGGGCTACGAGACCGCCAAGAAGCTCGACTACGATGCCAACAAGATCGTCTGGCTCTCGCCGGCACCGGCCAACAACACCTGGGCGATTGCGCTGCGCAAGGACGTGACCGAGCCGAACAAGCTCGCCACCCTCAGCGACTTCGGCAAATACGTCTCCGGCGGCGGCAATGTGGTGCTGGCGGCATCCGCCGAGTTCGTCAATTCGGCGGCCGCGCTGCCTGCCTTCCAGACGACCTACGGCTTCACCCTCAAGCCGGAGCAGCTGATCACGCTGTCCGGCGGCGACACCGCCGCCACCATTGCCGCAGCCGCCAACCAGACCAACGGTGCCAACGCCGCCATGGTCTACGGCACCGACGGCGGCATTGCCCCCTCCGGCCTCGTCGTGCTCACGGACGACAAGGGCGTGCAGCCGGTCTACCAGCCGGCGCCGATCGTTCGCGAGGCGGTGCTCAAGCAGCATCCGGAGATCGAGACCCTGCTGAAGCCCGTGTTCGAGAAGCTCGACCTCGTCACGCTCCAGGAGCTGAACGGCCGCGTCCAGGTAGGCGGCGAGCCTGCCAAGGCAGTCGCCGAGGATTTCCTGAAGAAGAACGGCTTTCTGAAGTAAGCTCCTGCGGCGCGCCTCGGCTGTCGGGGCGCGCCACAGGCAGCGGGGACGCATCTCGGCCGTGAGCATCAGATTTGACAAGCTTGGCGTGGTGATCGCCGCGATCGCCGCCTATGGCGCCTTGGTTGCGCCATTCGCCACGTTTCGCGCCAACCGTATCGTCGCCGGCGAACCCCGGTCGATACTCGAGGCGCTGCCGCAGCCCTTTGGCTTGCTGCTTCTCGCCATTTTGGTTGTGTCGGGGCTGATTGCGCTGTTGCGAACGCCGCTCGTGATCAGGCTGGCCGCAAGTGTCGACGCTCTTGTGATGCTCGCGGCTCTGATCGGTGTCGCCGGGGCGTTCCTCACACCTGAGGGCAACACGTTTGCCCGCATCTCGCCGGCCTCCGGATTCTGGATTTTGGTCTTTGCGTTCACGCTGCTGCTGGCCGACGGCCTCACGAGGCTGCAGTTGTCGCCGGCGGGGCGCGTCGCGGTCCTTGCGGCCGCCGCGATGGCGGTCTGGTTGCTGCTCGCGTCCGGGGCCTGGAACGATCTGTCGCTCCTCAAGGAATATGCCAACCGCGCCGACAGCTTCTGGATCGAGGCCAGGCGTCATGTCACCCTGGCTCTCGGCTCGCTCGTCGGCGCCGTGGTCATCGGCCTGCCGCTCGGCGTCCTCAGTCACCGCGTCGAATGGCTCAGGGCAGGGGTGCTCAATACGCTCAACATCATCCAGACCATCCCATCCATCGCCCTGTTCGGCATCCTGATCGCCCCGCTGGGCTGGGTGGCGGCCAATATCCCGGGCGCGGCCGCCATCGGCATTCGCGGCATAGGCGTGGCGCCGGCCTTCGTCGCGCTGTTCCTCTATTCGCTGCTGCCGGTGGTCGCCAACACGGTCGTCGGGCTGGCGGGAGTCCCGCGCGCCGCCAACGATGCCGCCCGCGGCACCGGCATGACCGACTGGCAGCGCCTGAAAGGCGTCGAGTTCCCGCTCGCCTTTCCGGTGATCCTGACCGGCATCCGCATCGTTCTGGTCCAGAACATCGGGCTCGCCACCATCGCCGCGCTCATCGGCGGCGGCGGCTTCGGCGTCTTCGTCTTCCAGGGCGTCGGCCAGACGGCGATGGACCTGGTGCTGCTCGGAGCGGTGCCGACGGTCGCGCTGGCCTTCGCCGCGGCAATCATTCTCGACGCGGTCATCGAAACGGCCGCGACAGGCAGACCCGTGGCGGAGGCCGCATGATCGAAATCGAACATGTCACCAAGCGATACGGCGACGTGACCGTCGTCGACGACGTGTCGATGGTCATCGAGCCGCGCACGATTACGGTGATCGTCGGCACGTCCGGCTCGGGCAAGACCACGCTCCTGCGCATGATCAACCGCCTGGTCGAACAGACGTCGGGAGCGATCAGGCTGGACGGGCTCGACAACCGTTCGGTGCCGGGCCCGCAGCTGCGCCGCAGCATCGGCTACGCCATTCAGGGGCACGGCCTGTTTCCGCACCGGACGGTGGCGCAGAACATCGCCACGGTGCCCGTGCTGCTCGGCTGGGACGCGGCACGCACCAAGGCGCGGGTCGACGAGCTGCTGGCGCTCTTCCAGCTCGATCCCGCGGCCTTCGGGCCGCGCTATCCGCACGAGCTGTCGGGCGGCCAGCAGCAGCGCGTCGGCGTTGCCCGCGCACTCGCCGCCGAGCCCAACGTGCTTCTGATGGATGAGCCCTTCGGCGCGCTCGACCCCATCATCCGCACCAAGGCGCAGGACGACCTGCTTGCCATCCAGAAGCGCTTCGGCACCACCATCGTGCTCGTCACGCACGACATGGAGGAGGCCGTCCACCTCGGCGACCGCATCGCCGTCATGGATGCCGGCCGCCTGGTCCAGTACGCCGGGCCGGCGGAAATCCTTGCCCGGCCTGCCAACGATTTCGTCGAGACGCTGATCGGCACCAGCGACCGGCCCTTCAAGCTGCTTTCGCTGGGATCCGTCGACGAGGCCATCGAGCCGGGGCAGGCGGAGGGCGAAGCCATCGGCGCCGACGCGACGCAGCGCGACGCCCTGGCAAAGCTGTTGTGGTCCGGCCGTTCCGAAATGCCGGTGACCGATGGCGACGGCAAGGCCATCGGCCGGGTGACGGTCGACGGGCTGGTCAAGCGCGCCGCGAGGCCCGCATGAGGGCGTGGATCCCCACGGTCCTGCGACTGGCGCTGCTGGTCCTGCTGGTGGCGTTCCTCGCCAATCCGGCCTGGTTCGAGCCGGTGTTCAAGCCGCTGACGCAGAACGGCGCGCCGGCGATCTACAACCAGGGCAGCCTGCTGTCGCTGGCGCTTCTGCACCTGCGGACAGTGGCGATCGCCACGGCCGCGGCGATCGTCGTAGCCGTTTCGCTCGCCATCCTGGTGACGCGCCCCGCCGGAGCCGAGTTCCTGCCGCTGTCGCGCAGCCTGGTGAACATCGGGCAGACCTTTCCCCCGGTCGCGGTGCTGGCGCTCGCCGTTCCGGCCGTCGGCTTCGGCGAGAAGCCGACGCTGATCGCGCTTTTCCTCTATGGGCTTTTGCCGATCTTCGAGAACACGCTGACGGGGCTCACCACCACGCCGGCCAACGTCGTCGAGGCAGCGCGCGGCGCCGGCATGACCGGCTGGCAGCGCCTCGTCCAGATCGAGCTGCCGCTGAGCGTTCCGGTGATCCTGGCCGGCATCCGGCTGTCGGTCGTCATCAGCCTGGCGACGGCGACCATCGGCTCGACGGTCGCCGCAAAAACCGTGGGCGAAGTCATCATCGCGGGGCTGCAGTCCAACAACCTCGCCTTCGTCCTGCAGGGCGGGCTGATCGTGGCAGCCCTTGCCGTGCTGATCTATGACGTGCTGTCGGCTCTGGAGCGCATCGCAGCCAGGCGCATGGGGCTGGCGACGCAATCCTGATCCCTTGCTAGCGGCCGCGCACCGGATGGTCGAGCGTGATCTCGAGCCGGATTGCACCGCCTTCCACGACCCAGCGGCGGCGCAGCACGGCGAAATCATGGCTGCCCGCGCCCGACGCGATCGAGACCACGTCGCCGGTCTGGCATTCCGACATAAGCTTCAGCGCGCCAATGGCCGCGTCCAGCCCGAGCTTTCCGGCGTACATCCTGGCCGAACCGGTCAGCACCAGCTGGACCGGCTGGCCTGTTGCGCCGCCCGCGAGACTCGGTGATTGATCTGGTCGATGCCCCGATCCGTCATTCGAAGGAATTCTGGCCATGATTTGGCGTCTCTCCAAGATCGTCATGTGTCTCTGCCTCGCAGCTTTCGCCTTTCTCGTGGCGTTCGGCAATATCACCGACTACGGCTCCAACTTCGCATTCGTCCAGCACGTTCTGAGCATGGACACGACCTTTCCCGGCAATGCGCTGATGTATCGCTCGATCACCAACCCGACCCTCTGGAGCGTCGGCTACTGGATGATCATCTTCGGCGAGGCGTTGACCTTCGTGCTCTTCCTCGTCGCCGCGCTGAAGCTCTGGCAGCAGCGCAATGGGTCCGGACAGGAATTCAACGACGCCAAGGGTTTTGTCGCGCTTGGCGCCACCATGGGTTTTCTCGTCTGGTTCTTCGGCTTCATGGTGGTCGGCGGCGAATGGTTCGCCATGTGGCAGTCAAGCACCTGGAATGGCCAGGACGCGGCCTTCAAGTTCTACATGACGATGCTGGCGGTGCTGATCTACGTCAACCAGCCCGACCGCGACCTGGCCTGAGGCGCTTTTTGATTTTCGCCGGGCCTTTCGAAGCGGCTTGGCGAAAGCCGGGACAAAAGCTTGGCGATATCTTGACGTCCTTGGCCCTGTTTCGGATTGTCGCACCGGGGGCCGGCACCAGCACATAGGCTGCCGGTCTCGTTCACTTAGCCCGGGGAGGGGATATCCGGGCGCAATCAGGGAAGAGAATTGGCAATGACAATGCTTTACGTCGTCATCGCCTGCGGCTTGCTATCTGTCCTTTACGCCATCTGGGCGACGCAGTCGGTGCTTGCATCCGACCAGGGCAGTGCACGCATGCAGGAAATCTCTGCTGCCATCCGTGAAGGTGCGCAGGCATATCTGGCGCGCCAGTACACGACCATCGCCATCGTCGGCGTCGTCGTGTTCCTGCTCGCCTGGTGGCTGCTTTCCGGCACCGCGGCGATCGGCTTTTTGATTGGTGCAGTCCTGTCCGGGACTGCGGGTTTCATCGGCATGCACGTCTCGGTTCGCGCCAATGTGCGCACCGCCCAGGCAGCCTCCAACAGCCTGGCCGCCGGCCTCGACATCGCCTTCAAGTCGGGCGCCATCACCGGCCTGCTCGTCGCCGGCCTCGCCCTGCTCGGCGTGTCCGTTTACTACTGGGTCCTCACCGGGCCGATGGGGCTCGCGCCCAACGACCGCATGGTCGTCGACTCGCTGGTGGCGCTCGGCTTCGGCGCCTCGCTGATCTCGATCTTCGCGCGTCTCGGCGGCGGCATCTTCACCAAGGGTGCGGACGTCGGCGGCGATCTCGTCGGCAAGGTCGAAGCGGGCATTCCGGAGGACGATCCGCGCAATCCGGCGACGATTGCCGACAACGTCGGCGACAATGTCGGCGACTGCGCCGGCATGGCGGCCGACCTGTTCGAGACCTACGCGGTGACGGTCGTCGCCACCATGGTTCTCGGCGCCATCTTCTTCGCCGGCTCGGCGGTGCTTTCGAGCGTGATGCTCTATCCGCTCGCCATCTGCGGCGCCTGCATCATCACCTCGATCGCGGGCACGTTCTTCGTCAAGCTCGGCTCCAACGGCTCGATCATGGGCGCCCTCTACAAGGGCCTGATCGTCACCGGCCTGCTGTCGATACTGGGCCTCGGCGCCGCCACGTCGCTCACCATCGGCTGGGGCGAGGTCGGCCTGGCCAATGGCGTCGTTGTCACGGGCTGGAACCTCTTCATCTGCGGGCTCATCGGCCTCCTGGTGACCGGCCTGATCGTGGTCATCACCGAATACTACACCGGCACCAACAAGCGTCCCGTCAATTCGATCGCCCAGGCGTCGGTCACCGGTCACGGCACCAACGTCATCCAGGGTCTCGCCGTTTCGCTCGAATCGACGGCGCTGCCGGCGATCGTCATCGTCGGCGGCATCATCGCCACCTTCCAGATCGCCGGCCTGTTCGGCACCGCGATCGCCGTCACCACCATGCTCGGGCTCGCCGGCATGATCGTGGCGCTCGACGCCTTCGGCCCGGTCACCGACAATGCCGGCGGCATCGCCGAGATGTCCGGCCTGCCGAAGGAAGTGCGTCAGTCGACCGACGCGCTCGACGCCGTCGGCAACACCACCAAGGCGGTGACCAAGGGCTATGCCATCGGTTCCGCCGGCCTCGGCGCGCTGGTGCTGTTCGCAGCCTACAGCTACGACCTGCAGTACTTCGCGGCCAACAGTGCGCAGTTCCCGTACTTCGCCGACATCGGCACGGTCTCCTTCGACCTGTCGAACCCCTACGTCGTCGCAGGTCTGATCTTCGGCGGCCTGATCCCGTATCTGTTCGGCGGCATCGCCATGACCGCCGTCGGACGCGCGGCCGGGGCGATCGTCGAGGAAGTGCGCAAGCAGTTCCGCGAGAATCCCGGCATCATGCAGGGGACCTCCAAGCCGAACTACGCCCGCGCCGTCGATCTGCTCACCAAGGCTGCGATCAAGGAGATGATCATCCCGTCGCTGCTGCCGGTGCTGGCGCCGCTGGTCGTCTATTTCGGCGTGCTCCTGATCTCCGGCTCCAAGGCGTCGGCCTTCGCCGCCCTCGGCGCATCGCTGCTTGGCGTCATCGTCAACGGCCTGTTCGTGGCGATCTCGATGACCTCCGGCGGCGGCGCCTGGGACAACGCCAAGAAGTCCTTCGAGGACGGCTTCACCGACAAGGATGGCGTCAAGCACATGAAGGGTTCCGAAGCCCACAAGGCGTCGGTCACCGGCGACACCGTCGGCGATCCCTACAAGGACACGGCCGGGCCGGCCGTGAACCCGGCGATCAAGATCACCAACATCGTGGCATTGCTGCTGTTGGCCGTCCTGGCGCATAGCTGAGCCACGCCCCTTCGGGGACCTGGCAAGGAAAAAGACCCCGTCCGCGTCGCGCGGGCGGGGTTTTTCATGCGTGCAAGAGCAAAGAAAAACCCGCGAGATTGCTCCCGCGGGTCTTGTTGCCTGAGATTTCTGGAGCCCTGACGGCCGATCAGCTGCCGCCGAAGATGCTGCTGGCAGCGCTCGAACCCATCTTGCCGGCACCCGAGAGCAGCTGGCCGAGGAAGTTCTGGTCCTTGCCGCCGGTCGGCGTCGTGCGCGTGATGAAATCGAAGACCTTGCCGTCCTGCAGGCCGTAATTGGCGATCTGGGAGACGCGGCCGTCGGTGCCGAAATAGACGGCCAGCACGCGCTGGTCGACGAGCTTCGGCTTGGCGAAGGCGACGGCGCGCTTGCGAGTCTGGGAGATGTAATAGAACACCTCGTTGTCGAAGGTGGCGGTGGTCGAAGGCGTGCCCAGCGCCAGCAGCACCTGTTCGCGGCTCGAGCCGACTGGCACGGAGTCGATCGACTGCTGGTCGATGACGTAGCCCTGGGTCAATGTCTCGCCCGGGTTAAGGTCACCGAAGGTCTTCGAGGTGTTGCACGCCGAAAGCACGACGGCAGCCGCGACAAGCGACGCGGCACCGGCCGGCCGCAGCGAAAATGGCATCTTGAATTTCAGCGACTGCAACAACAACTCCATCCTGTCGTGCCAGGGCCCTGGCTTGCGCGAAGCCGCAAAACCGGTAAACCAGCTTGCGCGCCGATGCAACAAGGCCACCTAGCGAAACGGGTCCCCGGGAGACCGCCCTCTCATGTTCCAGCGTCTGTTTGGCCGTCAACGCCAAGCCAACCGCGCCATCACGGACGCGCTCTATACACGAATCGTGGCGGCGGCGCGGCAGGAGCCGCTTTATTCTGCGTGGAACGTGCCGGACACGCCGCTCGGGCGCTTCGAGATGCTGTCGCTGCACATGTTTCTGTTCCAGCACCGCCTGCGCGGCGAACAGGGGCCTCCGGCCGAGATCGCGCAATTGCTGATCGACGAGTTTTTTCTCGACGTCGACCACTCGCTGCGCGAACTTGGAATCAGCGACGTCGGCGTGCCAAAGCGGATGAAGAAGCTGGCTAAGATGTTCTATGGCCGCACCGAGGCCTACAGGGCGGCGGTCGAGGGCAGCGACAGGGCAGGATTGGCCGCGGCGCTCGCGCGCAATGTCCGCCCGGAAGACGCAAGCTGGCCCGAGGCCTCCGCGCTGGCGGACTATGTGCTGGGGGCAGATGTTTTCCTCAAGGCGCAGCAGACCAGCGACATCTGCGCCGGCAGGCTCGAATACCCGGCGCCCAAGGCGGCCTGAAGGAGGCCATCCATGAAACACCTCCAGACCCACAGCCCGGTCTCGTTCACCGTCAATGTTGCGCGCCTGCCGCAGAAGGGCATGTCGGTGGTCATCGAGGCCGATGCGGCGCAGCGCGAAGCCCTGGCCGAGGCGCATGGCCTGCTTTCGGTCGAGCGCTACCGCGCCGAGCTTCTCGTCACAAGCTGGAAGCGCAACGGGGTCAAGGTCCGCGGCCGCGTCGAGGCGGCGATCACCCAGGCCTGCATCGTCACCATGGAGCCGCTCGACGCGAAGATCGACGAAGAGGTCGAAGGCGTCTTCCTGCCGCAGGATTCCAAGCTCGGTCGCGAGGGTTTCCATGTCGGCGGTGAGATCCTCCTCGATGCCGAGGGGCCGGATAGCCCCGAAACCTTCGAGGGCGACAGCATCGACGTCGGCGCGCTGGCCGAGGAGTTCTTCGGCCTCGGCATCGATCCTTACCCGCGCAAGAAGGGCGCCACGATGACCGCCGCGACCGACGAAGACGGCGGGCCGGTCGAGAGCGAGTTCCAGAAAAAGCTGCGTTTGATTGCCAAGAAACTTTGAAATCGATTTTCGATTCGCGTAATCCGGTTGTACGGCGATCCAAAACCGCTATTTTCCGCCCGGGTTTATGCGTGCCCCGCTACGCCAACAGTGAGATGACCGACGCGTGATCAGGATTTCAGTTGATGCCATGGGAGGCGATCACGGACCCTCCGTGGTCATCCCCGCTCTGGCCAAGGTCGCCGTCCGGCGCAGCGACGTTCGTTTCATCATCTACGGTCGCGAGGAGGCGGTTCGCCCCGAACTCGCCAAGCATCCGCGGCTGGCCGCGGTCAGCGAGTTCCACCACAGCGAGGTCGCCGTCCGCATGGACGACAAGCCGAGCCAGGCGCTGCGCCACGGCCGCTGGAAGTCGTCGATGTGGAAGGCCATCGAGGCGGTGAAGTCGGGCACGTCCGACGCCTGCGTGTCCGCCGGCAACACCGGCGCGCTGATGGCCATGTCGAAATTCTGCCTGCGGACCATGGCGACCATCGATCGCCCGGCCATCGCCGCGCTGTGGCCGACCACGCGCGGCGAGAGCGTCGTGCTCGATGTCGGCGCCACGATCGGCGCGGACGCCCATCAGCTGATCGACTTCGCCATTCTGGGAACCGGCATGGCCCGGGCGCTGTTCGGGATCGAGCGGCCTTCGGTCGGGCTGCTCAATGTCGGCGTCGAGGAGATCAAGGGACAGGAAGAGGTCAAGGAAGCCGGGCGCATGCTGCGCGAGGCCAACATGGCTTCCATGAGCTATCAGGGTTTCGTCGAGGGCGACGACATCGGCAAGGGCGCGACGGACGTCGTGGTGACCGAGGGTTTCTCCGGCAACATCGCGCTGAAGACCGCCGAGGGAACTGCGCGCCAGATCGCCGGTTACCTCCGCGAGGCGATGAGCCGCACGCTGATGGCCAAGATCGGCTACATATTCGCCAAGGGCGCGTTCGACCGGCTGCGCGAGAAGATGGACGTGCGCCGTGCCAACGGTGGCGTGTTCCTTGGCCTGAACGGCGTGGTGGTGAAGAGCCATGGCGGTGCCGACGCGGATGGTTTCGCGGCAGCGATAGAGATGGCGTACGATATGGTTCGCAACCGGCTGCTCGACCGCATCGAGGCCGATCTCGACCTGTTTCATGCACGCAACCCGCATGCAGCGATGGGACGATCCAGCGCCGCGGTTGAAGAACAGGAATAGGACTTGTCGAAGTGATCAGATCAGTTGTGCGCGGCATCGGCTCGGCGTTGCCCCGCCGCATCATGAAGAACACCGATTTCGAAGGCGTGGTCGAAACCTCGGACGAGTGGATCGTCCAGCGCACCGGCATTCGCCAGCGTCATATCGCCGCCGACGACGAGACGACGGCGTCGCTGGGCGAAGCCGCCGCGCGCGCCGCGCTCGCCAATGCCGGGCTGACGCCCGATGACATCGACCTGATCGTGCTGGCGACATCCACGCCGAACAACACGTTCCCGGCGACCGCCGTCGAGATCCAGAACCGGCTCGGCATGCGGCACGGATTCGCCTTTGACATGCAGGCCGTCTGCAGCGGCTTCGTCTATGCGGTCACGACCGCCGATCTCTACATCAAGGGCGGCCTGGCCAAGCGCGTGCTGGTGATCGGGTCGGAGACCTTCTCGCGCATCCTCGACTGGAACGACCGCTCGACCTGCGTCCTTTTCGGCGACGGCGCCGGCGCGCTCGTGCTCGAAGCCCAGCATGGCGAGGGGACGATTGCCGATCGCGGCGTGCTTGCCGCCAGCCTGCGTTCGGACGGCACCCATAAGGACAAGCTGTTCGTCGACGGCGGCCCTTCGACAACCGGCACCGTCGGCCATCTCAAGATGGAGGGCCGCGAGGTCTTCAAGCACGCCGTGGGCATGATCACGGACGTGATCGAGGATGTCTTCGCCCAGGCCAGCATCTCTGCCGACGACCTCGACTGGTTCGTGCCGCATCAGGCCAACAAGCGAATCATCGACGCTTCCGCCAAGAAGCTCGGCATCGCCGAGGAGAAGGCGGTCGTCACCGTCCATCTGCACGGCAACACCTCCGCCGCCTCGGTTCCGCTGGCGCTTTCGGCGGCCGTCGCGGACGGCCGCATCAAGAAGGGCGACCTCGTGATGCTCGAGGCCATGGGCGGGGGCTTCACCTGGGGCGCGGTTCTGCTGCGCTGGTGATTCCCGATGGCGCAAGCGCCATCCCGCAGCTCGCGTGCGCCGGCTGCGGTTCGGTTCTTGACCTTGACGGATCAATTACTTAACCTCCGGCGCGTTTGCGAAATTGTAGTTTTGAGGATTGGACCGCCGCATGGGGGGAAAGACACTGACGCGTGCCGACCTCGCCGAAGCCGTCTACCGTAAGGTCGGCCTCTCGCGCACCGAATCGGCACAACTGGTCGAGACGGTAATCGACGAAATCTGCGAGGCGATCGTCCGCGGGGAGACGGTCAAGCTCTCGTCCTTCGCAACCTTTCACGTGCGCGACAAGAACGAGCGTGTCGGGCGCAATCCGAAGACCGGCGAGGAGGTTCCGATCCTGCCGCGCCGGGTGATGACCTTCAAGGCATCCAACGTGCTCAAGAGCCGCATCCTGCGCGCGCACCAGAACGGCAAGTCGAAGGCCGCCAAGTAGCGCAATCGCGGCTTTTATCGGTTGATTGCCCGTTCGTGATTCGTACGGGGCTTGAATGTCGTCACACAAACCGCTGAAATGAATCGCGAATCGTTTGCGAAAGTGGCGACCATGGACAAGAGCCCCGACGCCTTCCGCACCATCAGCGAAGTTGCCGAAGATCTGGACCTGCCGCAGCACGTGCTGCGTTTCTGGGAGACGCGTTTCACCCAGATCAAGCCGATGAAGCGCGGCGGCGGCCGCCGATACTACCGGCCGCAGGATGTGGAACTCATCAAGGGTATCCGCCACATGCTCTATGAGCAGGGCTATACCATCAAGGGCGTGCAGAAACTCCTGCGCGACAACGGCAACCAGTTCCTGGTCGCGGTTGGCAGCGGCGATGTGGCGGCCGTAGAGGCCATCGCCCAGCGCAAGCAGGCCGAGGCCCCGATGACCCCGGCAGCCCAGCCGCGCGTCGACGACGAGATGCTCGTCGGCGAAGCCAGGGCCAAGCTCAGCCGGCGCTTCTTCGGCCTGGGCAAGGCCGATGACGAAGGGCCCGTCGCCGCCGACGGCGGCAAGCTGACGCGTGACAACCGCGCACTCCTGCAGGAGGCGCTGTTCGACCTCCTGGAGTGCAAGAGGTTGCTCGATCAGGTTCGTTGAGGACCGCATCGGCGGGCGATGGCTGCATCCGCCCCGCCGATCGAAACTATGAACAAGATTGACGGAAAAGCCGCCGATTTGGGTTGACCGGGACGGTATTATCAAGATACATCGCGACCGGTCCGGAGTGTAGCGCAGCCCGGTAGCGCACTTGACTGGGGGTCAAGGGGTCGTCGGTTCGAATCCGGCCACTCCGACCATTTTCCCTTCCCCTGCAATGCTTTGCTTAGGCAAGCGCCTCGCACAGGCGCATTGTGATTCCATCGAATTCAGGGGCGTACGGCGCCACGGATACGTTGGCCTCTCGTGGCGCCGGCCTTGTTCCGTCACATCATCGAGGGCGGGATCAAAACGCTGTCGACCTTGTCCCCCTCGTCGTCCAGCTGGATCGAGATGTGCCCGCCGCGCTGGAGCAAGGGCAGGGCGACGTCGCGCGGGATGGTGAAGCTCTTGCCGCCTTCGAGCGTGACGACGCGAGCCGCGGGATTGAACTTGGCGATCACGCCGTTGACTTCAGATGCAAAGGCGGCGCCCGAGATCAGGACGAGCGAGGTGGTCGCAAGAACGAGCTTGTGCATGGCATTTCTCCTTCGGTGATCGTTTGGGGCATCGGGGTCGATGCCTGGATGCCCGAAGCTACGGCCGCCGTCGGCCGGGGTTGCGCTCATTCCGGTAAACTCGAAACACAATGCGCTCACGGATGATTGTTCCGTCCGGCGCGAAACTTGGCCGCTCGTCGCTCGTTGCGCGCCCGTCGGCCACGGCCGGCAACAAAAAAGCCACGGGCGCGGGCCCGTGGCTTTTCGCTTGGCAGCCTGGCAGGCTGCCAAGGGGGGGAGTCCGTCGCCTTACCTCAGTACGGCGGTGACGCGGTCGCCTTCGTCGTTCAGGTCGATCGACACCCGCTCGCCGGCCTGGATCGACGGCACGGCGACGTCGCGCGGGATGGTGAAGCTCTTGCCGCCTTCGAGCGTGATGACGCGGACGTCGGGGTTGTAGCTGCTGACGACGCCGACAGCGGAGGACGCGAAAGCAGCGCCGGACATCAGGGCGAAGGCGGAAGCGGTGAGGATGATCTTCTTCATTGTCGTGTTTCTTTCAACGTGTCGGCGGATGCGGATCTTTCTGATCCGGTCGTTCCGCTTGCTGTTTGAGCCGGGCTGCCTGTCAACTTGCTGGCGGCTTGGCGGCTGGAAAGAGGCCACTGTTGGGAGGGGCCGTGGCTCTTTCGATTTTCAGCTTGGGAGGCTGTCTTTCGGGTGGTCCCTGGAGGGTAGTCCGAGGTCCTTAGAGCGACTTCAGCACAGCGGTGACGCGGTCGCCTTCGTCGTTAAGGTCGATCGAGACCTTCTCGCCGGCCTGGATCGACGGCACGGCGACATCGCGCGGGATGGTGAAGCTCTTGCCGCCTTCGAGCGTGATGACGCGGACGTCGGCGTTGTACTTGCCGACGACACCGTCAGCGGACGATGCCAAGGCAGCGCCGGACATCAGGGCGAGGGCGGAGGCAGCGAGGATGATCTTCTTCATTGTCGTATTCCTTTCATGTCGGCGGAAGCGGATCTTCTGATCCGGCCGTTCCGCTTTGTGTTTGCGCCGGGCCGCCTGTCGAGGCGGCCTCGCGGCGGGAAAGAAGCCACGGTTGGGAGAGCCCGTGGCCCTTTCGATCTTCAGCTTGGGAGGCTGTCTTTCAGGAAGTCCTTGGAGGGTAGTCCGCAGTCCTTAGAGCGACTTCAGCACGCCGGTGACACGGTCGCCTTCATCGTTCAGCTGGATCGAGACCTTCTCGCCGGCCTGGATCGACGGCACGGCAACGTGACGCGGAACGGTGAAGCTTTTGCCGCTTTCGAGGGTAATGACACGGACGTCTGCGTTGTAGCTACCAACAACGCCATCGGCGGACGAAGCAAATGCGGCGCCGGACATGAGGGCGACTGCCGAGGCAGCGAGGATGATCTTTTTCATTTCGAAAGTTCCTTTCAGCTTTATTAGCGGAACCGATCGTTTTGTTTTGGTCGTTTCGCTTACCATGCTCAAATAGGCGGCTTCTTTTCAGATTACCATAGCTGGAACGGTCACTCTGATTCACAAAACGGTCACACGGAAGTGAGCCGGCTTTTGGTGCCGGACTGTTCACAATATCGAGGGTGATGCGTGAGGTTGGCCGTGTCGCTTCGGATCAGCCGGCCACGGATATGACGGCGCGCTGGTGGCGCGCCTCGAGCGCGATCGCGCCCCAGATCAGGCCGAGCAGCAAGTAGAAGTGCCGCCAGTGATCGGTATCGATCACCGTTCCGAGGGCGACGTGGCCGATGAAGACGACATAGGCCGGGAGCAGATAGGGTTGCCACGGCCGGTCGCGAAGCAGGATGCGGAAACCGGCGGCGAGCGTCCAGACGATCAACATGAGGTAGCTGGCGAAGCCCAGCCAGCCGTAGTCCATCAGGGCTTTGAGCCAGATGTCGTGCGTGTCCTCGCCATAGATCTGGCCGAAGACGAGCGGGCCGATGCCGAACGGCTTCTCGAGCGCCATCAGGAAGCCGATGCCATAGCGGGCGAACCGGCCCACGCGCGCGCCGTCGTACTCCTGCACCAGCTGGGCGCGCGTGGTGAACAGTTCGGCGACGCTGGGGATCTGCAGGGCGATGATCAGGCCCGCTGCGAGCAATGCCAGTGCGGCGATGCTCATGACGACGATCCTGAGTCGAAATTTGCCGCTGCTGCTCTTGAGGAAGAGCAGGCCCGTGAGCAGGACAGCCGAAACCGCGAACAGGCCCCAGGCGCCGCGCGAGAAGGACAGGAAGATGCCTCCCGTTATGATCAGCAGCGGCACGGTGTAGAGCGCCATCCGGGCGGGGCTCCCGGTGAGGATGCGCTGCAGCAGGTAGATGCCGGGAAGGGCGAGATACGGTCCGAACACGTTGGGATCCTGGAAGGCACCCGCCGCGCGGTCGAACTTGGTGAACATCTCGGTTCCGGGCAGGATGCCGAAATACCCGACGATTCCGAGCAGCGAGGTCACGACGGCCGAAACGATCCAGGACAAATAGATGACCCGGTAGAGCTTGAGGTCGGATTCTGTAACGGCGGCGAAGAAGATGGCCGTGAACGCAAGGAACAGGGAGACGGCAAGATAGAGCGGGGTGCTGCCGATGTCCGCCATCTGCGTCATCGAGATCAGTCCGCCGATGTTGAAGATGATCAGCAGCACCGCCAGCGGCGCGATGGCGCGCGACAGCGTCAGCCCGAACACCGACCAGACGGCGATCAGCCCGGCCATGTAGATTTCATATGGCGCGGGCTCGCGGATGACGAACCCGGACAGCAGCACCCCGAATGCGACCGCGCCGGTCGAAACCAGGCCGATCAGCTTGGCGTTGACGGCCGCGCGCGGCAGGTCATGGGTGATCGCGCTCAATAGGCGTTTTCCGTGTCGAGCAGCCGGATCGGCGTCAGGAACAGGATCTTGACGTCGATCCAGAGCGACCAGTTCTCGATGTAGTAGAGATCGAATTCGGTGCGCTTGCGGATCTTCTCGTCCGTGTCCATCTCGCCGCGCCAGCCGTTGATCTGGGCCCAGCCGGTGACGCCGGGCTTGACCTTGTGGCGGGCGAAATAGCCGTCCACCACTTCGTTATAGAGCAGGTTGTGCGACTGCGCGGCGACCGCATGCGGCCGCGGGCCGACCAGCGACAGGCTGCCGAACAGCGCATTGAAGAACTGCGGCAGCTCGTCGATCGAGGTCTTGCGGATGAAGCGGCCGACGCGGGTGACGCGCGGGTCGTTCTTGGTCACGGCCTTGCGCGCGGTCGGATCGGCCTGCTCGGCATACATCGAGCGGAACTTGTAGACCTCGATCACCTCGTTGTTGAAGCCGTGGCGCTTCTGCTTGAACAGCACCGGACCCTTGCTGTCGAGCTTGATGGCGATCGCCGTGGCGATCATCACCGGCGAGAATACGACGATGCCGATCAGGCTGAAGACGATGTCGAAGGTCCGCTTGGCGACAGAATCCCAGTCGTTGATCGGCTTGTCGAAGATGTCCAGCATCGGCACCGAGCCGATGTAGGAGTAGGAGCGCGGCCGGAACTGCAGCTGGTTGGAATGGGCCGAAAGCCGGATGTCGACCGGCAGCACCCAGAGTTTTTTCAGCAGTTGCAGCACGCGCGTCTCCGCCGTCAGCGGCAACGACACGATCAGCATGTCGATGCGCGCGATGCGGGCGAACTCGAGCAGTTCGGACACCGTGCCGAGCTTCGGATAGCCCGCGACGATCGGAGGCGAGCGCCGGTCGTCGCGGTCGTCGAAGATGCCGCAGATGCGGATGTCGTTGAACGGCTGCTGCTCGATGGAGCGGATGAGGGTCTCGGCCGCCTTGCCGCCGCCGACGATGACTGCCCGCCGCTCCATCCTGCCGTTGCGCGCCCAGCGTCGGATGAAGCGGGCCATGACGAGGCGCAAGGTTACGACCAGCACGAGGCCGACCGCGAACCATTCGGCAAAGAGCAGGCGGGAGAAATCCGCTGACACCTTCATGAAGAAGGCGACGACCGCCATCAGCGCGAAGGTCGCGAACCAGGACACCACGATCCGGGCGATGGTCGCGCCGGGCCGCAGCAGCGACTGAAGCTGGTAGCCGTCCATGATCTCGAAGATCAGCACCGCCGAGATGGAGGCCAAGAGGATGATCAGCGGGTACTGCCAGCCGAGATGGGCCAGGAAGCCGACATTGTAGAGATAGAAGAGCATGCCCGAGCCGAGCAGCAGCGAGAATTCGACGATGCGCAGGACGCCGCTCACCATGACCGGGGACATCGTGTCCCGTCGGTACTGGGTGGCCACTTCCTGGGCAATGCTGTTCAGGCGCGTCGAACGGTCGGCCTTGCCGTCAGTGGTTGCCGCCTTGACGGCATCCGGGGTGAAGCGCTTGCTCGGGTCGAGGTTGTTCATGGTCGATCTGCAGGTCAGCCATCGGATAACCCGGTTGACCTAGCAAAGATCGGCTAAGAAACCCTTGAACAACCGACCTGCCCGGCAAAAGTGTTTCGGCAGGGACGGCGATCGAGGGCGGAAAGATAGGCCTCTTCTACTTGCGAGGCCATGACCGTCACGCTGAAACGGCCTCTGAGTTCGGCGATGCCGGGCATGAGTGCCGCGTAGCCGGACGGCGATTCTAGCGCTGCCATCATCTTTTCTGATATGTCGCCGGCGTCGGGATAGGTCAGGGCAGGGGACGCCTTGCCCAATATCTCCGGGATGCCGCCGACCGAGGTGGCGATGATCGGTTTTCCCGCGGCAAGCGTCTCCAGGACCACGTAGGGCATCGCTTCGGCGCGTGAAGGGACGACGACGCAGCGCGCGAGTGCGAAGGCCTGGCGCGCCGGCATCGGGTCCATGAAGCGCACTTCGCCGGTGAGGCCGAGCCTTTCCACCTGGGCTTTGTAGCGGGGCAGGTGCTCGCCGTCGCCCACCATGACGGCACTTACCGGCCTGCCCAGGTGCTGGCCCGTGCGGGCGAGCCCGTCGATGAAGAGGTCCGGCCCCTTCAGGTCGCGCATCATGCCGATATAGAGGAAGTCCGCCGCGTCGTGTTGGGCCGCCACCGGCTCGAACTCCGCTTCGCCGAGGCCGTTGTAGACGAGGCTGTTGGCTATGCGCGGATGGCCGACCTTGCGGTGGAATGTGCGGCGCTCGTAGTCGGACACGAACAGGAGGTGGTCGGTGAAGCGCTCCATGAGGCGTTCCAGCCCGAAGAACAGCTTCCCCGTCGTCGTCCGTTCGTCGTAGTGCAGGCTGCCGCCATGCGGCGAATAGAGGCGGGCCACGCGAGACCTTGAAACCCGCAACAGTGAGCCGAAGGCTCGAGCATAGGTGCCACCCTTGGCCCCGTGCCCGTGCAGAACGTCCGGCTGCAATTCCTTGATGATCCTGTAGCTGCGCCAGCCCGCGGCGATGTCACCTGGGCCGATATGGCGCTGCATGGGTGTCCGCCTGATGCCCAGGGCCAGCATCGGCTCGATCGCCTCGAAGAGTCGGTCCTCATGCGCGCCGCCCGTCGACGCATCGCAGATGATGCCGACCGAGTGGCCGGCCTCGACCTGCGCCTCCGTCAGGTCGCGCACGTGCCGGAAGATCCCGCCGACCGGGGATCTGAAGCAGTGGACGATCCGAAGTCTGTCGCTCACGTTCCGCCCCGTTGCGGCTCAAAACAGGCGCTCGCGTACATAGACCGTGTCGCCCGGCAAGAGCGGGTCGGAGGTCACTACGCGGCCGGTCATCACCTTGCCGTTGATGTCGCGGGTGATGTCGACATCGGCCTGGTTGGCGCGCGCGCTGAAGCCGCCGGCCATGGCGATGGCCTTTTGCACGGTCAGGCCGGGCACGTATGAATATTGTCCGGCCGCGCCGACTTCGCCCATGACGAAGACCGGCCGGTACCTGTCGATCTCGACCGACACGTCCGGGTCGCGCAGGTAGCCCTCGCGCAGCTTCGCCGCCAGCGCCTTCTCGATCTGCTGGGCGGTGTAGCCGCGCGCCGGCACGGCGCCGACGAGCGGGAAGGAGATGTAGCCGGACTGGTCGACGCTGTAGGTGTTGGTCAGCCCTTCCTGCTCGAACACCGTGACGCGGATCCTGTCGCCGGCGCCGAGCCTGTAGGGCTGGTCGAGCACTTCGTGGAAGGCGGCCGGAGCGGGCTTGTAGCTCGCGCACCCGGCAACCACGAGCATGGCGGCGACAAGCGCGTTACGGACGGGAACGGACCTGCTCATTTGAAAAGACGTACCTTCGACTGCTTGAGCCACGCTCGGCTGAGCGGTTCGTGCCAGTTATCGACTTGTTAGGGTTAATGGTCGGTAAAGTCGTCGCGGCTGATGCCCTATATTGGCGGGCGAGCCCGATATTAACCGATGGGTTACCATGTTTGTTTACCTTCATCCTGCTCAGCCTCGGAGTAGGAATGCATGTCTGCCGTCCAGTCCAGCGCAGGTGACGTCGACGTCGACCTCGGTCAGCTCTTTGCCAGTCTTGTCAGGAACTGGCGGCGACTTGCCGTTGTCTCCATAACTGTAACCGGGCTTGCGTTTGTACTTTCCTCGCTGGCCACGCCTCACTATCGCGCCGAAACGCGGGTGCTGATCGAGACGCGTGAATCCGTCTTCACCCGGCCCGACGGCAGCAGCGAGGCCGAACGGCCGATCCTCGACGAGGAGGGGGTGGCCAGCCAGGTGGAGGTCATCGCCTCTAGCGACATCCTGAAGCAGGTCGCCAAGCAGCTCGACCTGGCCAGCCGGCCGGAGTTCGATGCCGCGGCCGACATGTCCAGCCTGGCGCGGCTTCTGGTGATCGCCGGTCTCAAGAGCGATCCCGGCGAATTGCCGCCGGAGGAGCGGGTGCTCAAGGCGTTCCGCGAGAAGTTGAGCGTCTACCGTATCGAGAAGTCGCGCGTCATCGTCATCCAGTTTTCCTCCGAGGACCCGAAACTGGCCGCCGGCGTGCCGAATGCGATCGCCGATGCCTACATGGCGTTCCAGCGCGACGCCAAGCTGGCGTCGAGTACGGAGGCGACCGATTGGCTCAAGCCCGAGATCGCCGACCTGACCCAGCGGGTGAAGGACGCCGAGGGTAGCGTCGCCGCCTACCGGGCGCAGTCGGATCTGCTGGTCGGCCAGAACAACTCGGTTCTGGCCACGCAGCAATTGTCGGAGCTTTCGAGCGAGCTCTCCAGGGTGCGCGCCGGCCGGGCCGCGGCCGAGGCCACGGCGCAGAGCGTGCGCCAGGCGCTCAAGGGCGGTGGCTCCATCGATGCCATCCCCGAGGTACTCTCGTCCGGCCTGATCCAGCGGCTGCGCGAGCGGCAGGTGCAGCTCAAGGCCGACATCGCCGACCTTTCCACGACCTTGCTGCCCAACCATCCGCGCATCAGGGCGCTGAACTCGCAGCTTGCCGACCTCGATGCCCAGATTCGCGCCGAGGCCGAGAAGGTGCTGAAGGGAATGGTCAACGAAGAGAGGACGGCGGATCTGCGCGAGAAGCAGCTGATCGCCGATCTCAATACGCTGAAGGCCGAGTCGGCCCGCGCTTCCGAGCAGGAGGTGGAACTCAGGGCGCTCGAACGCGAGGCTGCGGCCCAGCGGGCGCTGCTCGAATCCTATCTCACCCGCTATCGCGAGGCTTCGTCGCGCCAGGACCGCAACTATCTACCGGTCGACGCGCGGGTGTTTTCGCGCGCGATCGTGCCTTCGGAGGCCTATTTCCCCAAGGTGCTGCCCATCGTCGGGGCTGCGTTCGCGGGCTCGCTGCTGCTCATGGCGATCGTGACCCTGCTGCAGGAACTGTTTTCGGGCCGTGCCATGCGTCCGGCGCCTGGTGCGCGCGTGGCTCCGGTGACCGAGGTCGGCATGCCCGCGCGCCGGGTGGCCAACCTCGCCGACGACACCGGTGATCTGCCCTGGGAGGATGCCGAGGCTCGCCTGATGCTCGACGATGAGCAGCCCGACGAAATGGAACGGCCGCAAGCCGGTTCGGGCGCCGCGACGGACGCGGACATGCGCGTGCCCGCGGCGATCGGCATCGAAGGTGCAGCCGAGCGGCTGATCGCGAGCGGCGCGACCCGCGCGATTTTCGTCTCGCCCGAGGGCGACGAGGCTGCGGCTACCGCCGTCCTGGTGGCGCGCGAGATGGCCGATGCGGGATTGCGCGTGCTGCTGCTCGACCTCACTGCCTCGGGCGCCGCCTCGCGGCCGATGCTCGATGGCCGGCGCTATCCGGGCATCACCAACCTGCTTGCCGCGGAGGCGCAGTTCACTGACGTCATCCGCACCGACTATTATTCCGACTGCGATGTCATGCCGGTGGGCACGGCCGACCCCGCGCTGGCGATGCGGGCGGTCGATCGTCTGCCGATCATCATGGAGTCGCTGACCACGGCCTACGACATCGTCGTCGTCGAGTGCGGCCCGGCCGATGCCGGCGAGATCAGGCGCCTGGTGGGCGAAGGCACCGAGGTGCTGGTCAGTTTCCTCGATCACGACGACGAGGTCGCCGACGCTGCCGACGGGCTGCGCGCCGGCGGCTATGACGACGTGATCCTGGTGACGCCGGTGGGCCACGACCTGCCCGACGCGCCCCTGCCGACGCGTTCGGCGGCCTGAGCCGTCAGTCCGCGTCCGGCTGGTCCTTGCCGCGCGTCATCGTTCGCAGGCGCTTGACCGCCGCCCAGAGCGCCTGGTTGCCCTTGATCGCGCGCTTGAGCGCGGCGGCCGAGCGCATGCCGGTCGCGTAGGCACGGCCCTTGACCGTCAGCGGCACGTAGACGTCGGCGTGCCGTAGCTCGAGATCGCACCATGTGCGTTTGTACGGCTCGTCACCGACGCTGAAGTCGTAGATGCCGAAGCCTTGCCCGCATGCCTCCCCGATATTGTCGAAGAACAGGTATTCGCCCGGGCTGACATGGGCCAACTCGTCGTCGGCTATGGCGCCGAACTCGCAGATGAAGCGGCTGCCGGCCCAGCTGGAGCCGGTAACGGCGCGATAGGCGTCGCCGACCTTCAGGCCATGCAGGACGAAGGCGGGCCGCTCCTGCCCGAGCGCTTTGGCGAACAGCTTGCGGTAGAACCAGCGGGTTTCTTCCGGCTCGAATACGTCCGCGATGCCCATGGCACGGAAGCGCTGTGCCTTCATGGCAAAGAACGCGTCCAGCATCGCGCCGGTCTCGGCTTCCGTCGTGGCGACGAAGCGTTGCGCGCCGCCGACCGCCTCGTACTTGCGCTCCTGGCTGCGATGCCGCTTCGCCTTCTTCTTGCCGGGGGTGCGGCCGAGCACGGCCTCGAAGCCGCCGTCGAGATCGACCGCCAGCGCCACGTTGGGGCTCGGCGAGGAGGGGAGCCTCAAGAGCGGATTGGCCAGCCCGTCGCAATCGGCGAGCAGGCGTTCGAGTGCGACGAGGTCGACGTCGGGGCGCGCCTGCGCGATCGCGCGCATCAGCCTGTCGACGTCTTCAGCCGTCGCCGTTGCAAGCCAGGCCTTGTCGGCCACGGCAAAATTGCCGTTGGCATGCCTGCCGCCCATGAAGCGGGCGACCTTGAACGGTCCCACTCGGCTGACCTCCAGCGCCAGCGCCACGACGGGGCGATCTCCAAAGTACAGCGTGGCGAGGATCGCGTCGGTGCGGTTGGTCTCCGTCCAGGCGGACACCCAGTCCGGGCTCTGTGGCGGCGCATGGACCGCGGTGCGGGCGAAATCGCGGTACGCGGCCACTGAAGCACCGGTGGCCGGCACCGCCCGCGCGGCCGGAACGGCCTTGGACGGAGCCGGGCGCGGGGCGCCATCGGCACTGCGCGCGGCGATAGCGTCAACCATACTTCAATCCTTCCCCCCTATGGATCGTTTGTGGGGTTTGCCGCGGCGTGTTCGAAAACGTCCCGACAGGCTAGGCGCCAAAGGTGAAGGAATGCTCGACGCAGCCGAGATCGCCCAGAAGCTGGCTTTTCTGCTGATCGGCCATACCGGCCTGAGCGCGCTCGCCAGGCCGCTCGTCGGAAATGTCGGTGTGATCCTGATGCTGCATCGGGTGACCGCCCGGCTTGGCCGTCCCGACGGCGCCAACCGTCACCTCTCGATTACGCCGCAATTTCTCGATGCCCTGGTCCGCGAGATGAAGCGGCTGGGCTACCGCTTCGTCTCGATGGACGAAGCGGTCCTGCGCTTGCGCACGCCCGGCAATGGCGAGCCGTTTGCCGCGGTGACTGCTGACGACGCTTATCGCGACAATCTGCTGGAGGCACTGCCGGTGCTCGAGCACCACGAGGTGCCGATCGCCATCTATGTCGCGCCGGGCCTGACCTCCGGTGTCGTCGACCTCTGGTGGGAAGGGCTCGACGAGCTGGTGGGATCGACTGCGCGCCTGACGGTTTCGATGGCCGGAGCGGAAGCGAGCTTCGACTGCTCGACCCCCGCGGGGCGTTCAGCAGCCTTCAGCCGCTTGTCGAGCTACCTCACCGACGAGGTCGCCGAGGCGGACCAGCGCAAGGTCCTCGACGGCTGGACCAGGGCGGCGGGCGTGGATGTGCACGCGGCCAGCGCGAAACTCTTGATGAATTGGGACGAGGTCAGGCAGATCGCCAGGCATCCGTTGGTGACCATCGGCGCACATACGGTCAACCACTACAATCTCAAGCGGCTGGACCCGGAGGCGGTGCTGCGCGAGATGCACCGGTCGCGCAGCCTGATCGAGGCCGAGCTGGGCAAGGCGCCAAGCCATTTTGCCTATCCCTACGGTCATTCGGAAGCCGTCGGACGGCGAGAGACGCTGCTTGCGGGGGAGGCGGGCTATGTCTCGGCCGTCACCACCCGGCACGGCGTGCTCAGGCCGGAGCATGCAGGGCATCTGCATGCCCTGCCGCGACTATCGGTCAACGGGCGGCATCAGGATCTGGCTGCTATGCGGGCGATGCTTTCGGGGGCCACCACGGTGATGGCAAACCGCGGCAGGCGGCTGGTGACCGTGTGATCGGTTAGCGGCCGGCGGGCTTGACCATCCACTTGATGATCCACATCGCCGGCAGCACCCACAGCAGTCCGCTCAGGAAGAAGAAGACGAGATGGACGAGGGCGCCGGACTGCGCGAGCTGCGCCACGGCGACCATCGTCGCGACCAGCGCATAGATGACCACCAGCAGCACCAGAAGGACGGTACCGATCAGCTTCTTGACGCGTACGGGCATTTCTTCTTCCCTTTCGAGGCTCCGCATAGTCTTTTGGTGTCGTCCGCGCAACCTGGGACGGCGGGCACTGCCGCGGCGCGACGGCGTGTCGCGTAACCCGCGCTTGCCAGCCGGGTCGTGATGGTCCACCAGTCCCCGCGGTTTTGAAAGTGCCGGAACGATAGCCATGACCGCCTTGACCGATGCCGCCGCTCCATTGGCCGCCCGCAACAGGGAACTGCGTCACCGCTCCTGGGTGCGCGGCTGGCTCTATGTCGTGCTGCTCGTGCTGTTCGCCCTCGTCATGGTCGGCGGCGCAACGCGCATGACCGGCTCGGGCCTGTCGATCACCGAATGGAAGCCGATCCACGGCGTCATTCCGCCGCTCAACCAGGCCGAATGGCAGGAAGAGTTCGAAAAATACCAGCAGATCCCGCAATACGAACAGATCAACAAGGGCATGACCCTCGACGAATTCAAGGGCATCTTCTGGTGGGAATGGGCGCATCGCCTGCTTGCCCGCGGCGTCGGCTTCCTCGTCGCCATCCCCTTGGCGTTGTTCTGGCTCTCCGGCCGTCTCGAAAGCCGCCTCAAGCCGAAGCTGGTCGGCCTTCTCGCGCTTGGCGGCCTGCAGGGCTTCGTCGGCTGGTGGATGGTGGCGTCTGGCTTGTCCGAGCGTGTTTCGGTCAGCCAGTATCGCTTGGCGATCCACCTGACCTTCGCCTGCATCATCGTCATCGCGGTCGCCTACATCGCCCGCGGCCTCGCGGTCTATTCCGAAAGGCCGGCCGACCGGCGCGTCCAGCGCTTCGCCGGCATCATGGTGCTTTTGATCCTGTTCCAGATCTATCTCGGCGCCCTGGTGGCCGGCCTGCATGCCGGCCTCAGCTACAACACCTGGCCGCTGATGGACGGTGCGATCGTCCCCGGCGACCTTCTGATCATCGAGCCGGTCTGGCGCAACTTCTTCGAAAGCCCGAAGACGGTGCAGTTCGTCCACCGCATGTTCGCCTACACGCTGCTTGCGGTCTCTCTCTGGCACGTGTTTTCGACCGTGCGTATTGCGCCGAGGACGACGCACGCGCGCCGCGCCTGGGTTCTGGCGCTGCTGATCCTCGTGCAGGCGGCGATCGGGATAGGCACCTTGCTGGCGCAGGCGCAGATGCACTGGGCGCTGCTGCACCAGGCCTTTGCATTGTTCGTGCTGATCTTCGCCACCGCCCACTGGCGCGCGACCAAGGGTGCCTATCCGCTGGACAACGAGGTCGAGGTCAGAAGCTAGCCCGCACGTCGCGGATCGCCGCCACGACGGCGAGTTCGCTCGCCTCGTCTGCGACGTTCCTGTCCTCGGCATGCCAGGACGACGACAGGCAGCCCCAGGCGATGGCGTGGTCGAGAATGGCGTCCGGGCGCTGCCCGAGCGTCCTGGCAAAGCTCTCCGCCATGTAGGCGATGCGCTCCGGGTTCAGGCTGAGGTCGTGGCGGTGGAGCGGGTTATAGAACAGGTTCGCCGCGTCGAAAGCCGGGTCGCCCAGAATGCCCTTGGGGTCGATGACCAGCCAGCCGCGCGCGCCGAGCAGGATGTTGTCGTGGTGCAGGTCGCCATGGAGCACGCGCAACTCATACGGATTTGACAGCAGGCGCTCGGCAATCACGGCAACCTCGACATAGAGGCTGTCCACGCCGGCGTCGCGATCGGCCCGTGCCTTCTTGAACAGGCTTTCGTAACGCAGCCTGAGCGGCTGCAGGCCGGCGGGAGGAAGGGTATCCGACGGCGAGAACAGCCGCGCCAGCACCTCGTTGGCGATGTCGGTGGCGTGGCGGTCGCCTTGCTCGTTCAGCTCATCGGTGAGCAGCCGGTCGCCGGCATATTCGAGCAGCATCTGCCGCCCCTCGAGACCGAGCAGCCTCACGGCGCACACGCCGTCGCGCCAGCCGAGATAATGTGCGCCGCGCAGCTCGTCGGCCACGTCGTCGAACGGCTTCAGCGCCTTGACGATCGCCGGGCCTCCGTCTGCCAGCCGCACCTTCCAGATACGGCTGGAGAACGTTTCTGCAATGAACTCAGGGTCGGCGACGTTCCAGTGAGACGGAAAGACCGCCTGGTCCATTCAGTGATGCAGCCCGAGCATCAGGTCGAGGTTCTGCACCGCCGCACCCGACGCTCCCTTGCCGAGATTGTCGTAGACGGCGATCAGCAGTGCCTGCGCGCGGCTGTCGTTGGCGCTGACATAGAGTTTCATCTTGTTGGTGCCGTTATACATCTCGGGCTGGATGTCGCCGCTGCGCTCGAAGTCGATGAGCGGGGCGACCTCGACCACGCCGCCCTTCAGGCCGGTATAGTGGTCGGCGAGCACGGCGTGCAAATCCCTGCCGGTCGGCACCTTGGCGAGGCGGCCGAGCTGCAGCGGCACGATGGTGATCATGCCCTGGGCGAAGTTGCCGACGGCCGGCTGCATGATCGGGTCGTGCGCGAGCTTGGCGTAGGCGCGCAGCTCTGCCACGTGCTTGTGCTTGAGCATCAGCCCGTAGGGCAGGAATTCCGGCGAATTCTCGCCCTGGGCTTCGTAATCCTCGATCATCTGCCGGCCGCCGCCGGAGTAGCCGGAGATGCCGTTGATGGTGACCGGGAAGTCGGCCGGCAGCAGGCCGGCGGTGATGAGCGGACGCAGGCCGGCGATCGGGCCCTGGGGCCAGCAGCCGGGGTTGGCCACGCGCTTCGAGGCGGCGATCGCCTTCGTCTGCGCCTCGTCCATCTCCGGGAAGCCGTAGGTCCAGCCTTCGGCCACGCGATGCGCCGTCGAGGCGTCGATCACCCGCGTCGTGTCGTTTTCGATGAGCGCCACGCTCTCCTTCGCCGCGTCGTCGGGCAGGCACAGGATCGCCACGTCGGCGGCGTTGAGGAACTCCTTGCGCGCCGCCAGGTCCTTGCGGCGCTCGACAGGCACCGAAATCACCTCGATGTCGTGTCGCCCTGCGAGCAGCGACCTGATCTGCAGACCGGTGGTGCCGTGCTCGCCGTCGATGAAGATTTTCGGTTTCATGTGCCTGTCGTTCCGTCGAAAAATAAGCAGTGTCAGAGGCTTGTGGCCAAATTCGGACTCTGGCTCGAAAGTCCTTGAATCGTCGTCTCAGCCATTCCCGCGCGCCTTTCGTTCGGCCAGCAGGCCGAGATAGTGCATGGCGACCGTCGAGCCGGCGATCGCCGTGATATCGGCATGGTCGTAGGCCGGCGCAACCTCGACGATGTCGGCGCCGACGATGTCGATCTGGTTCATCTGGCGCAGCACCGAAAGGATCTTGGCTGACGACGGGCCGCCCGCCACCGGCGTGCCGGTTCCGGGCGCATAGGCCGGGTCGAGGCAGTCGATGTCGAAGGTAACGTAGGTCTTGCGGCCGCCGGTGCGCTCGACGATCGCATAGGCGATGTCGGCGGCGCGCATCTCCTCGACCTCGTGGCCGTAGAGGATCTTGATGCCGCAGTCGTCGGGCGCGTGCGTCCGGATGCCGATCTGGATCGAGCGATCGGGGTCGATGATGCCGTCCTTGACCGCGCGCGCCACGAACGAGCCGTGGTCGATGCGCTTGCCGTCGTCCGGCCACGTGTCCTGGTGGGCGTCGAACTGCACCAGCGCCATCGGCCCGTGGATCGCCGCATGCGCCTTGAGCACCGGCCAGGTGACGAAATGGTCGCCGCCGAGGGTGAGTAGGAAGGCGCCCGACTTCAGGATCTTCGCGGCTTCCCGTTCGATCGCGGCCGGCGTCTTCTGGTGGTTGCCGCTGTCGAGCAGGCAGTCGCCGTAGTCGACCACCGCGAGGTCGTCGAACAGGTCGCGCTGGAACGGATATTGCGGGTCGCAGTCGAAGATGGCCGAGGCGCGACGTATGGCCTGCGGGCCGAAGCGCGCGCCGGGACGGTTGGTCACGGCCGCGTCGAAGGGGATGCCCCAGATGACGGCGTCTGCCCCCGTGACGTTCTTCGAATATCTCCGCCGCATGAAGGACAACGCGCCCGCATAGGTCGGATCACCCGAACGGCCCTTGGAGTTCCGCGCGGTGAAGGCGTGATCGATCGACGAAGCGGGCATGCGTAGTCTCCTATCCGGTCTTTCGCAATTCGAGGGCGCAAGAACTACAGAAGCCGGGCTGAACATGCCAGCCCCATGGCGAAACCCGTATGACGGCGGCCTTCATAGCCCTGTCATGTGCGCTTCACGCCCCTGTCATCGCCGTTGCCTAGGAGCTAGCCGGCATCCACGGGCACGGAGCGATTCCCATGCGAGCGGTTCTGGCCGGCGCGCTTTCGTTGTTGTTGGGCCTCGGCCTCGAGGCACAGGCGGGCTCGCGCTCCGAGCAGATACTGGAGCGCTTCGGCAACGCCAACCAATGGCGCGACCATGTGATGGTCGTGGCCCACAGGGCAGGCGGGTTGCAGGACGGCAAGAGGCGCTTTGCCGAAAATTCGCTTGCCGCCCTGCGCGATGCCATCGCCGCCGGCGCCGAAATGGTCGAGATCGACATCCGCAGGTCCAGGGACGGCGAACTGGTGGTCATGCATGACAGCTGGCTCGACCGGACCACGAACTGCAAGGGCGAGGTCGTTGCGCGCACCATGGACGAGCTGCGGCAGTGCCGCCTCGTCGTCGAAGGCACCGGCGAGGTGACGTCCGAGCCGGTTCCGACGCTGCGCGAATTGCTCGCCGTCGCCAAGGACAGGATCCTCGTCAACCTCGACAACAAGCTGGAGACCGCCGATCTCGTCGATATGGTGGCGCTGGGGCGCGCCATGGGCATGGAAGCGCAGGTTGTCGTCAAGGCGAACCTGTGGAACGCCGAGCGCCTCGCCACGGTCAAGGCGACGATGGCGCGCCTGGGCGGCGGCATCCAGTTCATGCCGATCATGGCCGACGACGCCGTGCGCGATCCCGCCTTCGTCGAAGCGGCCGGGAAGGCCTTCGCCGCGCGTGCAGTGGAGATGATCGCCTGGCGCGGCGACGCAGAGAAGATGACGGACAACGGCGGCCCGCTGTTCTCGGCGCGGGTGAGGGCGGCCGCGGTGCGCGGCAACTGGCACATCTGGGTCGACACCCACGCCATCGTCAACAAGCCGGGCGGCTATCTTGCCGGCGGACGCGGCGACGAGCTCGCCGTGGCGGCAGGTTTTCCCGGTGAGGTGTTCGGCTTCTGGGCGGACCGTGGCGCGACCATGATCCAGACCGACGAGCCGCGTGCCGCCATCGACTGGCTGGCGGCCAACGGCTACCGGGTGCCCTATGCCGACGCGAACGAGGCCGTGGCGTCTGCCGCGGGGCAGGGCACCGCTGGCGTTCCGGTGCAGCCGACCAATTGAGTTCGGCGCGACCGCATCAAAGAAAATTGCAACAAAGAAAAAGGCCGCCCGAAGGCGGCCTTTCCGAAACTGCAATTTCCCGGAAGCTTAGCGCTTCGAGAACTGGAACGAACGGCGGGCCTTGGCCTTGCCGTACTTCTTACGCTCGACGGTACGGCTGTCGCGGGTCAGGAAGCCGCCCTTCTTGAGCACGCCGCGCAGCGCCGGCTCGTAGTAGGTCAGCGCCTTCGAGATGCCGTGACGAACGGCACCGGCCTGGCCCGACAGACCGCCGCCGACGACGGTGGCGATGATGTCGTACTGGCCGACGCGGTTGGCTGCGACGATCGGCTGGTTCAGGATCATCTGCAGGACCGGACGGGCGAAATAGGCGCCGAATTCCTTGTCGTTGACGATGATCTTGCCGGAGCCGGGCTTGACCCAGACGCGGGCGATGGCGTCCTTGCGCTTGCCGGTGGCATAGGCGCGGCCGCTCTTGTCGAGCTTCTGGACGTGGACCGGAGCAGCCGGCTGGACGGCGGCGACGGTGCCGAGCTCTGCGAGCGAGGAAAGATCAGCCATTATCAAGCCCTCTTGTTCTTCGCGTTCAGCGCGCCGACGTCGAGCGTCACAGGCTGCTGGGCGACATGCGGATGTTCGGCGCCTGCATAGACGCGGAGATTCTTCATCTGGCGACGGCCGAGCGGGCCGCGCGGGATCATGCGCTCGACGGCCTTCTCGAGCACGCGCTCGGGGAAACGGCCTTCGATCAGCTGGCGAGCGGTGCGCTCCTTGATGCCGCCGGGGTGGCCGGTGTGCCAGTAATACACCTTGTCGGTGTACTTCTTGCCGGTGAACACGACCTTGTCGGCGTTGATGATGATGACATTGTCACCGTCGTCGACGTGGGGCGTGAAGGTGGGCTTGTTCTTGCCGCGGAGGATGTTGGCGACGAGCGAGGCGAGACGGCCGACGACGAGACCCTCGGCGTCGATCAGCACCCACTTCTTCACCACGTCCGCAGGCTTCTGCGAAAAGGTTGCCATGGTTACATGCTTTCGTTTGGGACCTTCCGGAGAAGGCGTTTCTTGTTGCTTTCATTGGCGACAAGCCGGAGCCGCGCGCCAATAACAAAACGGCGGCCATTGCGGGCCGCTGTTTCGAATGGGCTTATAGGCGAGGGTTTCGGTCGCGTCAAGCGCCAACATCCGGCCACTGTGCCGAAAAATATAGCGAAAACAATAACTTGTTATTGTGGTAATATTTTACCGCACATGCCGGTCGCCGCCTGTCGGCGATTTGCTCGTGATTCCTAATGTTTGGACTCTATCTCCCGGCGCGCGGCACTCGCCAGAAATGCCGATCTCGTGATCCCGCGCTCGCGCGCGGCGGCATCGATCGCGCGCAGAACGCCGCGTTCGAAGGTGACGTTTGCACGTACGACGGCGCTGTCGTTGTCGATCAGGGGAACCGCCACAAGAAAGCCACCGGACGCAAGGGCCTCCTTCACGTCAGGCAGGGCCAGGATGCTGGCATGCGACGAAGGAGAGGGGAGCGGCATGTCCTCCGCCCAGAGCTGCAGCGCCTCCACGGCATTCGGTACGATCCTTTCCTGGTCGTCCGCGGCCGAAAAGCACCCGGGAAGATCGGGAAAGCGTACGCCGAATGCGCTCTCGGCCTCCTTCTCGACGAGTGCGAGATAGCTTCTCATGGTCAATCTCCTCGCTGCCTACTTGATCCAGCCTGCCTGCTTGGCAATTGCCCTCGCCGTCCCGGTCGGCAAGTCCCTCTCCGGATGGGGAACGACGAGGACGACGTCGCCCTTCCGGAACTTGTGGTGAGAGCCGCGCACTGAGATGAGCTCGAACCCTTCTTCTTTGAGCCGCTTGATGATCTTCCGGCCGTCTCGTTCCATCTGGGTTGCTCGATGTGTAGATATATACACACTGACTGGGTGGTTTCCAGTTCTTGCTAGCGTGGTCGTCTCGGCGGGATCGAATAGGTGCCGGTCGCATGCGCCACCGTATGCCGATCGGGGCCCGCGACTATGTCGATGTCGAACACCATCAGGCTCTTGCCGAGCTTGAGGATGCGGCAATGGCCGTCGATCGGTCCGGCCTCGGCCTTGCGCATGAAGTTGATGTTGAGGTTGGTGGTCACCGACAACGCGTCCGGCCCGGCATGGCTCAGCGCGCAGACGTAGCCGCCGATGTCGGCCAGCGTGAACAGGGAAGGGCCGGAGACCGTTCCGCCGGGCCTCAGGTGCCGTTCGTCGGCGTTCAGCCGCACCGTGCAGCCGCCTGGAAAGACCTCGACCGTCTGGTAGAAGTCGTAGTGCTCGTTGAGCTGCGGGTAGACGCGTCTGAGCAGCTCGTCGACCTGCCTCGCATCCAGCATCGGCTTCAGTCCATTCTGTTCCGGCATTGCAATTCCATCCCAATTTCCGGAAACTGCGGTTCCGGCATCATCATGGTCCCACGGCATGCGCCTCGATCGGGCGCCAGCAAGGCACGATTGGGAACCGCGGATCAAGCCCAGGCGTATATGGCTTTGGTCGAAGCCGGCGATTCTCCGCTGGCGCACCCGTTGGAGACAGGAATGGCAGAAATCGTCACCATGAAGCGCGGCGTCTCGGAGGGGCCGGTCCTGTCCGCTTTCGACAAGGGCGTCCTGCGCCTGGTGCTGGCCAATCCTCCCGCCAACGCGCTGTCCCTGGACACGATGGCGGCCCTTCAGGAACGGCTCGACGCCGCCCGCGACGACGCGGCCGTGCGCGTCATCGTCCTGGCCGCGTCGGGCAAGCTGTTCTGCGCCGGCCACGACCTCAAGGAAATGACCGCGCACCGCACTGACGCCGACCGGGGCCGCGGCTTCTTCGAACTCACGATGTCGCGCTGTTCGGCCCTGATGCAGGCGATCGTCCGGCATCCGAAGCCGGTGATCGCCGAGGTCGACGGGGTCGCCATGGCCGCCGGCCTGCAGCTGGTCGCCAGTTGCGACCTCGCCATCGCCTCCGACCAGTCCAGCTTTTCGACGCCGGGCGTCAACATCGGCCTGTTCTGCTCGACGCCGATGGTGGCGTTGTCGCGCAACGTCTCGCGCAAGCAGGCGATGGAAATGCTGCTCACCGGCGAGACGATCGATGCGATCACCGCGCGCGACTTCGGATTGGTCAACCGCGTCGTGCCCCGGGAGTACCTGAATCAGATTGTCGGAAAATACGCCCAGACCATTGTTTCGAAATCGCCTTTGACGCTCAAGATCGGCAAGGAGGCATTCTATGCCCAGGCCGAGATGGGGCTGGCCGAAGCCTACGGCCACGCCGCGCGCATAATGGTGGAGAACATGCTGGCCAGGGATGCGGAGGAGGGCATCGGCGCCTTCATCGAGAAGCGCGAACCGGAGTGGAAGGGAGAATAGCTTGGAAGCGCGGATTTCGCTCGTCACCCTCGGCGTCGAAGATCTCGATCGCGCCGTGCGCTTCTACGAGGCGATGGGGCTGAAGCGGAACCAGGCCATCACCGAAGGCGTGGCGTTCTTCCAGATGGGCTGCCTGGTCCTGGGCCTCTGGGGGCGCGATCAGCTCGCAGCCGATGCCGGCGTTGCCGCCGGCAAGGCCGGCTTTTCCGGTGTCTCGCTTGCCTACAACACGCGCACCGAGGCGGAAGTGGACGAGGTGCTGGCCAATGCCGAGCGGGCAGGAGGGCGGATCGTCAAGCCGGCGCAGCGTGCTTTCTGGGGCGGCTGGTACGGCTATTTCGCCGACACGGAGGGGTATCTCTGGGAGGTTGCGCACAATCCCGACTTTCCCATTGCCGAGGACGGCAGCATCTCGCTGCCCTGAGCCCTTGTCCGCCCCTCCAGGCAGTCCGGACGGTCGCGGCGATCCTCGGTTTGCGCCTTCTTTCGGAAGGCGCTATCCCGGACGTTCGAACGGGGACGAGCCATGAACCACGACGCCTATGACGACGGCTACATCGCCGGCATCCTGGATGCGGTCCGGACGATCGCGGTCGTCGGAGCCTCCGCCAACGACGTCAGGCCGAGCTACTTCGTCATGAAGTACCTGATCGGCAAGGGCTACGAGGTTTTCCCCGTCAACCCGGGCCATGCCGGCAAGGCGATCCTCGGCCGCACGACCTATGCCAGCCTGGCCGACATTCCCGTCGCCATCGACATGGTCGACGTCTTCCGCGCCTCAGCCGCCGTCCCTGCGATCGTCGAGGACGTGCTGAAGCTGGAACCCCTGCCGAAGGTCATCTGGATGCAGCTGACGGTGCGGCACGACGAGGCCGCCGCTCGCGCCGAGGCGGCCGGCATCAAGGTGGTCATGAACCGCTGCCCCAAGATCGAATATGCCCGCCTTGCCGGTGAGATCGGCTGGACGGGCGTCAATTCAGGCGTGCTCTCGTCGAAGCGGCCGGTGATGCGCCAGGGCTTCCAGAGTTTCGGCATCCGGGCAAAATAATCGCATCCGGAGGGGCCGCCTGCATCGGTCATGGAATTTTCGTCCGCCGAAGTCTGGCAGGCCCGAAATTTTCGTCTTTGCATTAGGCCCCGCCCTTGGCCAAAGATAGCCACCGATTTCGATGGACCTGATCCTTGGAGAGAAAAATGTCCCAACGCACACCGGGCTTTAACACGCTCGCCGTCCATGCCGGCGCCAAGCCTGACCCGGCCACCGGCGCCCGCGCCACGCCCATCTACCAGACCACGTCCTATGTCTTCGACGACACCGACCACGCCGCCTCGCTGTTCGGGCTGAAGGCCTTCGGCAACATCTACACCCGCATCATGAACCCGACGCAGGCGGTGCTGGAGGAGCGCGTCGCGGCCCTCGAAGGCGGCACGGCGGCGCTCGCCACCGCCTCGGGCCATGCCGCGCAGCTGCTCGTGTTCCACAATCTCATGCGCCCCGGCGACAATTTCGTCGCTGCGAACAAGCTTTATGGCGGCTCGATCAACCAGTTCGGCCATGCCTTCAAGAATTTCGGCTGGGAGGTCCGCTGGGCCGATACCAACGACATCTCGAGCTTCGAGAAGCACATCGACGGCAACACCAAGGCGATCTTCATCGAGAGCCTGGCCAATCCCGGCGGCACCTTCGTCGACATCGAGAAGGTCGGCGACATTGCCCGCAGGCACGGCCTGCCGCTGATCGTCGACAACACGCTGGCCAGCCCCTACCTCATCCGCCCGATCGAGCACGGTGCCGACATCGTCGTCCACTCTTTGACCAAGTTCATCGGCGGCCACGGCAATTCGATCGGCGGCGCCATCGTCGACGGCGGCACCTTCGACTGGTCGAAGTCGGGCAAGTATCCGATGCTGTCGGAGCCGCGCCCTGAATATGGCGGCATCGTCCTGCACGAGACCTTCGGCAACTTCGCCTTCGCCATTGCCGCGCGTGTGCTCGGCCTGCGCGACTTCGGCCCGGCGATTTCGCCGTTCAACTCGTTCCTGATCCTGACCGGCCTCGAGACGTTGCCGCTGCGCATGCAGCGTCACTGCGACAACGCGCTTACCGTCGCCGGCTGGCTGTCCGAACACCCCAAGGTCGCCTGGGTCTCCTATCCCGGCCTCAAGGGCGACAAGAACCACGCGCTGATGAAGAAATACTCGCCCAACGGTGCTGGCGCGGTCTTCACCTTCGGCCTCAAGGGCGGCTACGCAGCCGGCGTCAAGTTCGTGGAATCGCTGGAGCTCTTCTCGCACCTCGCCAATGTCGGCGACACCAAGTCGCTGGTCATCCACCCGGCCTCGACCACCCACCGCCAGCTCTCCGCCGAGCAGAAGGTGGCCGCGGGCGCCGGCCCCGACGTCGTCCGCCTGTCGGTGGGCATCGAGGATGTCGGCGACATCGTGGCCGACCTCGAGCAGGCACTGGCCAAGGTCTGATCGGCCGTGCGACAGTGGCCCCGGCTCCACGCCGGGGCCATTTGCGTTCGGGGGTGGACTTGCCGAGATTTCTGAAGATCGAGACCGACGGCATCGAGCCGGAGACCGGCGCGCCGGCCGAAGGGCGGCTGATTTCAGGCAACCCCCGGTTCCGCACCTGGAATGCCGAGGAGGCCGAGGGCGGCCTCTATGCCGGCATCTGGGAATCGACCCCCGGCAAGTGGCGTATCGAATACGACGAGTGGGAGTTCTGCCACATCCTCGCGGGCGTCTCCGTCATTGCCGAGGACGGGGGCGATGCCCGCACCGTCCGAGCCGGCGACAGTTTCGTGCTCAGGCCCGGCTTCAAGGGCAGCTGGGAAGTGCTTGAAACGACTCGCAAGGAATATGTGATCCGGCTGTAGTCGTCTTTCGGCGCCTCGGCGCTACGCAGCCTTGGTCGCGATGACGTGCAGCCAGTCGGTCGGCAGCCCGTCATAGCCGCCGCCGGTCGCCGCGACGATCTCAACGGACTTCCAGCCGGTCGTGCCGTAGGCGGCGGCCAGCCACTCGGCCGACGGATAGTTGTAGTAGCGGCCGAAGCGGTCGCGGCCTTCCGCCGTGCCGGCCTTGTAGCTCGCATAGAACACGCCGCCCGGGCGCAGCGCGGTCTGGATCCTGGCGAGGATGCCCGGCAGGTCGGTGCGCGGCACATGCAGCAGGCAGGCACTGGCCCAGACGCCGTCATACAGCTGGTGCCCTTCGATGTCGCCGAACAGCAGCACACTGACCGGCCGGCCGAGCCGTCTGGCAGCCGCAGCCGCCATCTCCGGCGTGCCGTCGGTGGGCGTGACGTCGAAGCCGAGCTTCGTCATCGCCTCGCTGTCCTGGCCGGCGCCGCAGCCGAGCTCGAGGATCGTGCCGCCTCCGGGCAGTCGCGCGACGAAACGCTGTAGCCGGTCGGCTGCCGGCGCGCTCCGCGATGCGTAGGCATCTGCCTCCAGGCCGTAGAAACCAATGGTTGCATCGTCTTTGGCGTCACCCACGATCTCGCCTTTCTCGTTCATGCAGCCTTGCTTGCGCATCTTGCGCAATGATGAGGCGGCATCCTATTTACAAGGCAAAGCCTCTGAACCGATTCTGCCCGTCCGGCGCTGGAATCCCACCTCGATAAAGGGATAGTCGATGAAGAACCCCGTCGAAACATACATGAACCTCGTTCCGATGGTGGTCGAGCAGACCAATCGCGGTGAGCGGGCCTATGACATCTTCTCGCGCCTGCTCAAGGAGCGCATCATCTTCATCACCGGTCCGGTCGAGGACGGCATGGCGACGCTGGTCTGCGCCCAGCTTCTGTTCCTCGAGGCCGAGAACCCGAAGAAAGAGATCAACCTCTACATAAACTCGCCCGGAGGCGTGGTCACCTCCGGCATGGCGATCTACGACACCATGCAGTTCATCAAGCCGGCGGTTTCGACGCTCTGCATCGGCCAGGCCGCCTCGATGGGTTCGCTGCTGCTCTGTGCCGGCCACAAGGACATGCGCTTCGCCACGCCCAACGCCCGCATCATGGTGCACCAGCCCTCCGGCGGCTTCCAGGGCCAGGCGTCCGACATCGAGCGCCACGCCCAGGACATCATCAAGCTGAAGCGCCGCCTCAACGAGGTCTATGTCAAGCACACCGGCAAGGACTACGATACCATTGAAAAGACGCTCGACCGCGACCATTTCATGACTGCCGACGAGGCCCGCGACTTCGGTTTGATCGACAAGGTGATCGAGAGCCGTGAAGCGGTCGAGGGTGCGTCTGCCCAGTGATTTGGCCCTCCGGCACGGCTGTTCGCACACAATTCGCATTTTTGGGATGTCCTGCGGCATTTCAGACACAATTTGCTGTTCCCTCGACCGGCGCGGCGGCCTACGTTAAGGCAGCGTTGAGCTTCGACGGCTTAGCGTCGTGCCTGGGTGCCGCGAATCGTTGCAGCGACTTCTGAAATGTGTGCTGGTAGGGAACTCGTTGCGGCGGCCAGGGATGGCGGTGACGGCGTTCGGCGTTAGATTGCATTTGCGCCCGCAGGCCAGACGTTCGGCTGGGCGGCAGTGAAAGGACTTGGACAATATGAGCAAGGTCAGCAACGGCGGCGGCGACTCCAAGAACACGCTCTATTGCTCGTTCTGCGGCAAGAGCCAGCATGAGGTGCGCAAACTCATCGCCGGTCCGACCGTATTTATCTGCGACGAGTGCGTCGAGCTGTGCATGGACATCATCCGCGAGGAGAACAAGACCTCGATGGTGAAGTCGCGCGAAGGCGTGCCCACCCCGCAGGAGATCCTCAAGGTACTGGACGACTACGTCATCGGGCAGCCCTACGCCAAGCGCGTGCTGTCGGTGGCCGTCCACAACCACTACAAGCGCCTGGCTCACGCCGGGAAGAGCAACGACGTCGAACTGGCGAAGTCGAACATCCTGCTGATCGGACCGACCGGCTGCGGCAAGACGCTGCTTGCCCAGACGCTCGCCCGCATCATCGACGTGCCGTTCACCATGGCCGACGCCACGACGCTGACCGAAGCCGGTTACGTCGGCGAGGACGTCGAGAACATCATCCTCAAGCTGCTCCAGGCCGCCGACTACAACGTCGAGCGCGCCCAGCGCGGCATCGTCTACATCGACGAGATCGACAAGATCAGCCGCAAGTCGGACAACCCCTCGATCACCCGCGACGTGTCGGGCGAGGGCGTCCAGCAGGCGCTGCTCAAGATCATGGAAGGCACGGTTGCTTCCGTGCCCCCGCAGGGCGGCCGCAAGCACCCGCAGCAGGAGTTCCTGCAGGTCGACACGGCCAACATCCTGTTCATCTGCGGCGGCGCCTTCGCCGGCCTCGACCGCATCATCTCCGACCGCGGCCGCAAGACCTCGATCGGCTTCGCTGCCACGGTTGCCTCGCCTGAGGACCGCCGCACCGGCGAGCTGTTCCGCCAGGTCGAGCCGGAGGATCTGCTGAAGTTTGGCCTGATCCCCGAATTCGTCGGCCGTCTGCCGGTGCTGGCGACGCTCGAGGACCTCGACGAGCCGGCGCTGATCCAGATCCTGACCGAGCCGAAGAACGCTCTGGTCAAGCAGTACCAGCGCCTGTTCGAGATGGAGAACGTGGATCTCACCTTCCACGAGAACGCGCTGTCGGCCATCGCCAAGCGCGCCATCGAGCGCAAGACCGGCGCCCGCGGCCTGCGTTCGATCATGGAGGCGATCCTGCTCGACACCATGTTCGAGCTTCCGGCGCTGGAAGGCGTCCAGGAGGTGGTGATCTCGGAGGAGGTGGTGTCCGGCAACGCCCGGCCGCTCTACATCTATGCCGAACAGAAGGAAAAGAAGGGCAGCGTCAGCGCCTGAGGCCTGACGGATCGGCCTTTTCCGCTCTCGCGAACGGCGCCCCAGCGGCGCCGTTTGCACGTATGGAGCCCCGCCGGCCACGCCTCTTCCAAACGCTGTCGTGTTTGGTCTTGATGTTTACCCGGCGAAGCTCCAACTAACGGACAAGAGGCGATGGGTTGGGTTACGTGCTGTAATGCCGCGCGGTAATCGGCGGTAGGCGGAACCGTCCATGGTCGTTAATATGAGATTCGCGGTTGGCGCTCGCGCGGTCGCGATATGAAAGGTTGGACAATGGCCAAAATATCCCGCTCTTCCGGCGAAGGTACCTTCGCAGTCCTGCCGTTGCGCGACATAGTCGTGTTCCCGCACATGATCGTCCCGCTCTTCGTGGGGCGCGAAAAGTCGATCAAGGCCCTGGAAGAGGTGATGGGTCAGGAGAAGCAGATCCTGCTCGCGACCCAGATGAACGCGGCGGACGACGATCCCGAGCCGGATGCGATCTACGACGTCGGAACGCTCGCCAATGTGCTGCAGTTGCTGAAGTTGCCGGACGGCACCGTCAAGGTGCTTGTCGAGGGCACCACGCGCGCCAGGATTGCCTCCTTCACCGACAAGCCCGATTTCCACGAGGCCCGCGCGCTCGTCCTGAGCGAGCCGGAGGAAGAGGAAGTCGAGGTCGAGGCGCTCGCCCGCTCGGTGATCGCCGACTTCGAAAACTATGTGAAGCTCAACAAGAAGATCTCGCCGGAAGTGGTTGGTGCCGCCAGCCAGATCGACGACTATTCCAAGCTCGCCGACACGGTCGCCTCGCATCTCGCGATCAAGATCACCGAGAAGCAGGAGATGCTCGGCACGCTTTCCGTCAAGGAGCGTCTCGAAAAGGCGATGGGCTTCATGGAAGCCGAGATCTCCGTCCTGCAGGTGGAGAAGCGCATCCGCAGCCGCGTCAAGCGGCAGATGGAGAAGACCCAGCGCGAGTACTACCTCAACGAACAGATGAAGGCGATCCAGAAGGAACTCGGCGAGGGCGAGGATGGCCGCGACGAGGCCGCCGAGATCGAGGCGCGCATCAAGAAGACGAAGCTGACCAAGGAGGCCCGCGAGAAGGCGGAGGCCGAACTGAAGAAGCTGCGTTCGATGTCGCCGATGTCGGCTGAATCCACCGTCGTGCGCAATTACCTCGACTGGCTGCTGTCGATCCCGTGGGGCAAGAACTCCAAGGTCAAGCAGGACCTGAACTTCGCCCAGAACGTGCTCGACACCGACCACTACGGCCTCGACAAGGTCAAGGACCGCATCGTCGAGTACCTGGCCGTGCAGAGCCGCCAGAAGAAGCTCAAGGGCCCGATCCTGTGCCTCGTCGGACCGCCCGGCGTCGGCAAGACCTCGCTCGGCAAGTCGATCGCCAAGGCCACCGGCCGCGAGTTCGTGCGCATGGCGCTCGGCGGCGTGCGTGACGAGGCCGAGATCCGCGGCCACCGCCGCACCTATATCGGCTCGATGCCCGGCAAGGTCATCCAGTCGATGAAGAAGGCGAAGAAGTCCAATCCGCTCTTCCTGCTCGACGAGATCGACAAGATGGGCCAGGACTTCCGCGGCGATCCGTCGTCGGCGCTGCTCGAGGTGCTCGATCCGGAGCAGAACGCCACGTTCATGGACCACTATCTCGAGGTCGAGTACGACCTCTCGAGCGTGATGTTCGTGACGACGGCGAATACGCTGAACATCCCTGCGCCCCTGATGGACCGCATGGAGATCATCCGCATCGCCGGCTACACCGAGGACGAGAAGGTCGAGATCGCCAAGCGGCACCTGATGCCGAAGGTGGTCCGCGACCACGCGCTCCAGCCCAAGGAGTTCTCGGTCTCGGAGGAGGCGATCCGCGCCGTCATCCAGACCTACACCCGCGAGGCGGGCGTGCGCAGCCTCGAGCGCGAGCTGATGAAGCTCGGGCGCAAGGCCGTGACCGAGATCCTGAAGACCAAGAAGAAGTCGGTGAAGATCACGCCGGCCAATCTGGATGACTATCTCGGCGTGCCGCGCTATCGCTTCGGCCAGGTCGAGGGCGAGGATCAGGTCGGCGTCGTCACCGGGCTTGCCTGGACCGAGGTCGGCGGCGAGTTGCTGACGATCGAAGGCGTCATGATGCCCGGCAAGGGCCGCATGACCGTCACCGGCAACCTGCGCGACGTCATGAAGGAGTCGATCTCAGCCGCGGCGTCCTATGTCCGCAGCCGCGCCATCGACTTCGGCGTCGAGCCGCCGCTGTTCGACAAGCGCGACATCCACGTGCACGTGCCGGAAGGTGCGACGCCGAAGGATGGCCCGTCTGCCGGTACCGCGATGGCGACGGCAATCGTCTCGATCCTCACCGGCATCCCGGTCAGGGCCGACGTGGCGATGACGGGCGAGATCACGCTGCGCGGCCGCGTGCTGCCGATCGGCGGTCTGAAGGAGAAGCTGCTTGCGGCGCTTCGCGGCGGCATCAAGAAGGTGCTGATCCCGGAAGAGAACGCCAAGGACCTGGCGGAGATCCCGGAGAACGTGAAGAGCGGCATGGAGATCATCCCGGTCAGCCGCATGGGCGAGGTCATCAAGCACGCCTTGGTGCGCCAGCCGGAGCCGATCGAATGGACCGAGCCGGTCGAAGTGCCGGCGGCCAAGTCCGACGCTGGCGAAGACGCCGGCAAAGGCTTCGCGCATTAGTCGCACCTTAGGTTGCGATGCGAAAACGGAAAGGCCGGGCTCTCGCCCGGCTTTTTCATGTGAAAAACCCCGGAATTCCGGGGTTTTTCTGCTTTTTTGCGACCTTTTTGACTTGGTTGTGCCAGAACCTTTTTCTAAAGTCCGTCTCCTACCGGCTGAGTCTAACTCCCGGTTTTCTCATGGAAGGGAATTCAATGAACAAGAACGAACTAGTGTCCGCTGTCGCCGAGGCTGCCAAGCTCTCCAAGGGCGACGCGCAGTCCGCTGTCGATGCCGTGTTCTCCGTCATCACCAGCGAACTGAAGGGTGGCGGCGACGTCCGGCTTGTCGGTTTCGGAAATTTCACCGTGTCGAAGCGTGCAGAGTCCACTGGCCGTAACCCGCAGACCGGTGCGGAAGTGAAGATCCCGGCCCGTACGGTCCCGAAGTTCTCGGCCGGCAAGGGTCTCAAGGACGCGGTCAACTGATCGCTTCCCAGCCGTGACTTGTCGAAAAGCCGGGCTTGCCCGGCTTTTCTTTTGCCCGAAGCCAAGGCTTGGCCGGGCGCCCGGTCGTATCAGTGGATTTCGGTCTTCGACCGGCTGATGAAGAAGCCGTGGCCGTCATTGCGGGCGCAGCTCAGCCCCGCCTTGGCGGATGTGCAGCTGAACGGCCCCTTTTTCCAGCTGTTGCCATATTCCAGCGTGTGCGACCCGTCGCAGCAGCCGGTGTCGCCGACATTCTGGTAGCGCTTGGCCTTTCCGGCCTTGCCCAGGATGAACCTCTGGTAGCTCGGCTCGATGCGGTCGCAGCCGAGTTCCGGGCCGCCGTCCTCGGGCATGTAGACGTCCGAGCCGCCGGCGGGCGTGTACTGGCAGCCGACATTGCCCGAGGGCATGTTGAAGTGGATCACGCCGCCGTCGGCGGGGAAGGTCTGTTCCGCGGCAATCGCGTCGACCGCAACCAGGGCGGCCACCGCCAAGAGAATAGTTCGCACATTCCCCTCCTGTTCGGTTCCAGATCCCGACGATAACATCGGTGCCGGGATGTCGAACAGGCCGGCCTGCGGCAATCGCCGAGGCTGCCGTCTAGGCTGGGGAGCCGTTACGCCAACAAAAAAAGGGCCGCGACTGCGGCCCTTTCGTATGTCGGGGCAGGTCAGGCTCAGGCCTTGACCACGAATGCCTCGCGCGGCAGCTCGGACAGAACTTCGGCGCGGTTGCCGCGCAGGATCACGATCTCCTCCAGGCGCAGGCCGAAGCGGCCCTGCAGGTAGATGCCCGGCTCGATCGAGAAGACGTTGCCTTCCTGCAGGATGGTTTCCGAGGTGCCGGTGATGTAGGGCGGCTCGTGGATGTCGATGCCGAGCCCGTGGCCGGTGCGGTGCAGGAAGAACGCGCCGTAGCCGGCGGCGGTGATGACGTCACGGGCGGCCTTGTCGACTTCCTTGGCAGGAATGCCGGGCTTGGCCACGGCGATCGCGGCCTGCACGGCGCGCTCCAGCACCGCATGGACCTCGTCGAAGCCTTCGGGCTTGTCGCCGAACACGCCGACGCGGGTCATGTCGGACGGATAGCCGTCCTTGCGGCCGCCGATGTCGATCAGCACCGCCTCGTTGGCCTTGAGCTTGCGGCTGCCGGTGTGATGGTGCGGGAAGGCGCCGTTCTCGCCGAAGCAGACGCTGACGAATTGGGCCTCGGCGCCGTTCGCCGCATAGAAGTCGCGGATCGCCTGGCCGACCTCGAGCTCGGTCACGCCTTCCTTGAGGGCGGCAAAGCCGGCCTTCATGGCGCCGTCGTTGAGCACGGCGTTCATCTTGAGCAAGCCGTACTCGGCTTCGTCCTTCTTGCCGCGCAGGAAGCTCACCGTATCGTTGAGGAAGCTGCGCTTGGCACCGGGCAGGGCATCGAGCGCCAGCAGGGCGAAGTCGGCGCGCATGGTCTCGTCGAGTGCCACCGAGACGTTGCCGTCCCTGGCGCCGCAATCGGCCAGCAGCTGCGCCAGGGCCTCGTTGGGGCCGTCGGCGTCGGTCCACGGATAGAACGGCAGCTTGGTGAACGGGCGTTGGCTGTCGGCGTTCAGCGCCGGCATCAGGAAGCCCGCATGCTTCTGCGCCACGATCAGCAGCACCGGCCGTTCGTCGCCATGCGGCGACATGCCGGTGAGCCACACCAGGTGCGACGAGGGGCCGACGATCACGAGGTCGGTCCCGGTTTCCGCCATGCGCTTGCGCAGCAGCGCCATCCGCTCTTCGTACATAGTTCTTGCCTTCCGAGGGTCTTCGATTTTCGAGGGATCAAGAGAAAGGGCCGCCCTCGCGGGCGGCCCCGGTCTGTCTGCCTGGTCAGTTCTTTTTGACGAGGCGGTAGTAGACGAAGTCGGAGGTTGCGCCGTTGACGTAGCCTTCGACGTTCTTGGCGCGCGCCACCTGGGTCGCGGCCTGGAACATGACGACGATCGGCGACTTCTCCTGCACCTTCTTCTGCAGGTCGATGTACATCGCGCTGCGCTTGGCCGGGTCGGCCTCGGCAAGCGCCGCCTTGGTCTCCTTGTTCAGCTCCTCCGGCACGGCCCAGCCGTTACGCCACGTCGTGGTCGACTGGTAGTTTCCGTCCGAATTGTCTTCGTTGTAGGCGAAGGCCTTGGCGTTGGAATGCGGGTCCATGAAGTCCGGGCCCCAGTAGAGCAACATCGCCTCGTGGGTGCGGGCACGGTACTTGGTGATCACCTGCGAGCCGGTGCCCGGGATGATGTCGAAGTTGATGCCCGCCTCGGCGAAGCTCGCCTGCAGCGACTGCGCCATATCGGTGAACGGCGTCGAGTTGATGACGTCGAGCGTCACCTTGATCGGCGTCTTGATGCCGGCATCGGCCAGGATCTGCTTGGCCTTGGCCGGATCGTAGCTGTAGGGCGTCTCGTCGAGCGAACCCGGGAAGCCCGACGGCCAGAATGCCTGGTGCGTCTGCATCTGGCCCTTGAGGAAGGTGTCGGTCATGCCCTTGTAGTTGACCAGGTAGCGGGCGGCGTCCCACACGGCGGGCGGCGTCAGCGACTCGGTCTTCTGGTTGAACGAGAGGAAGTGCACGGCCGCCTGCGGATAGGTCTCGGTGGTCAGGTTGTCCTTGCCCGCGAGGCTGGCGATCTGGTCCGAGGTCAGGTTCTTGGCCATGTCGACGTCGCCCGACTGCAGCAAGAGCTGCTGGGTCGCGGCTTCGGCGACGTGACGGATGATCACGCCCTTGATGGCCGGCGCGCCGTTGAAGTATTCGGGATTGGCCGTCAGGTTGATCAGTTCGCCCGGGCGGAAGGCCTTGAGCACGAACGGGCCGGTACCGGCCGAATTGGACTTCAGCCATGCATTGCCCATGTCGCCATTGGCTTCGTTGGCCTGCAGCGTGACGGCGTCGACGACCGAAGCCGGGCGGGCGGCGAGCACGTTGAGCACGAAGGCCGACGAGAAATCGCCCTCATACTTCACCACCACCTTGTTGCCTTCGGCGGTGACCATCTTGTCGTAGTTTTCGGGCGTCCAGCCGAGCTGGGTCAGGATGAAGGCAGGCGCCTTGTTGAGCGTGACCACGCGCTTCCACGAATAGACCACGTCCTCGGCGCGCAGCGGATTGCCCGAGCCGAACTTGACGCCGTCGCGCAGCGTGAACGTGATGGTCTTGTTGGCGTCGTCGACGGCCCATTCCTTGGCGAGGCCGGCGGCCAGCGTCTTGGTGTCGGAGGCGTCGTACTGCACCAGGCGGTCGTAGGTCTGGGCGACATATTCGCCCGACGAGAACTCGTAGGCCTCGGCCGGGTCGATGCTGACGATGTCGTCGATGTTCTGCGCCACCACGAGAATGTCTGCCGGCGTCGCCGCCAGGCTGGCCATCGGCGTCATCGGCATCGCCAATGCTGCGGCGAGCAGCGCTGCCCTGAACATTTTGGTCATTTTCTCTCCTTTTTGGTTCCCGTTGTCTTTGTCTCGGCCTTTGAACCGCGTAGGGCCGGATGCTCCGTGCGCGACCTGAACATCGGCAGGGTGCCGGTCCAGAGCATGCGCGCGAACTTGTCGGTGTCGTTCGACCAGGAATGCGGGCGATTGCCACGGAAGTGCAGGCTGTCGCCGGCCGAAAGCACCATCTCTTCGTTCTCGAGGCGCTGGGTGATCGAGCCTTCGAGGATGAACAGGATTTCCTCGCCCTCGTGGCTGACCGTCTCTGAGCGGTAGCCGGGCGGAACGTTGAGGATGAAGGAGGAGAGCACGTTGCCGGTGAAGTCGGCGGCAATGCGCTCGTAGACGATCGATGAGCCGTCGACCGAGAATCGGTTCCGCTCGCCTTCGCGGGTCAGCCCGTCCTCCGCCGAGGGGGTCGCGATGAAATAATCCACACCCACGTCGAGGCTGCGCGCGATCTGGGCGAGGGTGCCCAGCGATGGGGTGGCGTGGTCGCGTTCGACCTGGCTGAGGTAACCCACGGAAATGCCCGCGGCGTCACACAATTCCTGCAGTGTCATCCCGAGCCTGCGGCGGCGCGCGCGGATCAGCGCGCCCACTTTCGGCTGGCTGGATGCGGTGCTTTTCGTGGCCTCCGGCGACACTATGAATTTTGCTCCCATCAAAATTTTTTTGATCTAAGCAAAATTGTTTGTATAGTCCAAGCGGAATTTTGCTCGACAGAAAACATCCGTGCCGCATCCTGGGCGCGGCCATTGGGGTAGGAACAGACACCGCGTGGCATCAGAAACCGACTCCGCCGCACAGGCGCTTCCAACAGGGCCTGGCGGCTCGTCGCGCAATGCGCGGCACGCCTGGAAAACGGTGAAGGGCGTGCTGGGCGTCCTGGCCGCCGTCGCCTTCACCTTCCTCGGCCTCCTTGCCATCACCTTCTTCATCGGCCGCGTCGTGCCGATCGATCCGGTGCTGGCCGTGGTCGGCGACCGCGCCCCGCGCGCCGTCTATGAGGCCGCCCGCATCGAGATGGGCCTCGACAAGCCGCTCATCGTCCAGTTCTTCAGCTACGTCGGCAATGTGCTCTCCGGCGATCTCGGCATGTCGGTGTCGACCGGCAAGCCCGTCGCCGAGGACCTGGCCCGCGTCTTCCCGGCCACGCTGGAGATGGCCACGCTCGGCATCATCATCGGCGTGCTGCTCGGCGTGCCGATGGGCGTCTATGCCGCGAGCCGCCAGGGCAGCCTGCTCGACCAGGTCATCCGCGTCGTCGGCCTGCTCGGCTATTCGGTTCCGGCCTTCTGGCTCGGCCTCGTCGGTCTCGCCCTGTTCTACGCCAAGCTGCAATGGGTCGGCGGCCCCGGCCGCCTCGACATCTTCTATGACGGCATGGTCGACCCGGTGACGGGCCTGATCCTGATCGACAGCCTGCTCGCCGGCGAGACCGACATCTTCTTCAACGCCTTGTCGCACATCGCACTGCCTGCGGCCGTGCTCGGCTTCTTCAGCCTCGCCTACATCGCCCGCATGACGCGCTCCTTCATGCTCGACCAGCTGGCGCAGGAATATGTGACGACCGCCCGCGTCAAGGGCGTGCCCGAGCGGCTGGTGCTGTGGCGCCACGCCTTCCGACCCATCCTCGTGCCGCTCATCACCGTCATCGGCCTGTCCTATGCCGGCCTGCTCGAAGGCTCGGTCATGATCGAGACCGTCTTCTCCTGGCCCGGCATCGGCAACTATCTGACGACGGCGCTGCTCAACGCCGACATGAACGCCGTGCTCGGCTCGACGCTGGTCATCGGCGCGGTCTTCATCGGCATCAACAAGATTTCGGACGTGCTCTACCGCGTCCTCGACCCGAGGGCACGCTGATGGCGACCACCCGCGACTGGCTTCTCGACGATTCGCCGTCCTCGCGCCTGCAGGCGCGCCTCGGCCGCAGCTATCGTCTTTCGCGCGCCCTGATGCGCAATCCCCTGGCCATGGTCGGCGCGCTGATCGTGCTGACGCTGATCCTTGTTGCGTTGTTTGCGCCCTGGATCGCCACGCATTCGCCATTCACCCAGGACCTCGGCATGCGGCTCAAGCCGCCGAGCGCGGAGAACTGGATGGGTACCGATGAACTCGGCCGCGACATCTGGAGCCGCGTCGTCTACGGCGCGCGCATCACGCTGATGATCGTAGCGCTCGTGGCGGTCCTTGCTGCCCCGGTGGGGCTGATCATCGGCGCAGTCGCCGGCTATTTCGGCGGCTGGACCGACCGTATCCTGATGGGCATCACCGACATCTTTCTGTCGATGCCGAAGCTGATCCTGGCGCTGGCCTTCGTCGCGGCACTCGGGCCCGGCATCCAGAACGCCATCATCGCCATCGCCATCGCCACCTGGCCCGGTTATGCGCGCATCGCCCGTGCCGAGACGCTGACCATCCGCAACTCCGAGTTCGTCTCGGCGGTCGAGCTGCAGGGTGCCTCCTCATTCCGCGTCATCGTCAACCACATCCTGCCGCTGTGCACGTCCTCGATGATCATCCGCGTCACGCTCGACATGGCCGGCATCATCCTGACCGCCGCCGGCCTCGGCTTCATCGGCCTCGGCGCCCAGCCGCCGCTGCCCGAATGGGGCGCGATGATCTCGCGCGGCCGCTCCTTCATCCTCGACCAGTGGTGGGTCGCGACCATGCCCGGCTTCGCCATCGTCATCGTCAGCCTCGGCTTCTGCTTCCTCGGAGACGGCCTGCGCGATGTCCTCGATCCCAAGCACGGAGACCGCCAATGAGCGCCTTGCTTGAAATCGAGAACCTGCGCGTCACGTTTCCCACGGCGCGCGGCCCCGTCGACGTGGTCAAGGGCCTGTCGCTGACGCTCGGCCGCGAGCGTCTCGGCATCGTCGGCGAAAGCGGCTCGGGCAAGTCGATGACCGGCCGCTCGATCCTGCGGCTGATCCGTGCCCCCGGCCGCGTCACCGCCGACAGACTGCGTTTCGACGGCGTCGACCTGCTTGCCCAGTCGGAGAAGCAGATGCGCGCGATCCGCGGCGCCCGCATCTCCATGGTCATGCAGGACCCGAAATTCTCGCTGAACCCGGTCATGACCATCGGCGACCAGATCGCCGAGGCGATCCTGACCCACCAGAAGCTCGGCCGCGCCGACATCAAGGGCCGCACGCTCGCCATGCTGGAGGCGGTGCGCATCAACGACCCCGAGCGCGTGCTCGGGCTCTACCCGCATGAGGTCTCCGGCGGCATGGGCCAGCGCATCATGATCGCCATGATGCTGATCCCCGAGCCGGACCTTCTGATCGCCGACGAACCGACTTCGGCGCTCGACGTCTCCGTGCAGGCGCAGGTGCTCGAGATCATCGACGAGCTGGTCAAGCGCAAGGGCATGGGCCTGATCCTGATCAGCCACGACCTCGACCTGGTCTCCGCCTATTGCGACCGCATCCTGGTGATGCGCGGCGGCGAGGTGGTGGAGGAATGCGTCGCGGGCGAGCTCCGCAAAGCCAGGCATCCCTATACGCGCGGCCTGCTCGCCTCGATCCCGCGTCTCGACGAGGATCGCGAGGAGCTGCCTGTTTTGCTACGCGACGAGGCTTCGACATGAGCGCGCTTACGATCGAAAACCTCGACATCTCCTACGGCGATTCGAGGGTCACCCACGACATCAGCCTGTCGGTCGCCGAGGGCGAGAGCTTCGCGCTCGTCGGCGAAAGCGGCTCGGGCAAGACCACCGTGCTCAAGGCCATCGCCGGCATGGCGAAGAGCTGGACCGGCTCCATCACCGCATTCGGCCAGGCACGCACGCCCGGCATCGACCGCGGCTTCGCCCGCCAGTGCCAGATGGTATTCCAGGACCCCTACGGCTCGCTGCATCCGCGCAAGACGGTGGACGCGACGCTGAGCGAGCCGCTGGCCATCCATGGCATCTCCGACAATGGCGAGCGCGTCGACGAGGTCATGCGTTCGGTCGGCCTCGACCGCCGCTTCCGCTTCCGCTTCCCGCACCAGCTCTCGGGCGGCCAGCGCCAGCGCGTGGCGATCGCGCGGGCGCTCATCCTCAAGCCCAAGCTCCTGCTGCTCGACGAGCCGACCTCGGCGCTCGACGTCTCGGTGCAGGCCGAGATCCTCAACCTGCTCAAGCGCCTGCGCCGCGAGCAGGGGCTGACCTATCTGATGGTCACCCACAACCTCGCCGTCGTCTCCTTCCTCTGCGACCGGCTCGCCGTCATGCGCCACGGCCGCATCGTCGAGATCGCCGACGTCGACCAGCTCAAGCGCGGCGCGCTCGAAAATCCCTATTCGCGCGAACTGATCGAGTTCAGTGCGTCTCATCCCAAAACCTGAATTCCCAAGACTTGAAACTGAGGTAAGTCATGACAGAAACCGCATTCGCCGAGGCGCTGGCCGCCTTCGACGCCGCCCTTGCGACCACGACCGAGGTCGAGGGCGTGTGGAAGGCGCTCCAGGCGCTGGCCGACGTGGTCGTCGGCGCCAAGCTCTTCACCGTCATGAAGCTCGACTGGGCCAATGAGCTTTCGGGCCGCACCTACACCAGCCACCCGGAAACCTATCCGGTCTCCGGCACCAAGCCGATCAACCGCACGCACTGGTTCGACACCATCCACGTCCAGCGCCAGCCCTTCGTCGCCAACACCATCAAGGATATCGCCGAGGTCTTCCCCGATCACGAGACGATCTGGTCGCTGGGATGCGGTTCGGTGCTCAACTGGCCGGTATTCGTGGCCGACAAGCTGGTCGGCACCGTCAACATGCTGCACGAGGAGCACTACTACACCCCGGTGCGCGTCGAGGCGGCCAGGCAGCTTTCGCTCGCAGCCAAGGCGGCCTTCCTGGCCGTCGAGCACATCGAGCGCCGGTAGTTTGCCTTGCCGGCTGGCCCCAGGGCCGGCCGGCAGCGATCGATCAAGGCGACGGATAGCGGCTAGCGCAATTCCAGGAAAAGTGCGCAGCGGTTTTCTGTCCGGAATTGCGTCAAAACAAAGAGATAGAGCGTTTCCGCGATTCGAAGAAAAGCGGAAGCGCGCTAGCGCGCGCCGACCAGGGCCGGGATCGGCAGCGGCTCGCTGTCTTCGTCGAGGATCGAGAAGGCGTAGCGGCCGGCCTGGTCGCGCTCGACCGAATAGGTCAGGCGCTCGGCGATGTGGTTGTCCTTGTCGAAGGTCAGCACGCGCGGCTTGAGCACCGTCAGCTCGCTTTCGTTCACATAGACCGAATTGCAGATGATCACCTGGTCGCCGGCCTGGCAGGTGCGGGCGGCCGCACCGTTGAGGATGCAGCAGCGCGAGCCGCGCTCGCCGAGGATCACATAGGTCGAGATCCGGGCCCCCGAATTCTTGTTCCAGATCTCGACGAATTCCATCGGCAGGATGCCGGCGGCCTCGCAGTGGTTCGGGTCGAGCGTGATCGAGCCGTGGTAATTGAGGTTGGCCTCGGTGATGTGGATGCCGTGCAGCTTGCCGGCGACGATCTTCCGCATTCCAGTCCTCCCGATTGGCCGCAGCGGCGGCGTCCCTAGATCCCCAGCACCAGCGCCCCGCCGGTGAGGCCGGCGCCTGCCGCAGCCAGCAGCAGCTTGTCGCCGCGCCGGAACGGCTCGGCCCGTTGCGCGATCGACAGCGACAGCGGGATGGTGGCTGCCGACGAGTTGCCGTAGTCGCCGATGGTCTTGACGATCCTGTCGTCGGCGATGCCGAGCGACTTGCCGACCGCGTTGAAGATGCGGGCGTTGGCCTGGTGCGGCACGAAGCGGCTGACGTCGGCGGCGGTCACACCCGCTGCCGCCAGTGCTTCCTGCGAACAGCGGCTCATCATCTCGACCGCCTTGGTGAACACCGCGCGCCCGTCGGCGATGGTCATGCGTGTCTCGGCGATGTCGAGTTCGTCGGCGAACGGCCGGTTGCTGCCGCCCGCCGGAATCTGGATCAGGCCGTAGCCGCCGCCATCGGCGGCGACCGACGCGCCCAGGATGCCCTGGCTGGGCGCGCCGGAGGGCGCGAGCACCACGGCCCCTGCCGCGTCGGCGAACAGCACCGCGCTTGCCCGCTCGGCCGGATTGATGCGGCGGCTCAGGATGTTGGCGGCGATGACCAGAGCAGGCTTGTTGTGCAGCCGCACGAAACCGTCGGCAAAGGTCAGCGCATAGATGAAGCCGGCGCAGGCGCCGGCAAGGTCGACGCCGCCGGCATTGGCCAGTCCGAGCCTGTGCGCCACCAGCGGCGCGCTAGGCGGCAAGAGATGGTCGGGTGTCGAGGTGGCGAGCAGCAAAAGCCCGATGTCGCGGCGCGCAAGGCCTGCCGCTTCCAGCGCCATGCCGCCGGCTGTGGCGGCCAGTCCGGACAGCGTGTCCTGAGGATCGGCCCAGTAGCGCGAGCGGATGCCGGTGCGGCCCTCGATCCAGCCGGCGTCGAGGCCGAGGCTCGCCTCTATCTCGGCGTTTGCCACCTTGCGGCCGGGCACGTGATGGCCGAAGCCGGCGATGCGCGCCGTGCGGCTCATCTCGCGCCGCCAGCCAGTTCGGCCGCCTCGTCGACGGCATCGTAGAGCCGGTCGAGTTCGCCCCAGGTCACGCAATAGGGCGGCAGCACATAAATGACATTGCCGAGCGGCCGGACCAGCAGGCCGCGCTCGAGGAAGAACGCGCGCAGCTTCGGACCGACTTCCGCCAGATAGCCTGCCTTGCCGACGCGCAGGTCGAGTGCTGCGATGGTGCCGGCCGTGCGCACGTTCTCGAAGCGCGGGTCGCTGCGGAAGCGCGCGACCTTCTCAGCCTGCATCCGGGACAATGCCGCCACGCGCTCGGCCACCGGCTCGTCGCGCCACAGCGCGACATTGGCGAGCGCTGCGGCGCAGGCGATCGGGTTCGCCGTGTAGGAGCTCGAATGGAAGAAGGTTTTGGCGCGATCTTGCGAAAAATGCGCCTGGAAGACCGCGTCGGTCGCCAGTGTCGCCGCCAGCGGCACAGAGCCGCCGGTCAGCCCCTTTGACGTGCAGAGAATGTCGGGCGAGATGCCTGCCTGCTCGCAGGCGAACATCGTGCCGGTGCGGCCCCAGCCGGTCATCACCTCGTCGGCAATGAGCAGGGTGCCCGAACGCTCGGCGATGCGCTTGAGCTCGGTCAGCACCCGGGCCGGATACATCAGCATGCCGCCGGCGCCGAGCACCAGCGGCTCGACGATGAGTGCCGCTGCCTTGCCGTCGCGCGTCAGTGCCTCAAAGCGGTCGAGCGTCTCCTGCTCGCGTCCCGCTGCCGGGAAGGGGATGGTGTCGACCTCGAACAGAAGCGGCTCGTAGGCCGAGTTGAACACGCCGCGCGCGCCGACGCTCATCGTGCCGATCGTGTCGCCGTGGTAGCTGTGCTCCATGACGACGATGCGCGAGCGGGCAGGACCGTTGTTGCGGTGGAAACCGAGCGCCATCTTCAGCGCCACCTCGACGCTGGTCGAGCCGCTGTCGGAATAGAACACCCAGTCGAGCCCCGGAGGCGCCATGCCGACCAGCGCGGATGCCAGCTTTTCCGCCGGTTCATGGGTGAGGCCGGCGAAGATCACCTGGTCGAGCGTTTCGGTGGCGGTGCGGATCGCCTCGACGATTTTCGGATGCCTGTGGCCGTGGGTGACGACCCACCAGGACGAGATCGCATCGAGGATGCGCTTGCCGTCGGCCGTCTCGACATAGGCGCCTTCGGTGCGCGCGATCATCGGCGGCACCGGCTCGGTGGCGTGCTGCGTGAAGGGATGCCAGACGGCGGAACGGCTCATGGCCGGGCCTCCAGGAAATCGGCGGCATTGAACGACGTCCGCATGGCCGTGGCCAGCGCTTCAGGCGTCAGCGGGCCGAGCCGAGGCAGGCGGCCGAGCACGCGCACCTTGCCCATCTCGGCGATGGTGCGCTGCGTATCGCCCATTTCGTCGCCGACGAAGGCAATGCCCAAGAGCGGGATCGAGCGGCTGCGCAACGCCTCGATGGACAAGAGCGTGTGGTTGATCGTGCCGAGCCCGGTGCGGGCGCAGAGCACGACGGGTGCCGCCCAGCGCGCGAAGACGTCGATGTAGAGCCTGCGCCGGTTGACCGGCACCATTAGCCCGCCTGCACCTTCGACGACCAGCGGCCGCGCGGTTGCCGGCAGGGCCAATGCGTCGGCATCGATCTCGACGCCTTCGAGTTCGGCGGCGCGGTGTGGCGACAACGGCTCCCTTAGTCGCCAGGCTTCCGGCAGGACCCGATCCCGAGGCAAGCCGGCGAGGCGCACGACGATCTCGCTGTCGGTCTCCTCCTCGATGCCCGACTGCACCGGCTTCCAGTAGACGCCGTCGAGCAAAGCGGTCAGGCCCGCGGCGAACACGGTCTTGCCGATGCCGGTGTCGGTGCCGGTCACGACGATCCTTGCGGGCGTCTGGGCCGTCATCGCGAGCATTCCTCTGCGAGCGCCGCGAACAGTGCCGCAACATCGTCTTCGCCGACATTCAGCGTCAGCGAGATTCTGAGCCGCGCGGTACCCTCGGGCACGGTTGGCGGGCGGATGCCGCGCACGTCGAAGCCGCGCGCCTGCAGCTCCTCGGCCAAGGCCATCGCGCGCGCATTGTCGCCGATGACGATCGGCAGGATCTGCGAGCCGCTCGGGCCGAAGCCCAGTGTTTCCGCCCTGGAACCTGCCTGCCCCACCAGCTTCGCCAGCCGCTCGCGGCGAACGGGCTCGTCGGCGACGATGTCGAGCGCGGCGGCCGCCGCGACCGCCATCAGCGGCGAGGGTGCGGTGGCATAGATGAAGGGCCGGCAGCGGTTGACGAGATACTCGCACAGCACGGCGGGTGCGGTGACCAGCGCGCCCGAGGCGCCCAGCGCCTTGCCGCAGGTGTGCAGGACAACGACGTTGTCGCGGCCCTCGAGATGATGCGCCAGTCCGCGACCCTCGGGGCCGTAGACCCCGGTCGCATGCGCCTCGTCGACGAACAGGAAGGCTTCGTGCCGGTCGGCCACCGCCGCAAGTTCGTCAAGCGGCGCGCGGTCGCCGTCCATGGAATAGAGGCTCTCGGCGACGATCCAGGCGCGGCCGATGCCGCCCTTGGCACGCCAGCTCCCGATGGCGTCGTCCACGGCGCCGGCGTCGTTGTGCCTTGCCTCCACCACCTCGGCGCGGCCGGCGCGTGCGCCCTCATGGGCGCTGGCGTGGATCAGTTCGTCGAGGACGACGAGATCGCCCTTCTGCGGCAGCGTGGTCAGAACGGCGAAATTGGCAACATAGCCACCGCCGAAGAACAACGCCCGCTCGGCGCCGAAGAATTTTGCCGCCTTCTCCTCCAGCGCCTCGTGCTCGGGGTCGTTGCCGCGCAAAAGCCGCGAGCCGGTGGCGCCGACCGGCGTGCCATTGGCGAGCGCTGCGGCGACCGCATCGGCCAAGCGCTTCGAGCCTGCCAGTCCGAGATAGTCGTTGGAGGCGAAGTCGAGCCCGGCGCGGCCTGTCAGCGTCCGCAGCCGGCTCTTGCGCGCCAGCCCGCGCAGGCTGGCCTCGTAGCGGTCGAGCAGGGCCCGGCCGGTCACCCCGCGTCCCGCTCCATCGGCTGGATGCCGAGACGGCGGAACAGCGCGCTGTCCTTGTCTTCCTCGGGGTTCTCGGCCGTCAGCAGCGTGTCGCCGACGAAGATCGAGTTGGCGCCGGCGAAGAAGCACAGCGCCTGCATCTCGTCGCTCATAGCCGTGCGTCCGGCCGACAGGCGCACATGCGACTGGGGCATCATGATGCGGGCAAGTGCTATGGTGCGCACGAATTCGATCGGCTCGATCGGCTCGGCTTCGCCCAGCGGCGTGCCCTCGATCGGGATCAGCATGTTGATCGGCACCGAGTCGGGATGCTCGGGCAGGTTGGCCAGCGTCACCAGCATGTCGACGCGGTCGGCCTTTTCTTCGCCCATGCCGACGATGCCGCCGCAGCAGACCTTGATGCCGCTGTCGCGGACATTGGCCAGCGTATCCAGCCGGTCGGCGAAGCTGCGGGTGGTGATGATCTCGTTGTAGTAGCGCTCGGAGGTGTCGATGTTGTGGTTGTAGTAGTCGAGGCCAGCCTGCTTCAGGCGCTGCGCCTGGCCGAGATCGAGCATGCCGAGCGTCATGCAGGTCTCCATGCCGAGGTCCTTGACGCCCTCGATCATGGCGACGACGGCCTCCATGTCGCGCTCCTTGGGGCTGCGCCAGGCCGCACCCATGCAGTAGCGGGTGGCGCCGGCGTCCTTCGCCTTCTTGGCTTCGGCCAGCACGCGCTGCACTTCCATCAGCTTGGAGGCCTTGAGGCCGGATTCGTGATGCGCCGACTGGCTGCAATAGCCGCAATCCTCGGGGCAGCCGCCGGTCTTGATCGACAGCAGGCGCGACAATTGCACCCGGTTGGGATCGAAATTCGCCCGATGGACGGTCTGCGCGCGGAAGATCAGGTCGTTGAAGGGCAGGTCGTAGATTGCCTGCGCATCCTCGCGGCTCCACAGGGGACGTGCCCCGTTCAGCGGCTCCGCGGCTGCGTTCAGGTGCAAATCGGCGTTCATGCGCGCTCCATAGCCTAGATCGTCCCCACCGGGGCGGGACCATTGCCCCGGTCAGGCGGCCGTGTCCAGTCCAATATCGAGGATCGGCGCGCTGTGCGTCAGCCAGCCGACGGAAATGAGGTCGACGCCGCTGGCGGCGATTGCCGGCGCGGTGGTGGGATTGACCCGGCCCGAAGCCTCGATGATGGCCCGCCCGCCGACCATTTGGACCGCCTGGGTCAGCGTCCCGGGCGCCATGTTGTCGAGCAGCACCGCATCCACCCCGAGCGCCAGCACCTCGTCCAACTGGGCGAGAGTGTCGACCTCGACCTCGATCTTCACCAGGTGGCCGACATTGGCGCGGGCCCGCTCGATGGCCGGGCGCACGCCGCCGGCGATTGCGATGTGGTTGTCCTTGATCAGCACCGCGTCGTCGAGGCCGAAGCGGTGGTTGGAGCCGCCGCCGCAGCGCACGGCGTATTTCTCCAGCGCGCGCAGGCCGGGCGTGGTCTTGCGCGTGCAGACGATGCGCGCCTTGTGCCCGGCGACGGCATCGACGATGCCGGCGGTCGCGGTGGCGATGCCGCTGAGATGCGAGAGGAAATTGAGCGCTACGCGCTCGCCGGTCAGCAGGCCTCGGGCCGGGCCGCTCAGCGTGGCGATGACGTCGCCGGGCGCGACGCGGCTGCCGTCTGGTTTCGAAATCGCAATGACAATTGCGGGGTCGATGAGGCCGAAGGCGAGAACCGCCAGGTCCAGCCCGGCCACTACTCCCGGCTGGCGTGCCGCCAGCACCAGATTGGCCTGAAGGTCGGCGGGTACGATGGCGTCGGTGGTGATGTCGCCGGCGCGGCCAAGATCTTCCACGAGAGCAGCCCGAACCAGCGGCTCGAGCATGATCCGGGGCAGGGGGACGAGATTCATCGGTCAGGCGCTCCGGGCCAGCGGGGTGAAATCGAGTTCGGCGGCGATCTGCAGCGCCGCGTCGAGCGTGAGTTTCGAACGCCGCGCGACGCCGCTCCTGGTCGGATGGTCGGTGCGGCAATGCGCGCCGCGGCTTTCCTCGCGGCCGAGTGCTGCGACAGCCATCACCAGTCCCACCGCCGCCGGGTCGGCGTCCGCGCCGGCGCCGGTGGCGAGCGGCAGCAGGGCAGCTGCGGCCTGCCTCAGTCCGTCGCCGTCGCGCAGCACGCCGAGCGCTTGCGAGACGATGCCGCGAACCAGCGACGCGTCGGGGCGGACCGGAGCCTGCGCCGTCTCGGCCTGTGCGACGTGCCGGGACGGTGCGTTGCGGATGCCGTCGGCCACCCAGCCGGCGGCGACCACGGCTTCGGTCAGCGAGTTGCTGGCCAGCCGGTTGGCGCCATGCAGACCGGTCGATGCCACCTCGCCGCAGGCCCACAGGCCCGGCACGGTGCTGCGGCCCTCGCCGTCCACCGCCACGCCGCCCATGTGGTAGTGCGCGGCGGGACGAACCGGGATCGGGTCAAGTGCCGGGTCGATGCCGGCCTCGCGGCAGAAGGCATCGATGGCCGGGAAGCGCGCTGCGAAGCGCGAGCCCAGGCAGGCGCGCGTGTCGAGGAACACCTTGTGGCCGCGCCCCAGGTGGCGGAACACGCCGCGCGCCACGGCGTCGCGCGTGCCAAGCTCCGCACCCTGCAGGTCGGCGAGGAAGCGCCGCCCGGTCTCGTCGACGAGCACGGCACCTTCGCCGCGCACCGCCTCGCTCACCAGCCGCATCGGCCGCACCGGCGTGTCCAGCGCGGTCGGGTGGAACTGCACGAATTCGAGGTCGGCAAGCTCGGCGCCGGCGCGGGCGGCGAGCGCCAGCCCCTGGCCGAAGCAGCCGAGCGGGTTGGTGGTGTCGCGGAACAGGCCGCCGACGCCGCCGGTTGCGAGCACGACACGACCGGTGGCGAGCGTGACCGCCCCTTCGGCATCCGCTGCCAGGACGCCGGCGATGGTGCCGTCCTCGACGATCAGCCGCCGCGCGGCAATGCCTTCCAGCACCGTGATCGACGGCGTGCGGCGCACTGCAGCCACAAGCGCGCGCACCAGTTCCCGCCCGGTGGCGTCGCCGCCGGCATGGACGATGCGGCGCCGGCTATGCGCGGCTTCCAGGCCTAGCGCGATGCTGCCGTCGGGCGCGCGATCGAAGCCGACGCCGAGACGCTCCAGCCTTTCGATGGCCTGCGGGGCGGCCTCGACGATGCGCCGCACGACCGCCTCGTCGCAGAGGCCGTCGCCGGCAGCCAGCGTGTCGGCGAGGTGCAGCTCGGGCGAGTCATCGCTGCCCACAGCGGCCGCCAGCCCGCCCTGGGCCAGCGGGCTGGACGCCTCGCCGCCGAGCGGCGCAGCAGACAGCAGCACCACAGGTTCGGGCGCCAGCTCCAGCGCCGTCATCAGCCCGGCGATGCCGGCGCCGACGATGACGGGGCGGCCCGCGAGGTCGCGCGGGTCGGTGTTCATACCGCCAGCATCCGCTCGACGGCGAGCCGCGCGCGCTGCGAGAGTTCCGGCTCGATGGTCACAGGGTGGCGCACCTGCTCTAGGGCGCTGCGGATGTTGGCGAGCGTGATGCGCTTCATGTGCGGGCAGAGGTTGCAGGGGCGGATGAACTCGACGTCGGGGTGGTCGACGGCGACGTTGTCGCTCATCGAGCATTCCGTCATCAGCACCACGCGGGCCGGCTTCTCCTTGCCGACATAGTCGGACATCGCCGCCGTCGAGCCGGCGAAATCGGCCACGGCCACCACTTCCGGCGGGCATTCGGGGTGGGCGAGCACGGTGACGCCCGGATGGGCGGCGCGCAGCTCGCGGATGTCCTCGGGCGTGAAGCGCTCGTGCACCTCGCAATGGCCCTTCCAGGCGATGATTTCGACATCCGTCTGGGCGGCGATGTTCTGCGCCAGATATTCGTCCGGCAGCATGATGACGCGCGGCACGCCGAGCGATTCCACCACGGCCTTGGCATTGCCCGAGGTGCAGCAGATGTCGGATTCGGCCTTCACCGCCGCCGAAGTGTTGACGTAGGTGACGATCGGCACGCCAGGATAGCGCTGCCGCATCAGGCGCACGTCCTCAGGCGTGATCGAGTCGGCCAGCGAGCAGCCGGCGCCCATGTCGGGGATCAGCACCGTCTTGCCCGGATTGAGCAGCTTTGCCGTCTCGGCCATGAAATGCACGCCGGCCAGCACGATCACGTCGGCCTCGACATCCATCGCCTTGCGGGCCAGCGCCAGGCTGTCGCCGACGATGTCGGCCACGCAGTGGAAGATTTCGGGCGTCTGGTAGTTGTGCGCCAGGATGACGGCGTTGCGCTCGCGTTTCAGCCTCAGGATCGCGTCGATGTCGTCGGCGAAGGCCGGCCACTCGATGGCGGGAATGACCTTTTCGACACGGCTGTAGAGCGCGGCGGCGGAGGGGGAAATGCCAGACATCGTCATCCCTATTATGCTCTGATTGAGTATAATCCGGACATATGCTTAGCATGAGCATAAGACCTGTCAAGCGGAACTTTGCTATTTGGTGCCGGCTGCCGGCAACTCGTCCAGCACGGCGTGGCGGAAGCGGAACAGCTTCGCCGGCCGGCCGCCGGTCTCGGAGGACATCTGGCCGGTCTCCTCGACCAGGTCCTGCTGCTCGATCAGCCGGCGGAAATTCTGCTTGTGCACCGTTACCCCCGCCAGCGCCTCGACGGCGCGCTGCAGCTGCAGCAGCGTAAACGCAGGCGGCATCAGCTCGAACACCACCGGGCGGTACTTGATCTTGGTCCTGAGGCGGGCAATTCCGGTGGCGAGGATGCGCCGGTGGTCGCCGTCCATCGCGCGGCCCGGGACGAGTTGTGCTGCCGGTTCCTTCGTCCGCGCCGCCTCTTCGACAAGCCCCGCCTCGTAAAGCAGCTCGTAGCGCTGCAAGGTCAGCTCCTCGTTCCAGCCGCGCTCGTCGAAGCCGAAGCAGACGGCGGCGCGCTGCCAGCGCTTGCGGCGCTTCTCCTCCTGTTCGGCGGCGTCGCCCCAGCGGCGGAGCGCCGGCTCGATGACGTCGACGATCACCGGCGGTGCGCCGTAGCGGTGGTCCTCCCAGGGGAAGAACTCGTACCAGTTGCGCCAGCTCCCCTGCGGCGTGGCGCGCGACGGCTCCTCGCGGGTGAGCCCGAGATAGCTGATCGAGATCACCCGGCGCGACGAATCCTCGCCGCTGCGGTCGCGATCGGCGAAGGTGTAGAGCTGTTCGATATAGCCCAGCGGATGGCCGGTCTGCTGCTCGACCCAGTCGCGCAGCCCCGACTGCAGCGAGCGGTGCCCGAGCTCGAAAGGCCCCGAGGGCAGGGCGGTGGCGTCCTTGATGGTGAGCACCACCGGATTGCCGTTGGGCGCAGCCACGAGCACGGCGATCAGGTCCGCACCGATCGCGTGACGCTCCTGCTGCCGCTCACTGTGCTTCGCCACGCTGATCCTCTGTCGCCTGCCATTGGTATTGCGGCGCGATGGGACAGAGAAACGAGCGAGGCGTCAACTGCCGCCAGCGCCTTTTCCATGCACCGCGCAAGGTCTTCGCCAGTCTTGGCTTGGCGGCGGCGGAAAATCCACTGCGGAGAGCCGCAACGCCAATGACCCTGCGTAAGAGCTAGGCGATTGCAGCCTGTGCCTTTTCCTTGGCTGCCTGCCGCAGCAGCATGCCGAACAGGTCGCGCGGCTCGTCGGGATCGGCAAGCAGGTCGAGTTCTTCGTAGCGCTTGGTGTGGCGCAACTGGTCGCGGACGTAGCGCAGCGCCGAAAAGTCCTCGATGGCGAAGCCGACCGAATCGAACAGCGTCACCTGCCGTTCGCTGGCGCGGCCCTCGGCCTTGCCGGCGATGATCCGCCACAACTCGGTCACCGGATGCTCCGGTTCGAGCTGCTGGATCTCGCCCTCGCTGCGCGTCTGCGGCGGATACTCGACCACGATCTCCGAACGCAGCAGGATGTCGCGATGCAGCTCCGTCTTGCCGGGGCAGTCGCCGCCGACGGCGTTGATGTGCACGCCCGTGCCCACCATGTTGTCGGTGAGGATCGTGGCGTTCTGCTTGTCGGCCGTGACGGTGGTGATGATCTGCGCGCCTTCGACCGCTTCCTGGCCCGAGGTGCAGATCCTGATGTCGAAGCCGAGGCAGTCGAGGTTGCGCGCGCATTTGCGGCTTGCCTCTATGTCGATGTCGTAGAGCCGCAGCTTGTCGATGCCGAGCAGCTTCTTGAACGCCAGCGCCTGGAACTCCGACTGGGCGCCGTTGCCGATGATCGCCATCGTGTCGGAACCCTTGGGCGCCAGGTATTTCGCCGCGACCGCCGAGGTCGCGGCAGTGCGAAGCGCCGTCAGGATGGTCATCTCGGTGAGCAGCATCGGGTAGCCCGAGCCGACGTCGGCGAGCACGCCGAAGGCGGTCACCGTCTGCAGGCCCTCGCGCATGTTCTTCGGGTGGCCGTTGACGTATTTGAACCCGTAGAGCTGTCCGTCGCTGGTCGGCATCAGCTCTATGACGCCGTCATGGCTGTGCGAGGCCACCCGCGGCGTCTTGTCGAACAGTTCCCAGCGGCGGAAATCCTCCTCGATATAGGCGGACAGCTCACCGAGGAATCGGTCGACGCCGATCTCCAGGACCAGCTTCATCATGTTGTCGACGCTGACGAAGGGGACGATGTTGAGGTTGGCGATGGTCATCAGAAGCTCCTGGTCGGCCGGTCCATGATGCGGCGGCCCATCAGGCTGGCCGTGAGGTCCACCATCAATATGGCGGTGCGTCCGCGTTCGTCGAGGAAGGGGTTCAGCTCCACGAGGTCGAGGCTGGTGACCAGCCCGCTGTCGTGCAGCATCTCCATGGCGAGATGGGCCTCGCGGAAGGTGGCGCCGCCCGGCACAGTGGTGCCGACCGCCGGAGCGATCGCCGGATCGAGGAAATCGACGTCGAGGCTGACATGCAGGAGCCCGTTCTCGGCGGCGACCCGCTCGAGGAAGGCACGCAGGAGCGGCGCCAGCCCGTGCTCGTCGATGGAACGCATGTCGTGGACGGTCACGCCCGCCTCGGTGAGCGCCCGGCGCTCGGCCGGGTCGACGCTGCGCAGGCCGAGCGTGCACACGCGCTTGGGGTCGACCGGCGCGGGCAGGCGGGGGAAATAGCCTTCGAAGCCCGGCAGGCCGCTGGCATAGGCGAGCGGCACGCCGTGCAGGTTGCCGCTCGCCGTGGTGTCGAGCGTGTGGAAGTCGGGGTGGGCGTCGAGCCACAGCACGAACAGCGGGCGTCCCGTCTCGGCGGCCCGGCGGGCGACGCCCGAAAGGGTGCCGGCAGACAGCGCATGGTCGCCGCCGAGGAAGATGGGCATCGCATCGGCGCTCGCCGTATAGGCGGCCTCGGCGATCGCCGCCGTCCAGGCGGCGATTTCGGGCAGCGACTTCAGCGCGGCGTTCCCGTGCAGGCCTGTTTCGACCGGCTTCGGCACGACCGTGCCGAGATCGGCGACCGTATGGCCGAGTTCGGCCAGTGCTGCGGCGAGGCCCGCCGTGCGCAGCGCGCTCGGCCCCATCTCGCAGCCCATGCGGCCGGCCCCGTCCTGAAGCGGAATTCCTATGAGATTGCAGTGCATGGTTGTCGCCCGTGTCGATTGAGGCCGTATTGGAATGAACGGATCTGGCAAAATGAAGCCATTGAATTGGCAATAGCGATATGCAGACTGCGCAAAATGGCAGCAAGCTTGCTCGAAATGGAAAATAGATGGACGAATTGGACAAGCGGCTGGTGACGCTGCTCAGGCACCAGGGGCGGCGCAGCATCTCGGACCTCGCCGTCGATCTCGGCGTCTCGCGCGCCACCGTGCGTGCGCGCATGGAACGGCTGGAGAAGTCGGGCGACGTCCTGGGATATACGGTGATCCTGCGCGCCGACGCGGTCGACCAGCCGGTGCGCGGCATCATGCTGATCGAGATCGAGGGCCACGCCGCCGACCGCGTCATGCGGGCGCTTGGCGGCTTTTCCGAGGTCTCGACGATCCACACCACCAATGGGCGCTGGGACCTCGTGGTCGAGCTCGCGACCTCGACGCTGACCGATTTCGACGCCGTGCTGAGGCGGATCCGGCTCATCCAGGGGATCACTGGAAGCGAGACCAGCCTGCTGCTCGCCACGCCCCGCAGCACCAGGGCGAGGCTGTGACGCCGCCTGGCGGGCCGTCACGACGGCACCGCGCCGTGCCCGCGAAGGTCGTTTGGTGCTGTGCTGGGCAGGGAGGATGGTGGGCGATGACGGGCTCGAACCGCCGACATCTTCGGTGTAAACGAAATAGTTGCGCTTCCCGGTTGTTCCTGTCTTATCCACGTAGCGCTGAAATCATTGCAGAAATGTTAGTTTTGATGCCTTGCCTTTCCTGTATGTTCCCGCCATAGCTGTTGCTAATTTGTTGCTATTGGCGAGTTTGGAATGCCAATCACCAAGACGGACATAGATAAGTTAGAGCCGAATTCCATCCTCTGGGACACCGGCAGAGGTAGTGTGGCAGGGTTCGGTGCGCGGCGACAGCGCGTCCATCCCGTTTTCTTCGTGAAGTACACTGATGGCGGCCGCCAGCGGTGGTTCACCATCGGCAAGTACGGCGCGCCTTGGACCGTCGACCTCGCTCGCACTGAGGCGCTAAGGGTTCTCGGGCAAGTTGCCAGCGGTAACGATCCGGCCGGTCGCCGTGATCAGAAAAAGAACTCACCGACTCCGGAGACGGTCTCTGATTTGTGCGACCGGTACATGAAAGCTGCCGAGGCAGGGGCTATCCTCACTCGATTCAATCGGCCGAAGAAGGCTTCCACCTTGGAGATTGATAAGGGCAGGATCAGCCGCCACATCAAACCTCTCATTGGGGACAGTCTCGTCACCGAGATTGATCCGAAGTCAGTCAAACGGTTGATCGAAGACATCACGGTTGGCAAGACCGCCGCTATTGTCAAGACCAAGCTGCGCGGCCGAGCTCTCGTGACCGGTGGGGCAGCTACAGCTGCACGCGTCGCCGACCTTTTGTCTGGCATCATGACGTGGGCGGTCGAGGAAGAAATTATCGAGCGGAACCCCGTACATCGGGTAAGGCGGTTCCGCAGCGAACCGCGACAGCGCTTTCTCAATTCCAAGGAACTCGCAACCCTTGGTGCGGTTCTGACAAAGGGCTGCGATGCGAAGGCTAAGGCCTTTCATCCCTTCGCGATCAAGATAATACGCTTGCTTTGTCTCACCGGCTGTCGTGTCGGTGAAATTGCGGGATTACGGTGGTCAGAACTCGATGCAGACATGCAATGTCTCCGGCTCGACGACACCAAATCGGGCCGGAGCGTGCGACCAGTCGGCAAGGTTGCAGTAGACCAACTCCAAGCTCACCCGAGGCAAGCTGGCAGCCCATACGTGTTTACCGGTGCAACGGGCATCGGTCCCTATCAGGGTGTCGGCAAAGAGGCAGGTAGGATATTCGAGGCTGCCGAACTGCACGGAGTAACTCCGCACACTCTCCGACACACTTTCGCCTCGGTGGCATCTGGGCTCGGCTACTCAGACGGCACGATTGCGGGCCTGCTAGGTCACAAAGGCCGGGGCGTTACGTCGAGGTACGTCCACCGTCCTGATCAGGCGTTGCTTTCGGCCGCGGAGGCGATAAGCGCCGAGATTGCACGGCAGCTTTCAGGTCTAACTGCTCAATGCGAAGAGGTCGGTGGGCCAACCTAGGTTCAACGAAACAGGCAAAATAGGTCGAAGCTCTACTTGAAGCTTTAGCACACGATTCCCAAGTAAAGGGAAGCGCCGGGCCATGCGGTGGGCCCCGGGTCACGTTTCTACGTGTGCATGGCGACTTAGCTCGTCATAGAGACAGCGACTTTGTTCTATTTTCGCCGAGCAGCGGGAACAAGGTCAACGGCGGGGGCTAAACGCCTCGCCTCCGGATGCTCGAACGGCCGTCTCGTCCCAGTCCTTACTCAACAGAGTCGGGCTGAGGCGGGCGGCTTTTTGTATGCTCCCTTCCTCGACCCGGCTCCAATTCGGAGCCAAACATGGTCAAGCCACCCAAATCCATGGACTACGCGATTCTCAATCTGATTGAGATTCTCGAGCGGAAAGGCATGCTGAAACTCAGTGCGCAAAAGTACCGCTCATCAGTACAGCGTGCGGCACCCCGCTACAATCCAGATGAACTGCTGCGGCCAAAGCAGGCCGCTGCTTTTTTGAAAATACGTGAAAAGACACTGGCTCACTGGCGCCTTAGCGGAAACGGGCCGCTGTTTGTTCGGACTGGCGGTTACGTCTCGTACCGCTTTGCAGATTTGTTGGCGTTCGTCCAAGCAAACACTCGCACGAGTACCAGCGACAAAGGAGGCCATTCGCGATGACGCGATCCTCATGGCGCAGGCATCTGCCCGACTTCGATCCGATTTCCAAAATCAAACGACAGCAGCGTGAAACAGCCAACGCATTGCGAATGCTGGGTCTCGATCACCTGCCTATGCGGGAGTGCTCGGGGGTCGAACCCTGCCGAAATGGCCTTTGTGCACGATGTGCACGGCAACTTCGCAGCCATCTGTTAGGCTTTTTGGCTGACGAGTATCTTGACCAGCAGCATTGGCATTTCGTGACCATTCGTCCGGAGGGGTGGACCATGCCTGCTGGCGAATTCCGGCAGTTTGGTCTGCTTCGTGATCATCCTCTGGTCGAAAACCTTGTAAAGAGGTTCAGGCGGATGGTCATTCCCGGACTGATCATCTTCGGCTCGGTGGAAACAGTCTACAACACGGTTTCCAATCGTCCTGCGGGGAAGCCTTTCCACATTCACTTGATGGTTGCAGCTGCCAGTGCTGCGCAAATCAACGGGGCTGTCCAAGCGATAGTGCCGTTGAATGGGCAGGACGTGAAGCCGCTCGATATCCGGCGCGTCGGTAGCACACCAGAGGATTTCTACGAAGCGGCATCCTATGCCTTCAAGCAGCCTCTTCTGAAGAAATCGAGAGTTGCCCCCGCGTCATTTGGCGTGATGCAAAGCCTGAAAGCGGCCGAGCGTCGCGAGCTGATTCAGAACCTCGGGGTGCACGGCTGGACGCGACGGCTGATCCTCTCTGGCATCCGCTGCGACAGCGGCCGATTCAGGCTGACCGCGAATTTGTCGGCGACGACCAATCGCGGCGAAAATCCAAGTTCGCACCAATTGCTTTCTGGAGGTCTTCCCCAAGCCTCGCGGCACAATCAACTGCGAGGAAGGCGGGAATGACCATCAGCCTAAATAGGCAACACTAGGCCTACGTCGAGTCGCATTTCCCGAAAATCACAAACAATTCGCAACCCGTTTCAATTTTGCCGTGCACGGTGTGCACGGGCATGGAGGCACTTATGAGTTCAAAAAAGGCTGCCGACTTTCGCGTCACGAAAGAGCAAATCAGCGAAGATAATGTTCGTTACTTGCATGTATCATTTCCGACTAACGAAGGCGTTGGAGATGCCCGTGTTCCCCGGGGCGCGTTGACCGAAGTGGGGCGGGCGAAGACAGCTTTTGCAAACGCCGGGGCAATCCTACCGGATGACCCCGCAGAGGTGTTCAAGCGACTCCTTATGAGCCGCAGCCACAAGATCGAACGCATTACCGGAAATGGCGGATGGCACGACGATCAGTTTGTGACAGTAGCGGCCACCTATTCGCGGCAAAAGTCGAAAGTGCGGATACTCTTCGACCCTGATCACCGCGCGGCCACCGCTCCTCAACAAGCCGGAGACGTTGCATCCTTCATCGAAGGGGTGAAGCCATTTTTGGAGGCATCGGACTACCTCCTCTTCTCCTACATTCTGGGTTTAGCTGCCCCTCTCGGTGCTCGCATCGGTCGCGGACAAGGGTTTACCGCCTCGATTACCCAAGTGTCAGGCAGTGGTAAGACCCTCTGCATTCGGCTGGCCCATGCATTGGGCAATCATGCCGAGGAGGAAGACCTCCAGAATTTCGCGGATACGATGGGAGTTTTCCTAGATAATCTTCCAGCGTTCGGCGGCAGATGTCTGGGCTTTGGCGATATCAAGGCCAGCACGTCAATGAAGGAGGCTTTGACAAAACTGAAGGCCTTGGTGTTCAACGCGTCGGCGAAATCAACAAAGAAACGCTTGAACGAAAGGCCAAAGCCGAATCCGCAATTTCTTATTCCGTTCGTGTCAGCAGAGAGACCGCTGATCGAACTCTTTATGGAAGAAAAGATCGACTTCGATAAGGGCGACACCGCCCGAATTATCGAGTTGCATCCTCCAAAGGCGGAGGAGGGCGGCATTTTTGCGGGAAAGGCCAATTCCATAGACCTTGCCCTTGAACTTGAGCGTTTCTTGGCCTGCAATTATGGAACGGTTCTGCCACGCTGGGCCAAGGTGCTTTCCAAGCACCGTCCAACATCATGGACGAAATGGGTGGAAGAGAAAGAGGCAAGCTTTCTGGCTGATGTCGGGAATCTGTCTCCGCGTTACGCCCGCATCGTCAAACATTTTGCCTTCATGGCGGCAACCGGTGGTCTTCTCGTTCGCCTGAATGCGTTGCCCGTCTCGCAGGATCGTGTCACCGAAACCATGCGGCAGCTCTTCTGGAAGTATGTCGAGACTTTGGAACGCGATGATTCAGAGGCACGGCAACGCTGGCTGGATTTCTTCGATTTTCTCGACGATGAGACTGCTCTGCCATTACTTGCCGCTGGTAAGGCACCGTCGATCAAACCGAAAAATGGCTTTCGCCGGAAAGAAGGGGGTATGTCGGTGGTTTACCTCAAACGGCAGTCGATCATACCGTTGTTCGGATCGGCATCCGTGGTCGACAGCGTGGTGCTGCCTTTGCTTCTCCGACACGAGTGTTTGACGCGTACGCCGACGGGCGACCTGACTGTTCCGGTTAAACAGTCGGGCCTCGGTCGCAGCCGCTACTATCGACTGTCGGTCCCGAAGCTGTTGCAAGCCAAAGCGGAAATCGTGGGCTAGTCGCCACATCTGGCGAGGGGCGGCCTATGTCGCCCCTTGTTTCCGTTATGCAATTTGACGACTGCCTGCTTGACAAGAGGAAAAGATTCCTATATACTGAGGGCGTTCGGATGGCGATTTTGCCAAGCTGGGCATAGTTGGTAGGCGGCATGAGCATGAAGGCAATCGCAGGTTTCAAGCAGCAACCGCTGCCAAACGAGCGCTATCGGCGAAACCGATACCATCTGAATGTTCACCATAGGGCCCCCACACGGGGCCCTTCTCTTTTTCAGGGATGCCTCATGACCCAACTTACACTAGCACCACTGTCGCCCGCTGTTGCGCCTGCCTTGATCCTGCTCGGGCGTGACGACGCCGGAAAGGCCCATGCAAGTTGGTTCGACGGCGAGGACGCCGCCCCGGCCAAGGACGCCGCAAGGCTGATGGGCATGGCTGCACTGCCGGTGGAGGGCGACGAGCTACGCGACCTCGCCATCCGACTGCCCAAGGGCAAGCTGTTCACCAGTGGCCGAGCCTTCGTTCCCTTCGTGAAGGGCGAGACCTTTGAGCGGCTGCTCAACCACCTGCCTGAGCCGCTAAAGGCTCGACCGGTGATGATCTCGCGGCCCGCCAAGGCCAGCGAGAAGGGTACCGGCGATAGCGCCCCGTCCGACGCCGAGAAATCGATGCCAGAGCGGCCAGCAGCAACCCGACCGGAGGACTGGTCGAAGATCGCGGTCGGGTCGATGGTGCTTGCCCGCGAAGGCAAGGATGATGGTTATTTCGAGGCCCGCGTCGTCGAGGTGATCGGCGAGGGGGTCTTCCGGCTAAGCTGGCGCGACTGGCTGGACTATCCGCCCTTCACCCGCAAGGCAGAGCAGATCGCGCTGCTGCACCCCAAGGCATCGGCCTGATGGAGGCGGCGATGCGCCAGACTGGACGTGATGCAAACCCGGCTGCCGATGCGGCCGGGTCTTTTGTTCGGGCGGAAAGGGTTCGCGCGCTCAACGATGCCTTCCGCACAAGTTTCGTCGGCGGCACGGTGATGATGACGGCGGGAGTGGCCGCTCTGCCGGAGATCGAGCGCCGGGCGCTGTTGCGTTCGGTTCGGGCCTTCGCGGCATTCGACAGCGACAACGATCCATATGGTGAACATGACTTCGGCGCTATCGACCAGGACGGCGCGCGCTACTTCTGGAAGATCGACAGCTACAACTTAGACCTTTCTGCCGGATCACCTGACCCTACCGACCCGCGGCAGACGCGGCGAGTGCTCACCGTCATGCGCTCCGAGGAATACTGAGATGGCAGCAGGCGCAACAACGGACCGGCGTGGACTCCTGCAGGCGGCGTCGGCGCTGCCCCTGTGGCTCGCGATGCCGCTAGTTGCCTTGCGCAGGACGAGGGGCGAGGCGGCTATAGTGGAGCCCACTCCCCAAATTGGCTCACTGGCCTTGATGGACAACACGGAGCCGGTGTCTTCGGACCTGATGCAGGTTATGTGCGCGCACTGCGTGGCGCACTCGGAGCTTGGTCGGATCAGCAAGAGAACCGACGCTGTCGTGCTCGGTCACGCTCCGGCACAAGCTGACCTCGAGCGGCTAGACGAGGTCAGCCAGACCGAGAGGGACCTCTTCCTTCGACTGTGCCGATATCCCGCCAGTAATGATGCCGAGCGACAGGAGAAGGCCGTGTACTTGCTTGCCTTCTGCGATGGCGACGAATTCGAGCGCGAGCATGTCGAGGCTCTGCTGGTATCTATGGGAGCGGGCGTCAGCCAGCTAACGTATCCGGAGGCTCAGTCGTCGTGACCGTCCGGCTGTACCAGCTCGACGTGGCTCACCTTCAAGGCCTGCGCAATGTAGTAGAGCGTCTCGACCGTCGGGTTGCGCTTACCCGTCTCGATGCCGCTGATGTACTGCTGGGTCAGGTTGGCACGCTCCGCCACCTGCTCCTGCGATAGGCCGGACGCCTTGCGCAGGCGCGCAAAATTCCTTCCGACCAGTTTGCGCATGTTCATGCACAACCAATCGGGGATTCTGGCCGTTGAGTTTATCAACTATAGTATGTAAATGCAGATTAGCTGCACGGGAGGCTTTGGGTGATTAGAGAACGATCTTTCGAAGGTAAGGGCCTGCGGATTGGGCGTTACGTTCGTCCGGCATTCGGGTCGCGCAGCCCGGGCCGTATCGGCCACCAGAGCCGGATGAAATGGCTGGCGCTGGCCACGGCTTTGATTGGGCTATCCCTGTCGAGCGTTGCCACGGCGCAACCGCGCGATTGCGTTCCTTATGGTGAGGCACGCGTACAAATGACCGAACTACGGCAGCGCTTGTCGGCTGACAGCCCTTCCGGCGAACTCGACGACTGGATCAGCATTGCGGACCCATATCAGGCGCGCGCTGCCTTCCTCGCTTTCATGCCAGACAAACAAAACGCCTCTCCGTACAGCAGGGCAGAGTTCTATCAGCTTCAAGAGGTGCACCTCCTGAGGCTGGCAAGCGGCAATTATCGGCTCATTTATGCCGCCAACTCTCAAACATGCGGGTTTGCGAACAACTCGGATGTTCCAGCCGACATTGCCGAAAGAATGCTGCAAGGGGCAGCAGACGTCCAAGCTCAGCAGCAGGTTCAAAAGCCCACCCGACACCCGGACAGCGGCGAACTCGAAGCTTTGTATGCTCTAACGACCAGCGCAAACTCCAACATGCCCAACTATCCGAGCGACACTTGCGTTGCACTGGACTCACGGCAAGGTACTGAGCCACGCGAGCCTCTGGAAAAAGGCACTTTCAACGGTGAACCGGTCATCTATCTGTCGCACCGGTCTGTTTCGAACCCTGCAGCAGACTTGTTGTTTCACATCACGGGCCCCAGCAAGTACGACGACTTTGTCTGGGCCGACGGCATAATGCTGCGCGAGCGCGGCAGTCTCAGCGACGTTATTCTGATCGCCAACTACAATGCGTGTGGGTTTGACGGGCGAGTGTCATTCCCAACCGCGAAAGTCCAGGAATGGCTCGATACAAGGCCAGACAACCGCGTCACCTTCGAGCCGGGTGATCCTATGCCAATGACATCGCACCAAAGGCGTGAACTGCAGCAGTTTCTGGAAAATCCCAGCTTGCTCAACGGCAAACCGTAAGCCGGATTGTTGAACCGGCAACCTCAAAAATTATGACGGGCAAACGGCGACCGGATTTGGGCGGGCGCAGCGGGGAGAAAGCATGACTGATTGGTACTATGAAGACGAAGGCCAGCAGCGAGGCCCGATCCCTGAGAGCGATCTGGCATTGATGTTCGCCAACCGGCTGCTGCCGCTCGAAACACGGGTATGGACGGCGAACTTTGGCAATGAATGGCGGCTTGCCTCGCAAACGCCGCTGGCGAGCCTGTCAGGCAGCATGCCGCCGCCGCTGGCCGCTGGGGCTGCCGTCACAGCCCCGCAGCTGCCTATGGGCGCGCAGCAGGCTACTGCGGGCTATGCGCCGCCCTACGCCCCGCCCAGCGACCTATGGGCCTACCTGCTTGCCTTTTCGCCGCTGCTGTTCAGCGCGTTAGAAATCGTTTTCTACAACCCGTTCGCGCACGTGCCGGGCGACGTCATTCCTGTATTCGGCTTTTGGATCGGACTGCTGCTGGCGTGGGCCGACGCGCGAAATCTCAATCGCAGCAGGCGCAATCCGCAACTGCGGACCATGGTGCCGTTCGTGCTGCTGACACCTATCGGCTATTTCTGGCGGCGTTGGGCCATCACCAGAAACTCGCTGAAATACCTGTTCATTTGGATCGGCTGCTTAGTGTTTTACGCCGTGGTCCTTGCCGGACTGTCGGATCCGCAGATCTAGCCTCGGGCCAACAGAACCTCATGGGCGGCCCTGTCGTCCGGCGGTTTCATATGCGGGGGATCGTGGACGCAATCGGAATCATAGCCGGGCTGGTTATACTGGCCTCATCTATATGATTCCGACCATCGTTGAGTTTTGGCGCGGCCAACCGCTGGGTCATCCTGCTGCTCAACATCTTCTTAGGTGGAACCGGCATCGTCTGGTTGCATCGGACATTCGGCGCAACAATCCCCCAACGAACTCGCATTCCTCTAAAAGATTGGGATTGCATCGGCATCAGGCGGCCCTCCCTGTAGCAGGTCAGGGGTGCTGCCACCACGGTTCTTCCTCAATATCGGCCCATCTGGTGGCCTCCGTCATTAAAGGATCGTCTTGTGGAACGCTGCCACCGGGCGGGAGCAGGAAGCCAAGGAGCCAGCCAAAGGTCGGGTCAGCGTGCAGATGAGCTGGCGAGAAGTGTGCTGGCGGGTAGGCGACCTGCGCGCTGTCGCCGATCAATCCAACGGCTTGTAGGCAAGCTACAACGAAGCCCGAACAGAAGTAGCTGCGTGCCGCCAGATCGGCAGAGGTTGCGACCTGTCCATAGTTGTCGCGAACCCGCTCCAGGGCGTTGTCAAAAAACTCGCAACTTTCATCCGTGAAACTGACCAGTGCATGTCGATGGAAAGGCTTACCTTCGGCGATGACGGATGTAACGAAACTGGCCAGAGCTGCCGGGCGGTCGCCTTTGAAACCAAGTTGCGAGCGTAACACGCCGACACACTCGCTTTCTTCAATGGCATCGGCGAGAGCATTCTGGACTACGCCGTGCGGCGATACGGATTCCGCGACAATTCCGTCGCCAACGTAGATTGCGGCGTGCGTGTACGGACTGCCGGTACCCGCCGAAATCCGGCGAGCAAGGCTATCGGGCTCGCTCCACCGAAATAGGAGAATGTCCCCTGGACGCAGGTCTTCGGGCTGCAAAATGAGTGAAGTGTCGATATCGGTCACTCGCCCCCTCCTTCGTCAACTTCTCGCTGCGTTACTCGGACGAACTCAGGAGGCACTATTCACCCTCGAATAGATCCGGTTGGTCATCCGCTAGAGGAATGAATGCACCCAAAATAGCGTCGAGGGCACGATCACCCAGCGGTTCAGCCAAGGGCTCATCGTTGAACTTGAGTACGCGGAGAACCTTCGCATTGCGCGGGTTCTCGTGCGTACCCTGGAATGCCCACTGTACCTTGATGGTGTCGATGATGTGGGGGTTCAGCCTCTCCTGCCGAACCAGTAGCCAAAAGTGCTCGTCGTCAATTCGAAAGAATCGGTCGCGGCCCTTTGAGTCGCGACCTTTCCACTGCCTCCATTTGTCATCACGGTTCCAGTTTGGAGAGGTCACTTTCAGAATGGTCAGTCCGGCAATCCAAGGTTCCGGGTCATCTTCCTTTGGAGGGATCGAAACTTGTAGTGCGATGAAGTCTGCGCGCTGAACCGGAAAAATCGGCGCCTCGCTAAAGCCGACGCCCTTGAGGCCGGGTGTATGTTCGCACGCTTGGTAGAATTGGTTTCTTGCATCGTAGGCGTCTCTGTAGCGTTCGACAGTAATGCCGCTCGACTGGAGTTGGTCTGTGCGCGCCTGCAAGAAATCGGCTGCCAACTCAACCAGCATTTCCGCCGCTGCCGCACAAAGAGCCTCCTCGTCCACTTCTTGAGTTTCTTCCGAGAGCAGGTCGATTGCCGCATCGCGGATCGTCTCTCCAAGGTGCTCAGACCAATGCGCGGGCTCATGCTGGGTGATGCCCTTCACGAACGCTTTGCCAATGTCGCTCTCGACAAATGCCCAAAAGGCGACCGCGCCAGCCATCACCATAACGCCTAACCGGGTCTTGAACGACCCTTCCGCGGGAGGAATGACGACGACCTGAAAGACCAGTGTGCCACCGGCGAGTTCATGGCCGAGGGCGCGAATGAGCGCCGCGGTCTGTTTGGCCGTTTCCACAAAGGTGTTGAGTGGCAGAACATGCTCTGGCACGTCAAAGTGGATCGGAAAGACCGAGGTTCTTTCACCGAGTTCAGCTATCAATGGTGCGCCCCCCAAGACGACCAAGCAGAATACTGATCTAAGAAGCCATCGCTGAATTGTTTTGGCAACACCGCTAACGGCTTTAGCGGCCCAATATCTCGCTGCGTCGTTCGCAGCAGACCAGCTCACAAATCTCAACGGCGGCCTTTGGGCGGGCCACGATTGACCGAAGTGACCGGAACGAGGTTGAAACCGGCGGATATCAGATTCGCAGCCTGCCTCGAATAGGATAACTTTCTTGCGCTACTGGCCGCTCAATCGCATGGCGAGCCGTAGAGCAAGGCTCGAACGGGGCAATAGGCAATGTCACAACTACTTGCCATTCAGAACACGATAAACTTGCATGCGCGAACAGCCGACCTCTTTGGCGATAGCTGTCGCTCGTGTGCCTTTGGCGTGCAGGTCCAAGATGGCCGCTCGGTCAATACGCGGCTTGGCTCCGCGATAAATGCCGTTGGCCTTGGCCTTCTCGATGCCCTCGCGCTGACGCTCCTTGATGAAGCGCCGTTCCATCTGCGCGACCATACCCAGCACAGTCAGGACGAGGTGTCCCATTTCCCCTCGAGTCGAGACATGCGGATCGAGCACGGTGACAACCGCGCCCTTCTGCTCGCATTCGTGCACGAGATTCAGTACATCGCGGGTTGATCGACCGAGGCGGTCGAGGCGCGTCACCATTAGCTCGTCGCCGGGGCGCAGGAAATCCAGCACCGTGGCCAGTTCGCTGCGCCCTTCGCGACTGGCGCCGGATACTTTCTCTGACCGAACGACCTCGCAGCCTTCGGTCCTCAGCTTAAAGATTTGGGTTTCAAGGTCTTGGTCAGTCGTGCTGACGCGGGCGTAACCAATGCGAGCCATCGTAACCTCAAGGTCAAAACACCACGCTACCTTGTCACAAATAGTCGATGTCAACCCAGATGTTACGTAGTGGCCGCCAACGATTGTTACGTCACGCGAGGGTATACCCTTTGGTGACACCAACCAAAAAGCTAATGCCGAGCCGTAAACTTGATTCGAGCAGAAATAGATCAGGCTTTGATCTTCCGGTCGCGCGTCGTCTTCGCTTGTTTGGTTCCGCGTGTGGCCGATGTGCCCTTCCGCTTGGGCACAGGCGGAGGGCGAGAGAGGTCGAGGACTACGACGTCTATCCGGCTTTGCAGCAACGGAGGCATGGTCGAGATAATCTGATCTTTCAGATCGGCAGCTGTATGAACCGACCGATTGGAAAGACCCGCGACCTTCTCTCCATTGCCGTACCAAAGTGCGAGATAGACCCCTTGTCCAGCCGCGTCGGGATGGGTTGCGTAGCGCTGGTCCAACTGTGCCGAGGCAGCCGCATACAGTTCTTTATGCCACTGCCCCTTCACTTCGATTACGAGTAGGCAGTTAGCACGTTCGATGGTTGCTGATGCTGTGATATCGCACCGGTTGCCGCCGGACATATGGTGCTCGATGATTACATGAAGGCCTAAGGCGGTCATTCGGCCTTGCAGGCGGTCGACGATGCGGTTTCGCGCTGTGTTCTCGTTGACCCGCTTACCGCCAGAATAAAACGCGGCTAACGGATCGGTTTCCGAATTGTCGAGCCATTTCTGCATTTCGCCCAATTCCTCGACCATCAGGGCGCGCAAATCCTCAACTGATGCCACCTGATTCTGGTCAAGCATTTCCTTGATCTCAGACGGATGTGGGGCGCGGAAATTCTGAAGCGCCATCTGACGGCTGGCCTCGGCGCGCAATGTCAACGCGACGTCGCGGAATTCCGAAAATCTTGCATCCGAAATCATCAAATCCAGTACTGGGACGCGTCGCTCTGGTGTGTCTTCGGCGATCTTCCAGATGCAGTCGCGCAGGAAACGATAGGCCGTTTCCTCTTCTGGGTCATCCGAGCCCCAACTGTTGGGTAGCGGTACCTTCGGCCACACATCGACGTAGGTATCCATGATCTGGAATACCTTTTCTGCCGTCATTTGGGGGTGGTCATCGTCCTCATACGAGGAAAAATGCCCAATCCGATGCTCTAGAGCGAAGATTGTGTTTGGATCGGTCCTTAACTCGCTCCAAGCCACCTTGCTGCCCGGTGCTTCATAGAAGAAGGCATTGAGCTGCCAGAATTTTCTGCGCGCTCTTGTTCGTCTGTCGGCGTCAGTGTCGTTGCCGCTATCGGTTGTCCGATCAGCAAGACGCCGGTCAATGAGCGCGAGGAATTCTTCTCGGTTCCCGTGTTTTGCGGCCATGCTTAGCAGCGACCGAGCGGCTTCAAGAGGCATTTGTGGAAAGCGCTCAAGCCATTCGAGTGGTAGTGTTGCCCTCAAATGCTGGAACACAGATTTCTGATTGAGCCAATACACACTGACCGGAACGTCCTCGGTCGCAGCCAATTGTTGTTCCAAATAGCTCCTAGCAAACGACTCCGCGGAACAGGGCTGTTTGAATAGTGCGGCGTCGAGTGCAGCTTCGAAAGCTTCGTCTTCCCCGTTGGCAAAGGTGGGGTACGACGATGCCTCTGTCTTGGCCGCTGCCAAGATTCGCGGGTCTACAGGCTCGAGACTTTCACCAGCTCTAAAGCGTACGATGCAGGCTGCTAGAAGTACTTCCGCAATGTCAGGTCGTTCGCGGCGCCCCAACGCTTCGACAGATGGAACATAGGGGTCGAGCATAGCGAAGCAGTTCCGCAAAGCCCTTAGCGGAGTCTGGGCGTCGTCGACCAGATCGCCGAGTTCTTCGGGTTCCAGAAGATAGCTATGGGCAAATCGCCTCACCCACCACCAGTGTCGCCCAGCCTCAATCTCCGTGATGTTCGCACGCAAGTGAGCACGATTCCGTTCTTTCGTAGCGGCCTCGCGCTGCGTAAACTTCCCGCTATTACGAATACGGCCAATTTTTCGCGCCTTGATTCCATCGCGCCGTAGTTTCTCCTTTCGAGACCATGCGGCTAGAAAACCGGGTGACGCTCTGCTCTGGCTTCTCTGGAGCGCACGCGTAGAATTAGGGCCCTTCGCTCCGCTGTACGTATTGTGACCAAATAGGAGCGCTGCCCACACGTCGATCAGTCCATGATCGAAGGCGTATTGGCTTAGGGCTGACGGGTCACCGTCGAGCATTTGCAGTCCCGAATGACCATGGCTGGAGTAAAGCCGATTCACCGCATGTGAGGCGCTCTTGCCAGTGGCTCCGTCTACGGCCAACTGTTGCATCGACCGCCGCAGTTCGTGATCCTGCCTGAGGTGTCTAACCGCTGCACTTCGCTCGCCGTTCACGCTTGTCTCAAAATGCAGCGATTTGATCCACGACCAAACACGTATGGGCTCATGTTCATTGGGAGAAAGGTCAAAGTATCGGTCGAGCAGTTTTCCAATAATTTTGCTCGCTCCGTTGCGGCATGTGCATTGATGTTCGTGCTTCGCAGAGCACGTGCAATCAAGTCCGACCGCGAGATAGTCCAGATGGGTCATTACGTCGGTTAAGCCAATCGACCGAACGAGGCGTTCGATAAAGTAGCGGGACACCCCATCCTGATGTCGCTTGTTTTGGGCCGAGTAAAGATCACTCAACTTGGCGAGCAACGCATTAACCCGAGGTGCGCCAACAGCTGATACGCCGCGCTTCGTTATCGCTCTAGAGGCTATTTCGAGCGCCTCGGCAGAGCCTTCGATGATCAGATCGTCGAAATCTTTCGCAGGGTCGTATCCGGAAGTGCTGAGCAATACTTCTAGCGACAGCTTACGTGTGTCACTAGATGCTGCTGGATTCCTCATTAGGGCAGTGAGTTCGGGAACAAGGTGCGAGGCGGCCTCAGCGCCGACCAGTAGTTCAAGAACGAGATTGCGCAATGCGCCTGCTTTTTCCAGGACATCACGAACACAATCCAACAAGTCCAAGCTGAAGAACTGCCCGACGTTAAAACGTCGCCAGACATCGCTGCGTCGAAACAGCGGGTCGCTTTCAGCAAGTTGGTCCAATTTTTGCAGGAGCGTGCGCTTCGCCGCAGCAGTCAGTTGGCTGGGGTCGCCATTGGCTAGAACGGCATATGGGTCAAGCCCTATTGCTGCAAACTGTAGCGGTTCGCGGCCGAGAGCGGCCACCCAGCCGAGCATGCCACGGAGTTCGTCGCGCGTGACGCGGTGCGGCGCGATGATCGCCGATACGCGCTCTAGCGAAAGTCGATCCGTCGAATCTTGGATGCGCTTTACGAGATACTCGGCAGCACAGTATTCGGCTACGATTCGATGGATGGGCTCGTGCTTGTTGGTGTCATCTGAAGGTCTTAGCAATCGTGTGTCGATCAAGAACGTCGACTGGGCAGCGCTCCGGCACAAGTCATTGATGTAGGGAAAGTCGCGGTCGCCCAACTGCTCAACAGTCGCGATGCCAGTGGCGCCGGAGAGCATGAGTTTTGCGAAAATTTCGCCGCCAAGGGCTACGATCTCGCTCGTTGGCGGCCTTGCCTTTTGCCGCCCCAATTCCGCATTTGCTTCATGAGCAAGTCGTTTTACAGCGTCAGCAAATATCTTGGCCTTCGATGTGAAGATGCGCCCGCTTTCTAAATAGGCTGCTCCTAACAGTTGCAGAAACTGGGGATTGCCTAACAGAGGACCAAGTTCGAACCGCCGAACTTGGTCGGCAAAAGCTGCAAAATCCTCATCAGGGAACTCAGCACAAAAGAGTTGGCGCTGTTCGTCTTCCGTAAATGGTTCGAGGTAGACCACGATTGGCGTGACACCAAAACACTGCTCCACATATGTCGTGCGCCCTTGATCCCATTCGCTGGACCGCCCCGCGAAAATGACTGTGGCAGCAGAAACGTCGCTTGCCTTTGCGATGATCTGGTCAGTGGCAATACTGTCGATCCTCGCAACCTCGTCCATAGCATCAATGACGAGCGCACCAGCACCCCAAGCATATTGCGTATTGCGAAAAATGCTCGCCTTGACCCGGGTTGTTTGGAGAAGGCTGGCTAGTGCTTTGAGTAGTTCTGTCTTACCAGCGCCGGGCTCGGCTAGGACAACAAGGACCCTTCCTTCCTGAAGCAACTGCTCTTCAGTAAAGGTCTTTTCACCAACGATGAGGGTCCTCGGTATGTAGACGGTCGTTGCTCCTCAGTTCTGTTTTCAGCGAAGAATCATCTATCCGCCAGTGTCGCAGGATGCGTATGATCGCGAAAGTGCAGCGCATGATTGAGGGCAAAGTTGGGGCGACATCGCCCTGAACGCGGGGCGCCGAATGGACAATCGCAGGCGCTCGGGCCGATTTATGAAGAGATAGTCTTCGCCCCTTTGCCGTGTGTTGTAGTCGTTAGATTTGAGGTGTCCCTTGCAAAATGCCGACTGCGACCATGAGAGTCTTGAATGCTTATAGATATTTTTGCCCGCCGCTACGAACAGACCTCGCTTTGGACAACCTTCGAGCAACGCGATAGTCGGCTCCTTATTCAAGCCTTCCGCATCCTCGCGGAAGACATCTATCCATTATATCGCGAAGGCGACGAAGACTCCCTCAGCGTCGCTTTCTGGAGCGAAATACATAATAATCTTTCGCGCGAATTGGGCGTGCGGGAGCTCTCAGCGTTGTGGCTGGGGACATATAAGTGGCCGATTGTGAAGGTCTGCGAAAACTGGCTAACAGCACCGGTTCAAGGAGCGCCCGACACCCACATCAAAGAGCGCCTCAGTTTGATAGAGTTGGGGTTCAGGGGACGAGAGAAGGAAATAGGCGCCATGAATGCGGCTCCCATTTCTGATTTTGAAAAGCTCAGTGCAAGTCTGTCGCTTTTGGGATCGCGGTCGCCCGGTGACCCAGACGAGGGGGCACGAAAATTGCGACAAACTATGACGGCTGCCTATCAAGCGTCAGTAGAGGAGCTAAACACCCGTTTCCGTCAGGCTAGATATCCGCTTAACTACCACAATGGGTTCATACAGATTTCGTCTGATGATCTTGTTCAGAAGGAAGTGGAGACGCCGTTCTGGTCGATGGTTGCAGGTACTGTTTGGAAGAACGTGGATCTAGATATGAAGGAAGCGCTAGACCTTCGAGACACGGACGGACGCGACCCAGCCTTCTACGCGGCTCGCGCGCTCGAAAGCACGATCAAGATTATCTCCGACCAGAAGGCGTGGACCCATGGCGGGGAAAGGGGCGCTCACAACTACATCGACAACCTTGCCGCTCAAGCCCATGCCTATATTACCCCGTGGGAGAGCACGTCGTTGAAGTTGTTCTTCACGCACGTCCGCAACCCGTTCGGACATGGTGCCGGAACTTCTGAAATGCCGTCGCTGTCCCGGCCCCAGATTGAATGGGCCATCGAGTTCAGCATGAGTTGGATCAAAAATCTCATTCGGAGGCTCTGACGGATGGGCGGCCTTTTGTCGTGGCTTTTTGGTAGCAATAGATCGGTCGCAAAGACGAGTCAGTTCGAGGACAAACCCGTGTCCAAGCAACGGCACCCGCATATAGTTTGGCGAGATGGATCTTTTCCTATGGATGCGGTCGGCGAGCGCAACTATCAGGACACTCTGGCCGGACTCTGCCGGGGCCATAGCCGCTATGGACATTCTGCGCGCTTCGAGGCGGAGATAGCGCGAGAACCGCAAAACCCTCATGATGAAAACGCTGTCGTGGTGTCCATAAAGGGGCAGAAGGTGGCATATCTGCCGCGGGAGCAAGCCGCACGAGTGTCGGCCGGAATGCAGCACGCTGGCCTGAGCGTCGCTCGCTGTGCGGCGGAGATCGTAGGCGGATGGCGAACCAACCAACATGACGAAGGCAGCTTCGGGGTCCGACTGGCGATTCCGACGAGGGGGGCAATCGACTTCGGAAATGGAATGGTCCAACCGCAGGACGAGGGCGATATCAGCCACCGTTCCGAAAAGCGGCGATCCTCCAGCCGACCAGCGGCAGCTGATGGCGGCCCATTTGCCGGACATCGGATTGCAATCATGGGTGCGCCGACTGATGGGCCCGAAGCCCACCAGCTTGCACAGGCGGGGGCAACGGTCACAGCGGGTGTTGGCAAGACGACGACTATCCTTGTCGTGATTGGGGAGGAGCCTTTTGATTTTGGTATTCGCCGCAGTCGAAGCTATCAGAAGGCAGAAGAACTAATTGCCTGCGGCAGTCCAATCCGCATCATGCCTTGGTCGGCGGTGAGGCGCATGATCCAATCGCCTGAGTAGGGGGCAGGCGATGGTTGATCTAAGCGACATCCCGAGCGCCATGAACGAACAGGTTGCCATGATGGAGGGTATCCTGATCGCGTCAGCAACCGGCGGCTCGCCGGACAACCACGTTTACGAGCATCTGCGCCGTGAGTTCATGGCAGACCCGACTATCCAGAACCTGCTTCCAGACTTCGTGCGGACCTATCGCAACCTCAATGCATTCTGGCCTTTCATTAAGAACGAGGCGGGCACATATGCGGAGCGACGGCAGATTATCTCCGGAGCGTTCACGCGGCTACTGGACCATCTTGAAAGTCGCAACTCTGCTCCCAGTGATCAGTCCGCATCCGATGCGCTGGTGTCGTTCGACGAGCAAGGTGTTCATTCGGTCTGGACAAAAGCTATCGCCCGCAGAAACACGGATCCTGAGGGGGCGATTACTATCGCTCGAACGCTCCTCGAAACTGTGACTAAGCGCATTCTGGATGAGATGGGTGAGACCTACTCGGATAAAGACGATTTGCCGAAGCTCTATAACAGCGCTGCGAAAGTCTTGAACCTCGCGCCAAGCCAGCACACGGAGGAGGCGATCAAGGCAATCCTCGGGGGAGCGATGACTCTTGTGAACGGCATCGGGACGCTGCGCAATCGTCTATCAGACGCCCACGGGCAAGGTGGGAAGCGGCCCGTGAGACCGTCGCCGCGCCATGCCAGCCTTGCGGTCAATACAGCCGGAGCCATTGCCACCTTCCTTGTCGAAACCTTCAAAGAGCGGGAGGGGCGTTGACCCTCGGTCTAGCGTCGATGGAAGCGCCAGCCCCGGGGCATCACGGGGGTATAGGCTACGTCGTCGGGGGTCATGCCCTTTTTCAACCGCGCATAGAATAATGCCTCGCTGATCCCTCGCTTCTGCGCAACAGGCCACGCAAGCTGTCCGTTCGTGAGGAATGTGGTCAGCTTGAGCGAAGGGCGCTGCGGTGGAGATTTGCGTATCGGCGGAGGGGGCCGGTTCGATGTAGCGTTCCCGAAATGCTGAAGTATCGGATCGACATCTATTTGATCAGCAGACAAGTCGATGTCGTGGATCTTGCACCCGTTTTCCCATGTCAAGAATGCTGATGCGAACGCACTCTTCGGCAGGTCGCCGATGTGCGCCGCCTCGATCCTTGGCATTATCGTATGGCCTCGCTTGCCGGGCTGGTCCCAAAGCTCAACAAGGGCGTCGGCTGATATGAAGTTGTCTGCGACGGCCGCACGGGCGATGCCGATCCATACGGCCACACCCCAGTCCCGTCGATGCGGGACGAAATGATGCCAACTGCTCATCGGGTGGGTTTCCGAATAACGCCGGGCGTCGAAGTTGGCGAAGTCGAAAAGGCTGACGCCGCCCAGCAATCTGACAAGGGGGTAATGTTCCGGTCGTTGCGCCTTCCATCGCTCCAAGTTGGACAAGCCCGGTTCGACGCGTAGTCCACCGGACGCGATGATCGAAAGAAACCGCCGAGGATGCGTGGTGTGCCAAAGCCCACCATGCAGGCGATCATGCAGCGCGCCCATACCACCCATTATCGTCCCCATTAGTTCGGGCAGAAGTCCTCGAATAGCGCAGCGACGTCAGGCGCGTCCAGCAGGCGTGCGATGCGCGCCGATGTACTCGCATCCTAGCGAGTATGCTCGAATCGATTTCTACTTGGCTGGAAAACTGAGAATTCGGCACGAGATTTTAGCAAGCCACTGTTGCTGGATTGTTGCTAGTCGCGCCGTTGGCTGCTGCCTTCGGATGGTGTTTCCGCTAGGAAAATTAATGAAAACAGCATTGTAGGGTGGTGGGCGATGACGGGCTCGAACCGCCGACATCTTCGGTGTAAACGAAGCGCTCTACCAACTGAGCTAATCGCCCCCGCGGAGCGGAGCTTTAAGCGGTTCGACCTTGATCCGCAAGTTCAAATGCATGCCGCAACGGCATGTGAAGCCTTGGCCAAGCGGCATTTGCGGACTGCGAAAAATAGACGACGAAGTTTGTCGAATATCTTCTCGATGTCGCTTGACACCTCCCCGCGAACCCCGTAATTCACCGCCCAACGACGCGGCGCCCAGCGCCAACGTCCAAAGCGCGGGTGTAGCTCAGTCGGTTAGAGTGCCGGCCTGTCACGCCGGAGGTCGCGGGTTCGAGCCCCGTCACTCGCGCCAGTCGTTTCAAGGACTTAGGTCCGGAAGCTCAAAAGAGTTTCAATTCCTCCACATTATCGATTTTCGATCTTCTGTCTGCGTGCTCCAGCGTGCGTGAAGGCGGTGCTCGTCCGGCTTGCGGGTGAGGAACTCTGGGCCTTGCGATTCGGCTTCGGGGAAGGCGGCGGGGTCGCGGCTCGTCCACTTCATCGCTGCCGGGCAGCGAATCACGTCGCCGCGCGGTCCTTGGAGCAATTCCAGGAAAACTGCGCAGCGGTTTTCCGTCCGGAATTGCGCAAGAACAAAGAGATAGATCGTTTCCGCGCTTCGAGGAAAGCGGAACTGCTCTAGAGATACTGCCCGAGCTTGTTGCCAATTCGGATGAAGCGCAGCGGGTCGACGGGCTCGCCGTTGCGGCGCACCTCATAGTGCAGGTGCGGGCCGGTCGAACGGCCGCTGCTGCCGATCTCGCCGATCTGCTGCCCCGGAACGACCTGTTGGTTCGGCACCGCCAGCACCTTGTTCAGGTGGGCATAGCGGGTGACGAAGCCGCCGCCGTGGTCGATCTCGACCATGCGGCCGTAGCCGCCGTTCCAGCCGGCCTTGGTAACGGTGCCGGCAGCCGTGGCCAGGGCCGCGGTTCCATAGGGCGCGCGAAGGTCGGTTCCCGAATGAAGGGCGGCGCTGCCGATCAGCGGGTCCTTGCGCGGTCCGAACGGGCTGGAGACGGACCTGCCGGGGGCGGGATTGGCGAGCGGCAGCTTGCGGGCGCCGGTCTTGAGCCGGTCGAGGGCGTCGAGGGCGTCGTCGAGTTCCTTGACCTTGGTGTCGAAGGCCATCGGGCCGTCGAGCGCGATCAGCGGCCCGCCGACATCCACCTTGCCAAAATCCTGGTCGGCCGGCAGGCCCGCGTCCCGCAACGTTTCGGCGATCGTGTCCGCCGCCTGATACGCATCGCTCGCAAGCGTCGTCACGCGCTCGATCTGGTCGTCTTCGACCGCGCGCAGCGACTTGTTGAGGGTCACGAACAGCCGGTCGGCGCGGTCAGCCTGGCTTTCCGCCTCGTGGCTGGTCACCCTGGTCGACCAGAAGGAGAAGGGGCGGCTGGCGTCTGCCGCCGCCACGGCGAGCGTCTCCGCCTGCGGGGCGCCGATGAGGCTGGCTTGCTCGTCCCGAGCTTTGGCGGGCGGCGTGGCATCGGCGGGCGAGGTGGTTTGCTGATCGGGGGCGGGGCCTAGTCGGCCGTTCCGCAACGACAGCTGCGACTGCCGCGACAGCAGCTCGCTGACCTTGGTTTCCATCAGTTGCTGGTCGAGGAACTGGCGGCTGGTGATGCGGTCGACCTGGGCGCGCAGCGCCGAGATGCGGTCCTCGTAGGCCTGCTGCACGCGCGCCTGGCGGGCCATGGTCGCGCCGATCAGGTCGTCGCGGAAGACCAGGTAGGTCGTGGCCGTCAGATAGCCGATCGCGGCCAAGGCGAATGCCGAGCCGGCGGCGGCCGCGATCCAGGGGCGCACGGTGAAGTGCCGGATCTCGTTGCCGCGCGCGATGATGACCGTATGCGGTTCCTTGCGTCTGCCGAAGGCGGCAGCCTGAGCTGATGTTTTCACCGGACCGAACTCTCACGCCGAGATGTCGACGGTCCGATTACACATTATTAGGGTTAACAAAGATTTTCGACGGCCAACGCTCAGCGCAGCGCGCGCACCGCCTCCAGCACCTCCTCGGCATGGCCGGGAACGCGGACCTTGCGCCAGATCCGCGCGATCCTGCCGTCGCGGCCGATCAGGAAGGTGGTGCGCTCGACGCCCATGTATTTGCGGCCATACATGGACTTCTCGGTCCATACGCCGTAGGCCTCCAGTGCCGTGCGCTCCTCATCTGCCACCAGGTCGATGCCAATATTGTGCTTGGCCTTGAATTTGTCGTGTTTCTTGGTGCTGTCGGGAGACATGCCGATGACGACCGCACCTGCGTCCTCGAACTGGCGTCTGAGTCGGCTGAAGTCGATCGCCTCGGCCGTGCAGCCGGTCGTATCGTCCTTGGGATAGAAATAGAGGACAATCGGTTTGCCGGCGAAATCGGAAAGCGTCAGAATACCCCCGCCGTCGCGCGGGAGGGCGAATTGCGGGGCGGCTTGGCCAGTCTCGAGATCAGACACGTCGATACCCTTGTTTGAAGTTAGGCTCGCAGGGATGTCAGGATATTAATGCCGGACTTGGATTCGTCCACGACCGAAACGACTACGGGATACCGCGTGGGTCAGGAAGTGCTTCGGCACGAGAAAATCCGTTTCAGGCGCGACGAGATTACCGATCTTGGCGCGATGCCGTCGGCTGCCGGCCTGGAACTGGGCCCGCGGCCATCGAAGTGGCGGCGCGCCGGCCATTGCGCGCTCGCGGCGGTCGCCGTGGTGGGTTCGCTGCTGCTTCTGGCGATCATCGCGGTCGAGGCGTTGAGCTATTCCGGCATCGGCCAGGACAGGATGCGCTCCGAGGCCGAGCGGGCCATCGAGGAACTGGCGGGCGTCGACGTCGACGTGTCGATGGGGCAGGTGAGGCTGGCGCTCGACGGCTTGAAGCTCGTCGCCGTCGAGGTGCCGGACGTCCAGCTGCGCAGTGCCGGCGGCGAAATCGCCAGCGTCGGGTCGATGCGCTTCGGCATCAGGCTGCTGCCCCTGCTGTCCGGCGACATACGGCTGGGCAATGCCAGGATCTCCGACGCCCGCATCGTCGTCGAGGCCGTGCCGGGCGGCGGCGGTTCGGACTGGGCGGCCGCGTTGCGCAACGGGCAAGGTCTCGTGGAGCCGCAGAAGGTACTCGACGAGACCTTCCGCGAGGTGCGCCGCGGCTTCCAGGCGGTGCGCTGGGACGGGCTGCGCGAGATCACGCTCGACAACGTTGATTTCGTCCTGCCATCCGGGGGCGAAGTTAAAGTCGTCCGCGTTCTGAACGCCGCGCTTGCCAAGACCCGCCTCGGCGATCTTCGCGTCTCCGCCACGTTCGACGTCGACGGCCGCGACGTCGAGCTGACGGCCAAGGCGAGCCGCGAGGCCGAAGCCGACAGGATCGCCACGCTCGAAGCGTCTGTTACGATGACGGACCCCTTCGCCGGTCAGGCGCAGGTCCCGGCGGCCAAGGCGAGCCGCATCGGCTCGGCGGACCTTGTGATCACCGGCAGCGAGACCGCCAGCGGTGCGGAGCTCGTCGCCCGGGGCTCGATCGGAAAGTCCACGCTCGACCTCGGCCCGCGCGGCCAGCTGGTCGGCGACATCACCGTCGACGCGCGTCTGGCGGACGGTCTGAACAAGCTGGACATCCGCAAGTTGCTGGTCACGACAGACCGCTCTACCTTCGATTTCATCGGCGGCATCGGCCCGCGGCCCGCCACCAATGCCCCGGGCGACGGTGCCGCCTACCGGTTCGAGCTCATCAGCCGCGAATCGCGGCTGGCTCCGGGAGAATCACCCGAGCCGGGAATGAACTTCCTCGCCCGCGTCGCCGGCACCTACGATGTGGCGACCGGGACGCTCTCGGCCGACCAGATCGGCGTCAAGTCCGGCCCCACCGGCGAGGTGCTGGGCAAGGCTTCGGTCCGCTTCGTCGAGGGCAAGGCGCCGGGCATCTTCCTGGCGTTCAACGTGCACGACATGCCGGTCGCCCATGTGAAGCAGCTCTGGCCGTGGTTCTCGGCCCGCAATGCCCGGCTGTGGGTCCTGCAGAACCTGTTCGGCGGGCGCGTCGTGGAAGGCAGCGTCCAGTTCGACGTCAGGCCCGGCCGCCTGGGCAACGGCGTTCCGCTGACCGCCCAGGAAGTCTTCGGCCGCTTCAGCATCGAAGGCACGCGGTTCGACACCGCCGGCCACATTCCGCCGATCCGCGACGCCGTCGGCGTGGTCGAGTTCTTCGGCAACGACGTCGACGTCGCCTTGTCGTCCGGAACGGTCTTCATGCCCAGCGGCCGCACGGTCGCGGCGAGCAACGGCAAGCTCAAGGTGGTCAAGGCGAACGTCTCGCCCGTCATCGGCGCGCTCGACATCGACGTGGCGGGCAGCGCCGACGCAGTGGCGGAACTTGCCTCCTACGAGCCGATCAATGCCATGCGCCACGTCGGCATCCTGCCTGAGGAACTGACCGGCGACGTGACCGGCAACGTCAAGGCCGACATCCCGCTGACCAAGGGCATCGACAACGACAAGCTCGACTGGGCCGTGTCGCTCGACTACGAGAAGCTCGCGCTGGCGAAGCCCTTCGACGGCCAGCAGCTGTCGGAGGCGACCGGCTCGATCACCGTCACCCCCAGCAAGGCCGTTATCTCGGCCAAGGGCAAGCTCAACGGCGTCCCGGCTCAGCTCGATCTCGTCGAACCGCTGCGCGAGGAGGAGGGGCTCGAGCGCGAGCGCAACGTGGAGCTGGTGCTCGACGACAAACTCCGCAACGCGCTGATTCCGGGTCTTTCGGAGATGCTGTCCGGCACGATCAAGGTCGATGTCGAGCAGCCGGAACCGGGCAAGCGCAACATCGTCGCCGATCTCACCGCCGCCCGGCTGGATTTTCCATGGGTTGGCTGGAGCAAGGGGCCGGGCATACCCGGCAAGGTGTCGTTCGTCATGAATGGCGACGGCCAGAACGCGACGCTTTCCGGTTTCGAACTCGAAGGCGATACCTTCGGCATCAAGGGCGAGGTCACGCTTGCCGGCGGCAGCCTGTCGACGGCCACGTTCAGCCGGGTCCAGCTCAATCGCGGCGACGAGGTTTCGGTAAACATCAGGCGTTCGGGCAAGGGTTATGCCGTGCGGGTGAAAGGCGAAGCGCTCGACGCCCGTTCGCTGATCAAGCAGTTCATGGCCGACGCTGACACCGCGACCAAGTCGGCGGGCTCCAACTCGGTCTCGGTGAGCGCCAATGTCGCGAAAATGGTCGGGTTCGGCGGGGAAGCGCTCCAGAACGTCTCGATCGACTATTCCGGCTCCGGCAGCCGGATCAACGGCCTCACCGTCGCGGCCACCGCGGCGTCCGGCGGGCTGATCACCGTCAGCAACGCGCCCAAGGGCGATGGCCGCCGCATGGACGTCCGCTCCGCCGATGCCGGTGCGATCCTGCGTTTTCTCGACGTCTACGGGCGCATGCAGGGCGGCAGTCTGGCGCTCGCGCTGGAATCGGTCGGCAACGGCCCGCTCAGGGGACAGGTCGACGTGCGTGAATTCTGGGTGGTCGACGAGCCGCGGCTGGCCTCCATCGTGTCCAGCAAGCCGGCCGGCGACACGCGCAGCCTCAACCAGGCGGTGCGCAAGGACATTGACGTGTCGCGCGTCAAGTTCGAGCGCGGCTTTGCCCAGATCGACAAGCGGGAGAAATATCTGGCTCTGGCCAACGGTGTGCTGCGCGGGCCGCTGATCGGCACGACCTTCCAGGGCGTCCTCTACGACCAGCAGGGCCAGATGAACATGACCGGCACCTTCATGCCGGCCTACGGCCTGAACCGCCTCTTCGGCGAACTGCCTTTGGTCGGCGTGATCCTCGGCAACGGCCGCGACCGCGGCCTGATCGGCGTGACCTACAAGCTCTCGGGCGACGCCAACGCGCCCAGGCTGCAGGTCAATCCTTTGTCGGTGATCGCGCCCGGCATTTTCCGGACCATCTTCGAATATTGAGCCCGGCCGCCAACGGGCAACCTGCAGATACCAAAATGGCCGGCAATGCCGGCCATTTCTGCTTTTTGCGGGGTGGGGGGCCTTACGCCGGGCGCACCAGTATGTGCTTCTTCTTGCCGAGCGACAGCTTGACCACGCCTTCGGGCGTGACGTCGGCGGTGGTCACCGCGCGTCGTTCGTCGTTGACCGGCTGGTCGTTGAGCCTGACGGCGCCGCCCTGCACATGGCGGCGGGCCTCGCCGTTCGAGGCGGCAAGCCCGGCGCGCACGACGAGCGACAGGAGCCCGATGCCGGCCTTCAATTCGTCGCCGGCAACCTCGACGGTCGGTAGCGTGTCGGCAAGCGCGCCTTCCTCGAAGGTTTTGCGCGCGGTTTCGGCGGCCTGGTCCGCTGCCGCACGGCCGTGCAGCATCGCCGTCACCTCGGTTGCCAGCACCTTCTTGGCGTCGTTGATCTCCGAGCCGCCGAGGGCCGCGAGCCTTGCGATCTCGTCGAGCGGAAGCACCGTGTAGAGCTTGAGGAAGCGCTCGACGTCGGCGTCCTCGGTGTTGCGCCAGTACTGCCAGAAGTCATAGGCCGACAGCATGTCGGCGTTCAGCCACACCGCACCGTTCATCGACTTGCCCATCTTGGCGCCCGACGAAGTGGTCAGCAGCGGCGAGGTTAGCGCGTAGAGCTGCGGCGTGCCGAGGCGATGGCCGAGATCGATGCCGTTGACGATGTTGCCCCACTGGTCGGAGCCGCCCATCTGCAGGCGCAGGCCGTAGCGCCTGTTGAGCTCGACGAAGTCGTAGGCCTGCAGGATCATGTAGTTGAACTCGAGGAACGACAGCGACTGCTCGCGGTCGAGGCGCTGCTTGACGGAATCGAAGCTCAGCATGCGGTTGACCGAGAAATGCTGGCCGACGTCGCGCAGGAATTCGAGGTAGTTCAGCGGCAGGAGCCACTCGGCGTTGTTGACCATCAGCGCGTCGCGCGGGCCGTCGCCGAAGGTCAGGTAATTGGCGAAGACCTTCTTGATGCCGTCGATGTTCGACTGGATCGTCTCCGGCGTCATCAGCTTGCGCGCCTCGTCCTTGAAGGACGGATCGCCGACCATGCCCGTGCCGCCGCCCATCAGGGCCACGGGGCGATGGCCGGTCTTCTGCATCCAGTACAGCATCATGATCTGGATCAGGCCGCCGGCATGCAGGCTCGATGCCGTCGGGTCGAAGCCGATATAGGCCGACACGATTTCCTTGGCGAAGAGGTCGTCGAGGCCGGATTCATCCGAGATCTGGTGGATGAAGCCGCGTTCCCAGAGGATGCTCAGGAAATCGGATTTCAGCGAGGGCATGTTCTTGTTCTCTTGTCGGACGGATTGTCTCGGCCGGCCCGGCATTGGATCGGCGCCGCTGGCGCTTTAGCATCTGAACCCATGGAATCACAAGGACAGCAGGCTTCATGGCGTTCCTGACGGCTATCGGATTGATGAGCGGCACCTCGATGGATGGCATCGACATCGCCATCCTGCGTACCGACGGCGTCAACGCCATCGAGTTCGGGCCATCGTCGGCGATCGCTTACGAAGCCGCCTTCCGCCGCCGCATCGAGGCTTCGCTGGAAACGGCAAAGGCGATCGTACGCCGCAAGGACAGGCCGGGCGATCTGGCCGACCTGGAGCGCCAGATCACGCTGCGCCACGCAGCTGTCGTGCGCGATTTCGTGGCCGGCCTGCCGGCGGAATGGCGCAAGCCCGACCTGATCGGCTTTCACGGCCAGACGGTGCTGCACCGCCCGCATCTCGGCCTCACCGTCCAACTCGGCGACGGCGGCCTGCTCGCCCGGGAGACCGGCATCCCGGTCGTCTACGACATGCGCGCCGCCGACATGGCGCAGGGTGGGCAGGGGGCGCCGCTGGTGCCTGCCTATCACGCAGCGCTCGCCCGTTCGCTGCCCGAGCCCTATGGCGCGATGAAGCCTGCCGTCTTCGTCAATGTCGGCGGCATCTCGAACATCACCTATGTGCCGGAGAAGGGCGATCCCGTCGCTTTCGACAGCGGGCCGGGCAACACGCTGATCGACCAGTGGGTCAGCCGCGAGGGCGGCGTTCCCTTCGATGCCGGCGGCGCCATTGCCAGCGAAGGCGGCGTGGTGACCGAGGTGGCCGCTCGCTACCTCGACAACCCGTTCTTCGATGAATCCGGACCCAAGTCGCTCGACCGCAACGATTTCACGCTTGCGCTGGCCGAGCGGCTCGAACTCGCCGACGGCGCCCGCACGCTCGCCAACGTCTCCGCCGAGGCGATCCTGAAATCCGTCGAGCATCTGCCGGAAGTGCCGAAGCTGTGGGTCGTCTGCGGCGGCGGCCGCAAGAACCCGCATATCGTCGGCGACCTCAGGGCGGGGGCGGAACGAACCGGTGCAAAGGTCATCGTCGCCGAGGATGCCGGCCTCGACGGCGACGCCACCGAGGCCGAGGCCTGGGCGTTTCTCGCCGTGCGCTCGGCGCTCGGCCTGCCGCTCACCTTCCCGACGACGACCGGCTGCAGCCGGCCCGTCACGGGCGGCGTGCGCGCCGAGCCCTGATCGCTGGGGACTTCATCGAAGTTTCATTCAGGCGTCACCCGGTCGACATGGCGCGCTCCTAGCAGGGGTGCGTCAGTTCAACCAACCGGGGTCCACCATGCGACGCTCCCTCTATCTGGCTGCGGCCATTCTCGCGCTTTCCACCGCCTCCACCCTGGCGGAGGAGAAGGAATATCCGGCGACGCTCGCCGGCCATGCGATCCTGCCTGCCAACACCGTCATCGCAGCACCCGAAAATGCGCCGGAGCACCTGCGCACCGCCGGCAAGTTCACCACGCCCGACCGCAAGCGCGCCGAGGGCATCGGCACCGTTCCGGGCAAGGACGGCGTGCGCCCGACCGGCCTTTCGCTGCCCTTCGACGGCCAGCCGGTGCAGGGCTTCTCCGGCATCAAGTCGATGGGCGACGGCACGTTCTGGTCGCTCTCGGACAACGGTTTCGGCAACAAGCTGAATTCGACCGACGCCGCGCTTATGCTGCACCACATCTCGTTCGACTGGGACAAGGGCACGATGGAGCGCATCAAGACCCTGTTCCTCACCGATCCGGACCGCAAGGCGCCGTTCCCGATCGTGCTCGAAGGTTCCGAGACCCGCTTCCTGACCGGCGGCGATTTCGACGTCGAGTCGATCCAGCCGGTCGCCGACGGCTTCTGGGTCGGCGAGGAGTTCGGCCCTTACTTGCTGAAGTTCGACCTCGACGGCAAGCTGACCGATGTCGTCGGCACCACCGTCGACGGCAAGCCGGTGAAGTCGCCCGACCATCCGACGCTGACCCTCCAGGCCAACCCGACGCTGCCGATGCCCGCCTTCAATCTCAAGCGTTCCGGCGGCTACGAGGGCCTCGCCCAGTCCAGGGACGGCTCGAAGCTCTACGGCCTGCTCGAAGGCGCGCTGTTCAAGGAGGACGGCAGCATGGAGCAGGCGGAGGGCAATCGCGCCCTGCGCATCGTCGAGTTCGATGTCGCGAGCAGGGAATGGACCGGCCGCAGCTGGCTCTATCCGCTGTCCGCCGGCGGCGACGCGATCGGCGATTTCAACATGATCGACGCCACCACCGCCCTCGTCATCGAGCGCGACCAGGGCGCCGGTGTCGCCGCCAAGGCCTGCGCGGACGCCAAGAACCCCAAGCCCGACTGCTTCGCCAATCCGGCGCTGTTCAAGCGCATCTACAAGATCGAGATGTCCGACGAAAACGCCGGCAAGGCCGTGCGCAAGATCGGCTACATCGACCTCATGAAGATCGCCGACCCGGACAACAAGAAGCGCCAGGGCGGCGGCGAGGGCTTTTATGACATGCCCTTCAACACCATCGAGAACGTCGACCTGGTGGATGACACCCACATCGTCGTGGGCGACGACAACAACCTGCCTTTCTCGGCCGGCCGCGCCATCGACAAGGCCGACGACAACGAGTTCGTGCTGCTCGAGGTGGGCGACCTGCTCAAGGCCAAGTAAGGCCGGCACCACCAGCGTTTTTTCTCCGGGTCGCGCGAGCGGCCCGGATTCATTTTCTCAAGGAATTGGCCTAACCGCCTAGCGAAGATGGAGGAATCCGTCGTCGTGCTGCTCGTTCATACGGACGGAACCCCAACTCTCGCATTGGGGCACGCTTCTGCGTGGTCGCGACTGAAGGCTAGTTGTCGACCCCGCCATATGTGCGCACCAGCCGCGCCATCTCGTCGCCCCGGGGCGACGGCCTGTCGGCCTCCAGCCCTTCCGCCACGCCCACCCTGTCGGCGACCGGGCGGTTCTGGCTGACCTTCCACTTGCCCTCGATGCTCGCGATGTCGATTTCGAGGCCGACGATGCCCTTGATCTGGGCCGCGACATAGGCGTCGGGCGCGTCGCTCACTTGCCACGGCTCGGCGCGGCCGCCTTCGTGGGTGGCCGTCAGCGCGGCGATCTGCCCGGCGAGCCAGTCCTTGTCGTCCATGACCCGGACCCTGCCGCGCACCTGCACGATCGCATAGTTCCAGGTCGGCACGACCTTGCCGGTCTCGCGCTTGGTCTCGTACCAGGACGGCGTGACGTAGCTGTCGGCGCCCTGGAACACGACGAGCGCATCGGGATTGTCGGCGAGCATGCGCCACTGCGGGTTGGCGCGGGAGAGATGGGCGCGCAGCCGGCCGTTCGGCGCAGGTTCGGCATCGAGCAGAAACGGTAGCGGATTGGCCACCGGCCCGTCGGCGCCGTTGCAGATCAGCAGACCCAGCGGGTGAGCCCTGATCAGCGCGTGCAGCACGTCCAGCCGCGTTTCCGTGAAATGAGGCGGCTGGTACATGGCTGTCCCTGCTTACTTGAGCCGCTTCGGCCGTGCGTCGGCCAGCTCGCCCGCCAGGCGCCGGTCGAGGTACTCGGCGCATTCGTCGATCAGATGTTCGGGGTCGTTGCCGAAGAAGTGGTTGGCGCCCGACAGCGTCTTCTGCGTGATGGTGATGCCCTTCTGCGTGTGCAGCTTGTCCACCAGGCCCTGCACGTCCTTGGGCGGCGCGACCTTGTCAGCGTCGCCGTGGATGATGAGGCCGGACGAGGGGCAGGGCGCCAGGAACGAGAAGTCGTAGGTGTTGGGCTGCGGCGCCACCGAGATGAAGCCCTCGATCTCCGGGCGGCGCATCAAGAGCTGCATGCCGATCCAGGCGCCGAAGGAATAGCCGGCCACCCAGCAGCTCTTCGAATCCGGATGCAGCGACTGCACCCAGTCGAGCGCTGCGGCCGCGTCGGAGAGTTCACCCGTGCCGTGGTCGAATTCGCCCTGGCTGCGGCCGATGCCGCGGAAATTGAAGCGCAGCGTTGTGAAGTTGCGCTTCTGGAACATGTAGAAGAGGTCGTACACGATCTTGTTGTTCATCGTGCCGCCGAATTGCGGGTGCGGGTGCAGCACGATGGCGATGGGCGCGTTCTTCTCCTTGGACGGCTGGTAGCGGCCTTCCAGGCGACCGGCCGGACCGGCGAAAATGACCTCGGGCATAAATGACTCCACTTGACGCAAGCGCCGACAAACAATCCAGTGCCCAGCCTTGACGCAACGGACGCGTCTACATAGAAGCTAGTTTAGAACTGTTCAAAACTGGGCGGCAAAACCGCACGGTTGGCAAAGCGGGTAGATAGGACGGCTCGCCTTGGAATTTCAAGGAAATTGCGCGTCGCTGCTCCCGAACGTGATTTGACAGGGCGAAAACAAGGAAAATGGCCGGACCGCGCGCCTATCTCGACCACAATGCCAGTGCGCCGCTGCTGCCCGCAGCGCGCTCGGCCGTGGTCGTGGCGCTCGATGTGGCGGCCAATCCGTCGTCCGTGCACGGCGAGGGGCGTGCCGCCCGCAGGCTGATCGAGGACGCGAGGCGCGAGGTCGCCGCCCTCGTCGGCGCCAGGCCCGAGCACGTCGTCTTCACCTCGGGCGCCACGGAAGCCGCGACCACGCTGCTTTCGCCCGACTGGCGCATGGGTCGCGGCACTGTCCGCATGTCCAGGCTCTACGTCAGCGAGGCCGATCATCCTTGCGTGCTCAACGGCGGCCGCTTCCCGGCTGACCGGGTGCTGCGCATCGGCGTCGACAGGAACGGCATCGTCGATCTCGCGGCGCTCGAAGCAGCCCTCGCCGCCCACGACAAATCCGAAGGCCTGCCGCTGGTGGCCATCCACGCCGCCAACAACGAGACCGGCGTGATCCAGCCCTTCCGCGCCATTTCCGATTTGGTCAAGGCTTCGGGCGGGGTGCTGGTGCTCGACGCCGTCCAGGCCGCGGGGCGCATTCCTCTCGACATGTCAGAGGGTTACGCCGATTACCTGATTCTCTCCTCGCACAAGATCGGCGGGCCCAAGGGCGCCGGCGCCATCGTAGCCTTCGCCGACCTGATGATGCCGGCGCCCCTTGTCACCGGCGGCGGCCAGGAAAAGGGCCATCGCGGCGGCACCGAAAACCTGCCCGCGATCGCGGGTTTTGGTGCGGCCGCGCGCGAAGCGCTGGCCGGTCTGGCCGACATGGGCAAGGTGGCGGCCCTGCGCGACCGCATCGAAGAGACTGTCTTGCGGCTTGCTCCCGATGCCGAAATCTTCGGAAACGGCGTCGAGCGGCTTGCCAATACGACATTCTTCGCTATTCCGGGCGTCAAGGCCGAGACGGCGCAGATTGCCTTCGATCTCGCGGGCATAGCGCTGTCGGCCGGCTCCGCCTGTTCGTCGGGAAAGGTCGGCCCCAGCCATGTGCTGAAGGCCATGGGTTACGCCGACAATCTTGGCGCGCTGCGCGTCTCGATCGGCCGACAGACGACGCAAGAGGACATCGCGCTGTTTGCGGATGCGCTCGCTAAGCTGCTCGCGCGCCGGGCCGGAGCGACGCAGGCGGCTGAGTAGGATTGGCCCTCGGGCCGCTGAGTGGGTGCATGACGGTCGCCGCGGGCGAAGCTTGCGGGCGAAGCTTGCGGGTGAATTCCCGGCCGGGATGCACTATATGGAACTTACGCCGCTCCTGCGGTGCCATAGTTTGAAAACTGCCGGGCCTTGACCCCGGCGTGGATGGAGAACGCTGATGCCTGCTGTGCAGGAGACGATCGAGCAGGTCCGCAAGATCGACGTGGACCAGTACAAATACGGATTCGAGACCGAGATCGAGACCGACAAGGCCCCCAAGGGCCTGAACGAAGACATCATTCGTTTCATCTCGAACAAGAAGAACGAACCGGATTGGATGCTCGAATGGCGGCTCGAGGCGTTCCGCCGCTGGCTGACGCTGGAAGAGCCGACCTGGGCGCGCGTCGACTATCCCAAGATCGACTTCCAGGACATCTATTATTACGCCGCGCCGAAGAACCAGTCGGGCCCCAAGTCGCTCGACGAGGTCGATCCCGAGATTCTCAAGGTCTATGAGAAGCTGGGCATCCCGCTCAAGGAGCAGGAAATCCTCGCCGGCGTCCAGAAGGAGGCCGATCCCGAGTTCGAGGAAGCCAACGACAACGTCTACAAGTCGGGCCGTGTCGCCGTCGACGCCGTGTTCGACTCGGTTTCGGTCGTCACCACCTTCAAGGACGAGCTGGCCAAGGCCGGCGTCATCTTCTGCTCGATCTCGGAAGCCATCCGTGAGCACCCCGAGCTGGTGAAGAAGTATCTCGGCTCGGTCGTGCCCACCTCCGACAACTATTATGCGACGCTGAATTCGGCCGTCTTCACTGACGGCTCGTTCGTCTTCGTGCCCAAGGGCGTGCGCTGCCCGATGGAGCTGTCGACCTACTTCCGCATCAACGAGAAGAACACAGGCCAGTTCGAGCGCACCCTCATCATCGCCGAGGAGGGGGCCTACGTCTCCTATCTCGAAGGCTGCACCGCACCCCAGCGCGACGAGAACCAGCTGCATGCCGCCGTGGTCGAGCTGGTCGCGCTCGACGACGCCGAGATCAAGTATTCGACCGTCCAGAACTGGTACCCGGGCGATGCCCAGGGCAAGGGCGGCATCTACAACTTCGTCACCAAGCGCGGCGACTGCCGCGGCGACCGCTCGAAGATCTCCTGGACCCAGGTCGAAACCGGATCGGCGATCACCTGGAAGTATCCGTCCTGCATCCTGCGCGGCGACGACAGCCAGGGCAATTTCTACTCGATCGCGGTGTCGAACGGCTATCAGCAGGTCGACAGCGGCACCAAGATGATCCACCTCGGCAAGAACACCAGGAGCCGGATCATCTCCAAGGGCATCGCCGCCGGCTTCTCGCAGAACACCTATCGCGGCCAGGTCTCGGCCCACCGCAAGGCGACCGGTGCCCGCAACTTCACCAACTGCGACTCGCTTCTGATCGGCGACCAGTGCGGCGCGCACACCGTGCCTTACATCGAGGCCAAGAACGCCACCGCCAAGTTCGAGCACGAGGCGACGACGTCGAAGATCTCCGAGGACCAGAAGTTCTACGTCATGCAGCGCGGCATCCCCGAGGAGGAGGCGATCGCGCTCATCGTCAACGGCTTCGTCAAGGAAGTCATCCAGGAACTGCCGATGGAATTCGCCGTCGAGGCGCAGAAGCTCATCGGCATCAGCCTCGAGGGCTCGGTCGGCTGATGCCGCCGGCGGGCCGAAATCTGGCGGGCTATCTGGCCCTCGGATGGGTGGCTTACCTGTTTGTGGCGCTGGTGCTTTTGTATTTCGAAAGCTCGCTGGCGACACCGATGATGGCACTGGGTGTCATTCCGCCACTAGCGTTCCTGCTGCTGAAGAGTCTGCGCGACGGAATATAGCGGCAAAGAGTGAATTGAACTGGTTCGGCACGGAGTTGGACCGAATGGAAAAGAGGGAAGGGAAGGCCGGCAAACACGTTTATCTGCGTGATTGGACAAGGAAGTGGAATGACAGGCTCTCAGCCTTTGTCGAATGGTCCTACTTCATCATCGCAGGTGCCGGAATTCTCTTCGCCACGCTGGCGCTGCTCGCAAAGCTGCCAGCAACGAACTGAAGGACGACAGGAAGAACGATGCTTGAGATCAAGAACCTGCATGCCCGTATCGTCGAGGATGGCACCGAGATCATCCGCGGCCTGAACCTGACCGTGAAGGCCGGCGAGGTCGCCGCCATCATGGGCCCGAACGGCTCCGGCAAGTCGACGCTGTCCTACATCCTCGCCGGCCGCGAGGACTACGAGGTGACCGAGGGCGACATCCTCTACAACGGCGAGTCGATCCTGGAGATGGATCCGGCCGAGCGCGCCGCCAAGGGCATCTTCCTGGCCTTCCAGTATCCGATGGAGATACCGGGCGTCGCCACCATGGAGTTCCTCAAGGTCGCCATGAACTCGCAGCGCAAGGCGCGCGACGAGGAGCAGCTCAAGGTGCCGGACTTCCTCAAGCGCGTGAAGGAGGCGGCCGCCTCGCTCAGCATGGATCTCAACATGCTCAAGCGTCCGGTCAATGTCGGCTTCTCCGGCGGCGAGAAGAAGCGCGCCGAGATCCTGCAGATGAAGCTCTTGGAGCCGAAGCTCTGCGTGCTCGACGAGACCGACTCCGGCCTCGACATCGACGCGCTCAAGATCGTCTCGGACGGCGTCAACGCGCTGCGTTCGCCCGACCGCGCCATCGTCGTCATCACCCACTACCAGCGCCTGCTGGAGCACATCGTGCCCGACAGCGTGCACGTGCTCTACAAGGGCCAGGTCATCAAGTCCGGCGACAAGTCGCTGGCGCTCGAACTCGAAGAGAACGGCTACGCCGGGATCATCGAAGAGGCGGCTTGAGGTGGCGGCCATGAACATGCGTGCCGAAATCCAGCGCACCCCGGCAGAAGCCGCATTGGTCGACGCCTTCGGCGAGCGGCTTTCGCTGCTGCCGGGCGACGGCACCGTCACCGTCAAGCGCGACGACGCCATCGAGCAGATCAAGGCCGGCCTGCCGACGCGCCGCGTCGAGGCCTGGCACTACACCGACCTGCGCCGGCTGCTCGCCGCTGTGCCCGCGTTCGACGCCGCCGCCAAGGCCAGGTCGGTCGCGCCGCTGCTCGAAGGTTCGACCGTGCTGTCGCTCGCCAACGGCGTGTCGACCGCGGCTGCCGGCATCGACGGCGTGACGTTCCAGCGCCTCAGCGACAAGCTCACCGACGGCAGCTATGCCCCGGCGCTCGTCACCTACGGCAAGGACGACGCCATCGGCGCCATCAACACCGCGTTTGTCGCCGACGGCTATTTCGTCGACATCGAGGCCGGCGCCCAGCTGGAAAGGCCGATCGAGCTGCAGAATGTCCAGGCCGGCGGTCAGAGCCACGTGCGCCTGCCTGTGCGCGTCGGCGCCGGCGCCAGGGCCACCATCGTCGAGCGCCAGACCGGCGAGGGCGCAGGCCTCGTCAGCTCCGTCAGCCAGCTCCTGCTCGGCGACGATGCCGAGGTGCTGTGGCTGATCGTCCAGGACCAGCCGGAGACGGCGACCCATCTCGCCCAGTTCAAGGCCGAACTCGGCAAGAACGCCAGGCTGACCCTGTTCATCATGAATGCCGGCGGCAAGCTGGTGCGCCAGGAGGTCATCGTCAAGACGACCGGCGAAGGCGCCGACTTCAAGTTGCGTGGCGTCAACCTGCTTGCCGGCGACAGCCATGTCGACGTCACCATGGTGCTCGACCACGCCGTGCCGCACACGACCTCGACCGAGGTGGTGCGCAACGTCGTCACCGGCCGCGCCAAGGGCGTGTTCCAGGGCCGCATCAACGTGCATCAGGTGGCGCAGAAGACCGACGCCAAGATGGCCTGCAACACGCTGCTGCTCTCCGACGACGGCGAGTTCTCGACCAAGCCGGAGCTGGAGATCTTCGCCGACGACGTCGCTTGCGGCCATGGCGCCACGGTGACCGAGATCGACCGCAACCATCTGTTCTACCTGATGGCGCGCGGCGTCGACGAGAAGACCGCGCGCGGCCTGCTCATCCGCGCCTTCCTCGCCGAGGTCATCGAGGAACTCGAGGACGAGAGTGTCGTCGATCCGCTGGAAGAGCTGCTGAGCAACTGGTTTGCGACGCACGGGTAATGGTTGAGGGGCGCGGAGCCGTACCCCGCATCCGACCTCGCCCCGCTCGGCCACCTTCTCCCACAAGGGGAGAAGGAAATGCGCCCGACCTTCTCCCCTTGCGGGAGAAGGTGGATTGGCGCGAAGCGCCAAGGCGGATGAGGGGTGTTGGAAGAAACGTGGCTTAGAGAAGACGCGATGGACAAGAAAGTCGAAGACAGCACCTATGACGTCGAGGCGATCCGCCGCGACTTTCCCATCCTGTCGCGCCAGGTCTACGGCAAGCCGCTCGTCTATCTCGACAACGGCGCCTCGGCCCAGAAGCCGCAGGTGGTGATCGACACGATCAGCCACGCCTATTCCAACGAATATGCGAACGTCCATCGCGGCCTGCATTTCCTCTCCAACGCCGCCACCGAAGCCTATGAAAAGGCGCGTGAAAGCGTTCGCCGCTTCCTGAACGCCGGCAGCGCCGAGGAGATCGTCTTCACCAAGTCGGCGACCGAGGCGATCAATACGGTCGCCTACGGCTACGGCATGCCTCACATCGGCGAGGGCGACGAGATCGTGCTCTCGATCATGGAGCACCACTCCAACATCGTGCCGTGGCACTTCATCCGCGAGCGCCGGGGCGCCAAGCTGGTCTGGGTGCCGGTCGACGATCTCGGCGTCTTCCACATCGAGGAGTTCGAGAAGCGGCTGACGGAGCGCACCAGGCTGGTCGCCATCACCCACATGTCGAACGCGCTGGGCACCGTTACCCCGATCAAGGAGATCGTCCGCATCGCGCATGCCCGCGGCATCCCGGTTCTGGTCGACGGCAGCCAGGCGGCCGTGCACCTGCCGGTCGACGTGCGCGACCTCGACGTCGACTTCTATATCTTCACCGGCCACAAGGTCTACGGACCGTCCGGCATCGGCGTGCTCTACGGCAAGCGCGAGATGCTGGAGCGCATGCGTCCCTTCCAGGGCGGCGGCGAGATGATCGTCGAGGTGACCGAGGACATCGTCACCTACAACGAGCCGCCGCACCGCTTCGAGGCGGGCACGCCGCCGATCGTCGAGGCGATCGGCCTGGGGGCCGCGCTCGACTACATGGACGGCATCGGCCGCGAGCGCATCGCCGCCCACGAGGCCACCTTGCGCGACTACGCGCACGAGCGGCTGCGCGCCATCAACTCGCTGCGCATCTTCGGCGAGGCGCCGGGCAAGGGCGCCATCGTCTCCTTCGAGCTGCAGGGCATCCACGCCCATGACGTGTCGATGGTCATCGACCGCCAGGGCGTCGCCGTCCGCGCCGGCACGCATTGCGCCCAGCCGCTGTTGAAACGCTTCGGCGTAACCTCCACATGCAGGGCGTCCTTCGGCATGTACAATACCAGGGCCGAGATCGACGTCCTGGCCGAAGCGCTTGAAAAGGCGCGCAAATTCTTCGGGTGAGCACCATGGAAGACGCTATCGCCGCGACCACTGAAGAGACCGCCCCGGACACGGCCGGCAAGGGCATCTTCTCCGCCTCCGCCATTCCAGCCGACGAACTGGCGCGCCTGACCGACGACATCGTCTCGGCGCTGAAGACGGTCTACGATCCGGAGATCCCGGCCGACATCTACGAGCTCGGCCTCGTCTACAAGATCGACATCGAGGACGACCGCACCGTCAAGATCGACATGACGCTCACCGCCCCCGGCTGCCCGGTGGCGGGCGAGATGCCCGGCTGGGTGCAGAACGCCGTCGGCGCCGTCGAAGGCGTCTCGGGCGTCGAAGTCAACATGACCTTCGACCCGCCCTGGACCCCCGACCGCATGTCGGAAGAGGCCCAGGTCGCAGTGGGCTGGTACTGAGGTCAGTCGACCTTGCCGCCGTTGGCGCGGGCGTATGATCGAAGTGTTTCGAAGAAGCTGCCAAATTCGGACCGCCGGCCAGGATGCATGATCCATATGGCATCTGTCTGAAGTCGGTTGATTTTGGCGCCGCGGGTCAGAGTTAGGCTCTCCCACGCCGCGTCGCCGAGTTGAACTTCAACGGCAATGTCGCGCTGCCTGCCGCGAAAAGCCGTGGAGACAATCGAAAGCCGCTCGACGGAGGTCCAGGGCACTGTTTCAGGCGCAATGTTGGTGTCCATGAAACCTTGAGGCGATAGCCTCAATACTCTGTGTCTCCCGGAGACCAGTTTGATCACCTCGGAGAGGCAGATCAGCAAGAGCGCTGCCACCGCGACAGATCCCAGCAAGCGCACGAACATTGGCAGGCCAGATCCCGCCCAGAACCCAAAAGCGGCAATTGGAGCAACGGAGCACAGAACGAAGATTCGAGTAGCAACATCGCCGGACTTTTCTTCAAAAACTCTAGTGTAGGTTGTCTCGATAGGACCTGTCATTTTTTGAAACCAGTCGTTCGACTTTCAGAGTATTTCTGTAAACGTCCTTACAATGGCAGGAAACGCGAAAGGCGAATAGTGCTCGCGAAGCCTTGCCATCGCAGCGAGGTTCGACCATCTATAGATTGTTCCGCAGGCCTTTAACCTGCGCGAAAGTGGAGAATGAAATGGGACGCTTCGCCGTCATCTCAATGACCAACAGGGCCGCCGAGCGCGTGCGCGAGATCATGGCCACGCGCGAGAACGCTCAAGGCATCCGCCTCGGCATCAAGAAGGGCGGCTGCGCCGGCATGGAATACACGGTCGACCTGGTGACCGAGCCGAACCCCAAGGACGACCACATCGAGCGCGACGGCGCCCATGTCTATGTCGCGCCGGAGGCGGCGCTGTTCCTGTTCGGCACCGAGATGGATTTCGAGGTGACGGCGCTGCGCACCGGCTTCACCTTCCACAACCCGAACCAGAGCTCGGCCTGCGGCTGCGGCGAATCCGTCGAGCTCAAGCCCGCCGACCTCAAGGCGCTGGCCGAGGCACGCGCGCAAGGGACCGCCTGACAGTCACTGCACCCACAAGTCGCGGCGCTTGTGCCAGTCGGCGATCGAATCCGGCGGGTAAAGCTCGAAAGCCGTGTCGCCAGGCCTGATGTCTGGCTCCACCCAGGACGCCTTGTATTTCAGCATCAGGTGCACGCGTTGCGGCGCCTTTGGTAGGTCGGTGTCGATGGCCGAGGCGAAGGGATGCACCAGTTCCGGCCATGTCGGGTCGTAGAGCCACATCGCCGCGCCGCATCTCAGGCAGAAGCGGCGTTCGGTGGTGGAGACTTCAGGCCGTGGCCGCTCGTCGTCATGGACCGTTGCCCGGTAGAGCCCGAGATGGCTCTCGCCCTCCACTTTCAGAGTCGCGGAGTCGGCGCCCAGATTGATGGCATAACCGCCTCCGCCCTGCTGCTTGCGGCAGATCGAGCAATAGCAGAGTTGATAGGGCACTGGCGTGTGGCTCTGCACCTCGAAGCGGACCGCCCCGCAGCGGCATGATCCCTTGAGCAGCATCGGCATCGGTGCTTTCCTTTCCCGCGTGGCGTGCAATGCCATCGGGAATCTAGCGGAGTTGTGCCATGACGGAAGCCGATATTACCGATCTGTTCGCTGGCCTCGGTGCGGTCAGCGTGCGCAGAATGTTCGGTGGCAAGGGCATCTATCATGACGGGGTGATCGTCGCGGTCGAGTTGCGCGGCGAGCTCATGCTGAAGGCCGATGCCGAATGCGCGCCCGATTTCGAAGCGGCGGGCTGCCGTCAATGGACCTACACCGGCTCCAGGCACGGCAAGGTGGTGGCGATGCCCTATTGGACCGTCCCCGACAGTGCGCTCGACGATCCCGAGGAAATGGCGATGTGGGCGCGCAAGGCCTACGCGGCTGGTCTCAGGGCCGGCAGGTAGGTCAACCGCCGGCCGGCCCGTCGCCGCCCGCTCTTCAGAGCGCCTTGGCGATCCTGGCTGCCAGGCGGGCGTTGTTTTCCACCAGCGCGATGTTGGTCTTGAGGCTGGCGCCGTTGGTCAGTTCGAGGATCTTGGCGAGCAGGAACGGCGTCACCGCCTTGCCTGTGATGTTCTGGGCCTCGGCTGCCTTCTGCGCCGCCTCGATGTAGCCGGCCATCCTGTCGGCGGGGATCTCGTCGCTCTCCGGCACCGGGTTTGCCACCAGCAGGCCGCCGCCGAGGCCGAGCGCTGCCCGCGTCGCATGCAGCCGGGCGATCTTCTCGGGCGCATCGAGCCTGAGCGGCGCCGCATGGGGCGACTTGCGCGACCAGAAGGCCGGCACGATGTCGGAACCGTAGGCCACGACAGGTACGCCGCGCGTCTCCAGCACCTCCAGCGTCTTTTCGATGTCGAGGATCGCCTTGGCACCGGCCGAGACGACGATCACCGGCGTGCGCGCCAGTTCGTCCAGGTCGGCCGAGATGTCAAAACTCGTCTCGGCGCCCTTGTGCACGCCGCCGATGCCGCCGGTGGCGAACACCCTGATGCCGGCCAGGTGTGCCGCGATCATCGTCGCCGCCACCGTCGTGCCGCCGGTGCGGCCCTCGGCCACCGCATAGGCGATGTCGGCGCGCGACAGCTTCATGGCGCCGCCGGTCATGGCCAGCGATTCGCGCTCGCCGTCCGACAGGCCGATCTTGATGCGTCCGCCGATCACCGCGATCGTCGCGGGCACCGCACCTTCGTCGGAGATGATCTTCTCGACATTGGCGGCCATGGCGCTGTTGTCGGGATAGGGCATGCCGTGGGTGATGATGGTGCTTTCGAGCGCCACCACCGGCTTGCCGGCGGCGATGGCGGCGGCGACCGGAGCGTGGACGTCGATGAAGGGGCGGGCGGATTCGGGCGTCATCTTGATCTCCATGGGCGGCCTCATGCCATTTCGGCGGCGTGGGGCACAAGGGCCAGCACCTCGTCGAAGGCCCCGGCGTCGAGCTCGGGCACGGCCGAAGGGCTCTCTATCGCAAGAACGGCGGCGGCGATGCCTTCCCGCAGCGCGGCATCGAGCCGCAAGCCGCGCATCAGCGCGACCGTCGTCGCACCCGCCAGCGCGTCGCCCGCGCCGGTGACGTCGACGATCCTGCGCGGGGCAGGGGGCGCGATGGCGACGAGGCCGCCGTCGTCGAAGGCAAAGACAGCACTTCCGCCCGCCGTGACCACGCCGCGCTCGAGGCCGGCGGCGCGCAGGCCCCGGATAAACTCCTCCGGCGTGGAATCGGCCGCGATGCCGGCCAGCACCGCAGCCTCGCGCCGGTTCATATAGAGGCACGACAGCCTGTCGAGGATCGGTCCGAGCCGCACCGCCTTGGCCGGCGAGATCGCGATGGCGAAGAGGGGCTTGTCGGCAATCTCGGCGAGCTTCGAGAGTGCGGCTTCCGGCAGGTTGGCGTCGCACAGCACGGCATCCGCGCCTTCCACCGCCTCGCGCGCCTTGGCGCGCCTGAGCTGCTTGGCGAAGGCCAGTTCGTAGAGCTCCATGTCGGCAAGTGCGGCCACCACGTCGCCGTCGCGGTCGAGCAGCGCGGTGTAGCTGGGCGTGGCGCGGTCGAGGAAGATCGTCGACAGGTCCTCGATGCCGCTGGCAGCGATCGCGGCTGCGACCGCGTCGCCCGCCGCGTCGCCGCCGCGCATCGACATCATCGCGCCGGTGGCGCCGCGCTGCACCGCGCCGCGCAGGGCGTTGAAGGCGCCACCGCCGACATCCTCGCTCATCGAGCCGGGGATCGACGCGCCCGGCACGAAAGGGGCCGTCATCCGGCCGCGTCGGTCCACATGCGCGCCGCCGACGGCGAGGATTTTCGGTGCAGTCATCGGTGCGCTATCCGGCAGAATTTCGAAGCCGCGAACTTAATTCGCTCATGCCGGTGCAGCAACCGTGGCGAATCGCCTTGCATGTGGAATATTCGTCGGCGCGATTGCTGCCGCCTGCGACATGGCATCACGCATGCAGCCGAAACGAAAAAAGAACACATGATAAAATGGTACGCTATTTCAATAAGTTGACAGCTATTGCCAAATGAGAACAAAACAGATACAAATTTGGCTCGACATTGGATCGAGCGGCCTTCATTGATGACCAGGGGGTGATGTATCATGGCGCAGAATTCGTTGCGGCTTGTAGAGGACAATTCGGTGGACAAATCTAAGGCTCTGGACGCGGCGCTGTCGCAGATCGAACGCGCCTTCGGCAAGGGCTCGATCATGCGGCTTGGCGCCAACGAGCAGGTTGTCGAGATCGGTACGGTCTCCACCGGTTCGCTCGGCCTCGACATCGCGCTCGGCGTCGGCGGCCTGCCGCGCGGTCGCATCATCGAGGTCTACGGTCCGGAAAGCTCCGGTAAGACGACGCTCGCCCTGCACACGGTCGCCGAGGCCCAGAAGAAGGGCGGCATCTGCGCCTTCGTCGACGCCGAACACGCGCTCGACCCGGTCTATGCCCGCAAGCTCGGCGTCGATCTTGAAAACCTTTTGATCTCGCAGCCCGATACGGGCGAGCAGGCGCTGGAGATCTGCGACACGCTGGTGCGTTCGGGCGCCATCGACGTGCTGGTGGTCGACTCGGTCGCGGCACTCACGCCGCGCGCCGAAATCGAGGGCGAGATGGGCGAGTCGCTGCCGGGCCTCCAGGCCCGCCTGATGAGCCAGGCGCTGCGCAAGCTCACCGCGTCGATCTCGCGCTCCAACACCATGGTCATCTTCATCAACCAGATCCGCATGAAGATCGGCGTCATGTACGGTTCGCCGGAAACCACCACCGGCGGCAACGCGCTCAAGTTCTACGCCTCCGTCCGCCTCGACATCCGCCGCATCGGCTCGGTCAAGGACCGCGACGAGGTCGTCGGCAACCAGACCCGCGTCAAGGTCGTCAAGAACAAGCTGGCGCCGCCCTTCAAGCAGGTCGAGTTCGACATCATGTATGGCGAGGGCGTGTCGAAGACCGGCGAACTCATCGACCTCGGCGTCAAGGCCGGCGTCGTCGAGAAGTCGGGCGCCTGGTTCTCCTACAATTCGCAGCGCCTTGGCCAGGGGCGCGAGAATGCCAAGCAGTTCCTGCGCAACAATCCCGAGACGGCGCGCGAGATCGAGACTGCGCTGCGCCAGAATGCCGGCCTGATCGCCGAGAAGTTCCTCGAGAACGGCTCGCGCGAAGACTTCGAGGACGATGCCGGCGCCATGTAGGCGCGTGGCGGCGGAGGCACGGTTTCCGCCGCCTCCCGCTAGGACTGCAGCTTCCAGGGATGACCGCCGGCCGTCGCGCCGGCGGTTTTCGTTTGGGCCAGGCTGATTCGCCGGCCGAACTGCCTGCAAATGCCGGATTTCCGGCTCCGAGGACGTCCGGGGTTTCTGGACAGGGTAAGGGTGGACGGCTAAAAGGCCAGTTCCAAATTCCGCCGGGCAGAGGGCGGACATCTCGATCAGGGCGGCGACAAGGCGACAATATGAGTGGCGTAAACGAGATCCGGTCGGCATTCCTCGACTATTTCAAGAAGAACGGACACGAGATCGTATCCTCCAGTCCGCTGGTGCCGCGCAACGACCCCACGCTGATGTTCACCAACGCCGGCATGGTGCAGTTCAAGAACGTCTTCACCGGGCTCGAGACGCGCCCCTATTCGCGCGCCGCCACCGCGCAGAAATGCGTCCGCGCCGGCGGCAAGCACAACGACCTCGACAATGTCGGCTACACCGCTCGCCATCTCACCTTCTTCGAGATGCTCGGCAACTTCTCCTTCGGCGACTATTTCAAGGAACGCGCCATCGAGCTTGCCTGGAACCTGATCACCAAGGAGTTCGGGCTGAAGAAGGACAAGCTGCTCGTCACCGTCTACCACACCGACGACGAGGCGGCGAACCACTGGAAGAAGATCGCCGGCTTCTCCGACGACCGCATCATCCGCATCGCCACCTCGGACAATTTCTGGGCGATGGGCGATACCGGCCCCTGCGGCCCGTGCTCGGAAATCTTCATCGACCGCGGCGAGCATATCTGGGGCGGCCCTCCCGGCAGCCCCGAGGAGGACGGCGACCGCTTCCTCGAGTTCTGGAACCTCGTCTTCATGCAGTACGAGCAGGTGACGAAGGACGAGCGCATCGACCTGCCGCGTCCGTCGATCGACACCGGCATGGGCCTCGAGCGCATGGCCTCGATCATGCAGGGCGTGGAGAGCGTCTTCGAGACCGACCTGTTCCGTCACCTCGTCGACACCACGTCGTCGGCGATAGGGCGCGGCCCGGATGAGAGCAATGTCGGCTCCTACCGCGTGATCGCCGACCACCTGCGTTCGTCCTGCTTCCTCGTCGCCGATGGCGTCCTGCCGTCCAACGAAGGCCGCGGTTACGTGCTTCGCCGCATCATGCGCCGCGCCATGCGCCATGCGCAGCTGCTCGGCGCAAGCGAGCCGCTGATGTGGAAGCTGGTCCCGGCGCTGGTGCGCGAGATGGGCCAGGCCTATCCAGAGCTCGGCCGCGGCGAGGCGCTCATCACCGAGACGCTCAAGCTGGAGGAAACCCGCTTCAGGAAGACGCTCGCCCGCGGCCTCGGCCTCCTGGCCGACGCCACCGAGACGCTGGGCTCCGGCGACATGCTCGACGGCGAGACGGCCTTCAAGCTCTACGACACCTACGGCTTCCCGCTTGACCTGACGCAGGACGCGCTGCGCCAGCGCCACATCTCGGTCGATCTCGCCGGCTTCAACGACGCGATGGAGCGGCAGAAGGCCGAGGCCCGCGCCAACTGGACGGGGTCGGGCGAAGCGGCGACCGAGGCAGTCTGGTTCGCAGTTCGCGAGAAGGCCGGCGCGACCGACTTCCTGGGATACGAGACGGAGCAGGCCGAAGGCGTGATCCTGACGCTCATCAGGGACGGAGCCGTCGTCGATGCGGCGAAGGAGGGCGAGGACGTCGCCATCGTCGTCAACCAGACGCCGTTCTACGGCGAGTCCGGCGGCCAGATGGGCGACACCGGCACGATCTCGGGCGAAGGCTTCGCCATCGAGGTGACGGATACGCAGAAGAAGGCCGACGGCCTGTTCGTCCACTACGGCAAGGTGACCAAGGGCTCGCTGAAGACCGGCGTCGCCGTCGAGCTGAAGGTCGACCACGCCCGCCGCTCGAGGCTGCGCGCCAACCACTCGGCCACCCACCTCATCCACGAGGCGCTGCGCGAGGTGCTCGGCACCCATGTCGCGCAGAAGGGCTCGCTCGTGGCGCCCGAGCGCCTGCGTTTCGACATCTCGCACAACAAGCCGATTTCCGCCGAGGAACTCGAGGAAGTCGAGCGCATGTCGAATGAGATCGTCGTCCAGAACAGCCCGGTGACGACCCGCCTGATGACCGTGGACGACGCCATTGCCGAGGGTGCGATGGCGCTGTTCGGCGAGAAGTACGGCGACGAGGTCCGCGTCGTATCGATGGGCACCGGCCTGCACGGCGCCAAGGCCAACCGGCCCTATTCGGTCGAGCTCTGCGGCGGCACGCATGTGTCGGCCACCGGCGACATCGGCCTGGTGCGCATCGTCTCCGACGGCGCGGTCGCGGCCGGCGTGCGCCGCATCGAGGCGCTGACGGGCGATGCCGCCCGCCGCCACCTCGACGAGCAGGACCGCCGCCTCAAGTCGGTCGCGGCATCCCTCAAGGTGGCGCCCGGCGACGTGCTCGCCCGCGTCGAGGCGCTGCTCGACGAGCGCAAGAAGCTCGAGAGGGAACTCACCGACGCCCGCAAGAAGCTCGCAATGGGCGGCGGTGCGGGCGGCTCGGCCGATGCGGTGCGCGACATCGCGGGTGTGAAGTATCTCGGCAAGGTGGTCTCCGGCGTCGATCCCAAGGATCTCAAGGGTCTCGCCGACGAAGGCAAGGCCGGCATCGGTTCGGGCGTCGTCACGCTGATCGGCGTGTCCGAAGACGGCAAGGCAAGTGCTGTCGTCGCCGTCACGGCCGACCTCGTCGGCCGCTTCAGCGCCGTCGACCTGGTGCGTGTTGCTTCCGCAGCCCTCGGCGGCAAGGGCGGCGGCGGGCGGCCCGACATGGCCCAGGCCGGCGGTCCCGACGCCACCAAGGCCGACGACGCCGTCGAGGCGGTCGCCGGGGCGATGGCCGGCTGATCGCACCGGCCCACGCGAATCTCACGGTTCTGAAAAGGCGGAGGCTTCGGCTTCCGCCTTTTTCATTTGGGGGCAGGCACCACCCTTCCTCATCCCGAGGCGCCCGCGAAGCGGGCCTCGCAGGACGCACGGGAACAGCGCGCCGTGAAAAGAAAGAAGCCCCGGTTCGCTCCGGGGCTTTTGTCGTTTCAGAAGGCTGGGATCAGCCCATCGCCTTCTGCAGGTTCTCGTCGATCTTGTCGAGGAAGCCGGTGGTCGACAGCCAGGGCTGGTCCGGACCGATCAGCAGCGACAGGTCCTTGGTCATGAAGCCGCTCTCGACGGTCTGGATGCAGACCTTTTCGAGCGTCTCGGCAAAGCGCTTCAGCTCGGCGTTCTCGTCGAGCTTGGCGCGGTGCGCCAGGCCACGGGTCCAGGCGAAGATCGAGGCGATAGAGTTGGTCGAGGTTTCCTCGCCCTTCTGGTGCTGGCGGTAGTGGCGGGTCACGGTGCCGTGCGCGGCCTCCGCTTCCACGGTCTTGCCATCTGGCGTCATCAGCACCGAGGTCATCAGGCCGAGCGAGCCGAACCCTTGCGCCACCGTGTCCGACTGCACGTCGCCGTCATAGTTCTTGCACGCCCAGACATAGCCGCCCGACCACTTCAGGCTGGATGCGACCATGTCGTCGATCAGGCGGTGTTCGTACCAGAGCTTGCGTGCCTTGAACTCGGCCTCGAATTCCTTTTCGTACACTTCCTGGAAGATGTCCTTGAAGCGGCCGTCATAGGCCTTGAGGATGGTGTTCTTGGTCGACAGATAGACCGGATAGTTGCGCAGCAGGCCGTAGTTCAGCGAGGCACGGGCGAATTCGCGGATCGACTCGTCGAGGTTGTACATGGCCATCGCCACGCCGGCGCCCGGCGCGTCGAACACGTCGTGCTCGATCACCTGGCCGTCGTCGCCGACGAACTTGATCGACAGCTTGCCCTTGCCGGGGAACTTGAAATCGGTCGCCTTGTACTGGTCGCCGAAGGCGTGACGGCCGACGATGATCGGCTTGGTCCACCCCGGCACCAGGCGCGGCACGTTCTTCATGATGATCGGCTCGCGGAAGATGGTGCCGCCGAGGATGTTGCGGATCGTGCCGTTGGGCGACTTCCACATCTTCTTGAGCTTGAACTCCTCGACGCGCTGCTCGTCGGGGGTGATGGTCGCGCACTTCACGCCCACGCCCCACTTGTTGATGGCGTTGGCGGCGTCGATCGTCACCTGGTCGTTGGTGGCGTCGCGGTGCTCGATGCCGAGGTCGTAATATTCGAGGTTCAGGTCGAGATAAGGGTGGATCAGCTTGTCCTTGATGAACTGCCAGATGATGCGGGTCATCTCGTCGCCGTCGAGTTCGACGACGGGGTTGGCCACCTTGATCTTCGCCATTGAAAGTGCCTCTTTCTGCTTGAAGCCGGTAGGCTCCGGAGCGTTCGTGGTAGGGAGTGCGGCCCCTATATCAAAGCCGACCGGACCGCGCAAATGATTGCAACCGCAACATTTGGCGCACTCCGCCGACAATGTATGAGAAGCGCCTGATCCGCTGCTTTTGCGGTGCTGGTCGCGCTATTTCTTCTTCTTGGCCCCAGGCTTCTTCGCGGGCATGGCGCCGACGAACCGCGACGCCATGGCGATCCATCGCTTGAGCGCGTCGTCGCCGAGCGCATCGGCCGCCACGATGATGAAGCCCTTCATCTCGCGGCCGGTGAAGTTCATGCGCGTGGCGCCAGGTTTGGACAGCGCCTCGGCTTCCTGCTCCTCGCCGACGCGGGCGAGCAGTGTGCCGTCCTTCATCGTGCCGACCATCATGTTGCCGTTGAGGGTGAAGCAGATGCCGCCGAACATGCGGATCTCGCCGATATTGGGGTCTTCGCCCACCACTGCCCGGATGCGTTCCGCCAGATCGCTCATGCGCCCGTTCCTTACCGGAACTTCATTTTCCGCGCCGAATATGTCAGGGACGCGCAAAAGTCGCAATTTTTGGTTCAATCGCATCCATGTCCGCCACAGAAGCACCCCAGCCATCCGCCGCGCCCGTCATCATCCTCGTCGAGCCGCAGCTTGGCGAAAACATCGGCATGGTGGCGCGCGCCATGGCCAATTTCGGCGTCACCGAACTCAGGCTCGTCAATCCGCGCGACGGCTGGCCGAACGAGAAGGCGCGGGCGGCTGCCAGCCGTGCTGACCATGTCATCGACGGCGTCGTGGTCTTCCCCGACCTTGCCTCGGCGATTGCCGACCTCAATTTCGTCTTTGCCACCACCGCGCGCGAGCGCGACGGCTTCAAGGAAGTCCGCGGCCCGGTCGAGGCGGGCAGGGCGCTTCGGACACGCAGCGTCTCCGGCCAGCGCACCGGCATCCTGTTCGGGCGCGAGCGCTTCGGCCTCTACAACGAGGAGGTCGGACTTGCCGACGAGATCGTCACCTTCCCGGTCGATCCCGGCTTTTCCTCGCTCAACATCGCCCAGGCGGTGCTGCTCATGTCTTACGAGTGGATGAAGTCGGGGCTGGAGGACGAGACCAGGACCAATTTCTCCGGCCCTGAGATGATGCCCGCGACCAAGCAGCAGCTGCAGGGCCTGTTCGACCATCTCGAAGCCGCGCTCGAATCCCGCGGCTATTTCCGCCCCGCGGCCAAGAAGCCGAAGATGGTCGACAATCTGCGCGCCGTTTTGACCCGCGCCGGTTTCCACGAGCCCGAGCTCAAGGTGCTGCGCGGCGTCGTAGCCTCGCTCGACTATTTCTCGCCCAAGGAGCCGCGCGGCGCCGGCTACCCCGAGCGCAAGGCCAAGGTCGACCATGCCGCGCATGCGGCGGCCAAGGATGATGACGACGACGAAACGCCGCCAGCCGGCGGCAAGGGGCTCGACAATGACTGACCGCCCGATCCTGATGTTCGATTCGGGCATCGGGGGACTGACCGTGCTGCGCGAGGCGCGCGTGCTCATGCCCGACCGTCGCTTCGTCTATGTCGCCGACGACGCCGCCTTTCCTTATGGCAACTGGGAGGAGCCGGCGCTGAAGCAGCGCATCCTCGGCCTGTTCGCCGAACTGCTCGAACGCTTCAAGCCGGAGCTGTCGGTGATCCCTTGCAACACTGCGTCCACGCTGGTGATCGAGGCGATCCGCGAGCGCTTCCCCGGCCATCCTTTCGTCGGCACCGTGCCGGCGATCAAGCCGGCGGCCGAGCGCACCCGCTCGGGCCTCGTGTCGGTGCTTGCCACGCCAGGCACCGTGAAGCGGCAATATACCCGCGATCTCATCACCCAATGGGCGTCCAAGTGCCATGTCCGGCTCGTCGGCAGCCAGAAGCTGGCGGCCCTCGCCGAGACCTACATGCGCGAGGGTTTCGTCGACGAGCAGGCCGTCGCCGAGGAGATCGCCCCGTGCTTCGTCGAGCAGGACGGCCGGCGCACCGACATCGTCGTGCTCGCCTGCACGCACTATCCGTTCCTGGTCAACCGCATGCGCAAGACCGCGCCCTGGCCGGTCGACTGGATCGATCCGGCCGAGGCGATCGCGCGGCGGGCCCTGTCGCTGCTCGACGGTTCGCAGGCGGCGCGGACGGTCGAGCCCGACCTTGCCGTCTTCACTTCGGGCAGGGCCGATTTCGCCACGCGCCGCCTCATGCAGGGCTTTGGCCTGACGGTCTGAGCGGAACATCGGCTCCTGGCAGGCGTTTCCGTTGCTCAGCGGAAGGAGATGCGACATGCCTGCCACATCCAGAGCCCAGCAGAAGGCTGCCGGCGCGGCGCTCGCCGCCAAGCGCGGCGAGATCAAGAAGAGCGAACTCTTCGGTGCCTCGAAGGAAATGTACGAATCGATGACCGAGAAGGAACTCGAGGAGTTCGCCGAGACGAAGCACAAGGGTCTGCCCGAGCACAAGGCAAAGCACTGAGCCCGCCAGTTTTTCTGTGCGCCCTCAGTAGCCCGCGGTGAAGCGCCTGCCCGTGTGTTGCGGCGCCTCCGCCTCGTCGACGATCGCGACGGCCAGGTCCTCGACCGAAATATGGCTCTTGCCGTCCGCATCAAAGACCGGCTGGTCGCCACCGAGGCGGAACTGTCCGGTGCGCTTGCCCGGCGCGAGATGGATGGCGGGCGAGACGAACGACCATTCGAGACCGGCCTGGCCGCGCAGGTCCGCGAGCGCGTCGCGGGCGGCGCGCGCGCCGTCCTTGTATTCGGCCGGGAATTCGGGGCCGTCGACGAGTTGCTTGCCGCCGATCTCCAGGCTGCCGGCGCCGCCGATCACGACGATGCGCTTGCCTGCGGCCGTCGCAGCCGCCGCGATCGCCTTCGATCCGGCGAAATGCTTGTCATAGATCTCCGGGTCGCCCCATCCGCCGTTGAATGCCGAAACGACGACGTCGCTGCCGGCGATGGCCGCATTCAGGGCGTCGGCGTCGGTGATGTCGGCTTTCACCGCGTCCACGCCGTCCAGCTTGGCCACCTTCTCGGGCTTGCGGACGATTGCCGTCACCTTGTGGCCGCGCGAGGCGGCTTCCTTGAGCACTGCGCCGCCGACGAATCCGGATGCGCCGATGAGTGCGATCTTCATGCTTGTTCTCCTTCGCGCCGCTTTGCCTTTGCCGGGCAAGGCGGGTATGGTCTGTAATCAGGTTACCAACGATAACCATATAGACTCGACGCAAAGGCCCGAAAAGAACGCATGATTTCGTGCCCAGGTTACCCGGAGAGAACTGCATGAACGCTCCCGCCAGGCCCAAGGAGACGGCAGCCCCGCTGCTGCACGCCACGCCCGGCTTCGAAAGCGACGGTCGCAGCTGTCCGATACGCGATGTGCTGGATCGCGTCGGCGACACCTGGAGCCTGATGGTCATCATCAACCTGCAGGAGCAGCCGGTGCGCTTCAACGCGCTGAAGCGGGCGATAGAGGGCATTTCCCAGCGCATGCTGACGGTGACGCTGCGCTCGCTCGAACGCGACGGGCTGGTGCGCCGCACCGTGCGCCCGACGATGCCGCCAGAGGTGGAATACGGGCTGACCGAGCTCGGCCAGTCGATCGCCGTGCCCATCGGCGCGCTCGGCGGCTGGGCCGCCGCCAACCGCGACCGGATGCGCAGTGCCCGCGAGGCTTTCGACGCGCCCGGCTGACCGGCGTGCATGAAACGGAATGCGGCGGTCGCGTTCGGCTCCTAACCTCATGGCGAAGCCGAGAGGAGTGAGCGGATGGACGCCCGTCGCACGCAGGCACCGGACATCGTCGAAAACCTTGATTGGGGTAAGATCCTTGGCGAACTCGACGAGTTCGGCGTTGCCCCTACAGGCCCGTTGCTCGACCGCGAGGCCTGCCGCGCTCTGCGGGCGCTCTACGACGCCGACCGGCATTTCCGCAGCCGCATCGTCATGCAGCGCCACGGTTTCGGCGCCGGCGAGTACAAATATTTCGCCGATCCGCTGCCAGATACCATCTCGGCGCTGCGCCATGCCTTCTACGAGCGGCTTGCGCCCTTCGCCAACCGGTGGAACGAGCGCATGGGCATCGCGCGCCGCTACCCCTCCGAGCTCGACGCCTTCCTCGCCGAATGCCATGCCGACGGCCAGGTCAGGCCGACGCCGCTGCTGCTCAAATATGGCGCAGGCGACTACAACTGCCTGCACCAGGATGTCTATGGAACCCATCTCTTCCCGGTTCAGCTGGTGATTCTCCTGAGCGATACGGGCGAGGAGTTCGACGGCGGCGAATTCGTCATGACCGAGCAGCGCCCGCGCATGCAGTCGCGCGCCGAGGTCGTGCCGCTGCGCATGGGAGAGGGGGCACTATTCGCCGTCAACGACCGGCCCAAGGCTGGAAGCCGCGGCGACTACCGGGTAAGGATGCGCCATGGTGTCAGCCGCGTCCGCCGTGGCGAGCGCTTCACCCTCGGCATCATCTTCCACGACGCGAAATGAGCCGGGGCGGCCTGCAGCGTTGACAATCCCGGCCGTTTACCCTAGTTAGCCGCCAACGCCGGGCCGAAACGCCCGGTGTTTCATTTGACGTGTCCCGTGGACCTTTTCCGCAAAGCGTGCGTGGAAGGTCCTGTCAGGTCCCGAAAACGGGGGCCAGAGGAGGGCGCGTTTTCCTCGCCTGGAACGTGAAGTTCCGGGTGCAACGTTTTGAAGGGAAATGCGATGAGCAAGCGCGAATCCGCGAAATACAAGATCGATCGCCGTCTTGGCGAGAACATCTGGGGCCGCCCGAAGTCCCCGGTCAACAAGCGTGAATACGGCCCCGGCCAGCATGGCCAGCGCCGCAAGGGCAAGATGTCGGACTTCGGTCTGCAGCTGCGCGCCAAGCAGAAGCTGAAGGGTCACTACGGTGACGTTTCCGAGAAGCAGTTCCGCAAGACCTACGAAGAGGCCAACCGCCGCAAGGGCGACACCTCCGAGAACCTGATCGGCCTGCTCGAGTCGCGCCTGGATGCGGTCGTCTACCGCGCCAAGTTCGTGCCGACCATTTTCGCGGCCCGTCAGTTCGTCAACCACGGCCACGTCAACGTCAACGGCAAGCGCACCAACATCTCGTCCTACCGCTGCAAGGCTGGCGACGTCATCGAGGTCCGCGAGAAGTCGAAGCAGCTGGTCATCGTTCTCGAGTCCGTCGCTCTCGCCGAGCGTGACGTTCCGGACTACATCGAAGTCGACCACAACAAGATGGTCGCCACCTTCGCCCGCGTTCCGGGCCTGTCGGACGTGCCGTTCGCCGTCCAGATGGAACCGAACCTCGTCGTCGAATTCTATTCGCGCTAATCCGTTCGGATCAGCATCGAATTTCGAAGAGCGGCCGGCAACGGCCGCTCTTTTCGTTTACGGCGGGCTCCGGGCGCGTCTTGCGCCGAACCGCGATTTGCGGAATACCGCAGGCGACGGGCCGCCGGAGTTTGGCGGCGCCCGTGGAGTTTTGAGGACCGGACCGATGGGCATTCACGAGCAGGACGCGCTGGCCGAGCCGGAAGACGTCAACTTCCCGCTCTATCGCGATGCGCCTTCGTCTGTGGAGTTCAACAAGCTGCGCAAGCGCCTGCTTCGCCTGACTCGCCAGGCGATCGAGGACTACGCCATGGCCAAGGCCGGCGAGCGCTGGCTTGTGGCGCTGTCGGGCGGCAAGGATTCCTACGGCCTGCTCGCCGTGCTGCTCGATCTCAAATGGCGCGGCCTGCTGCCGGTCGAACTGCTCGCCTGCAACCTCGACCAGGGGCAGCCGAACTTTCCGAAGAACGTGCTGCCCGACTATCTCGATGCCAACGGCATCGCCCACCGCATCGAGTATCGCGACACCTATTCCATCGTCACCGACAAGCTCGCCGAGGGCAGCACCTACTGCTCGCTGTGCTCGCGCCTGCGCCGCGGCCATCTCTACCGCATCGCCCGCGAGGAGGGCTGCTCGTCGCTGGTGCTCGGCCACCATCGCGAGGACATCCTCGAGACCTTCTTCATGAACCTGTTCCATGGCGGCCGCCTCGCCGCCATGCCGCCCAAGCTCCTCAACGACGAGGGCGACGTCATGGTGCTCCGCCCGCTGGCCTTCTGCGCCGAGGCCGACATGGCCAGGTTCGCCGACGCCATGAAGTTCCCGATCATCCCCTGCGACCTCTGCGGCAGCCAGGAAGGGCTCCAGCGCAACGCCATGAAGGCGATGCTCGACGACATCGAGCGCCGCATGCCCGGCCGCAAGGACACCATGATCCGCGCGCTCGCCAATGTGCGGCCGTCGCACATGCTCGACCGCAACCTGTTTGATTTCGCCGGGCTCGGCCCCGCAGCTGTGGCTGAAATGTGACTCGCCCTTGAGTTGTATGGCGTAGCACTGCTTCGCGGTTGAACTGGCGTACTTCCCCACTTAACGTAGCGTTAAGTTCTTTGGGGGGAACGCAATGAAAATCCTGTCGGTATTGGCGGTATTCGCTGGTTTTCTGCACTTTACCAACCAGTCGGCGGCGCAAGTTGAATATGTTCGTGTCTGCGACACCTATGGCGTAGGCTTCTTCTACCTTCCCGGCACCGAGAAGTGCTACCGTCCCGCTGATGGCCAGATACGCTACGAGACGGCAGACGGCACCGTCGTAACGGAGACGGCCCTGGCCGCCCGCGTTCGCGACGTCGAGAGCGACGCCGCGATCTCCAACGCGCTCGAGGATCCCGATCTCGTCCAGGGCGAACGCTTCGGCGTCAGGGTGAACTGGGGCGCCGCCGGTTCGCAAAATGCCGCCGGCATCACCGGTTCCGTCGTGCTTGGGGAAAACCTGTTTGGCGAGACCGGCCGGCTGACGGGCAGCGGCGGTATCGGCTTCACCGGTGGCCGCGCCGGCGGCCGTGCCGGCATGCAACTGACCTGGTGAATTCCGGCCGGCTTGCCTGGGGTGGGATCGCAGGGCTGCGGTCCATGAAAGCGCCCGATGACAAGCCGAAGGACGCATGTCCCTGACGGGACGTTGTCTGCGGGGGGCGGACACATGACCAGATCTATGAAGAGCTTGGCTCTCGCCGCCGCGATGCTGGCGCCACAGGCTGCCGGCGCCGCGCCGCTCGAATACGTCCGGGTCTGCAGTACTTACGGCCCCGGATTCTTCTACATACCGGGTACGGACCGGTGCTATCGGCCGAGCGACGGCCAGATACGCTACGAGACGGAGGATGGGACGGTCGTTACCCAGACGCCTTTTGCCGCCCGGCTCGATGAACTCGAGGCCGCGGCCGCGATCTCCAATGCGCTCGAGGATCCCGACCTCGTCGCGGGCGAGACCTTCGGCCTGCGCCTCAACCTGGGCGTGGCGGGGTCGCAATATGCCGTTGGCATTACCGGCGCTTTCATGTTGAGCGACGAAGTGGCGGGCAAGGGGACCCGGCTGACGGGCAGCGGCGGGCTGGGCTTTGCCGATGGGCAGGTCGGGGCTCGCATCGGTCTTCAACTCGCCTGGTGAATCCCGTCTTCAAGACAAGAGACAGAGCGTTTCCGCGATTCGAAGAAGAGCGGAAACGCTCCAGGATCTCATCCTGCGCCTTCGTTACGGAGCTTTCGGCGCGTTCGGCGCGCCGAACAGCCTGCCGCGCTCGGCGATCAGCACCATGACCAGGCCGAGAAGGGCGACGCCGCAGTAGCCTGCGGCCAGCGGCCTGACTGTGCCGTCGAAGGCCTGGCCGATCAGCGCGCCGATCAGCCCGCCGCCCACCGTCTGCAGGAAACCCTGTACCGACGAGGCCGTTCCGGCAAGATGCCCCAGCGGCTCCATGGCGATCGCGTTGAAGTTCGAGCCGATCCAGCCGAACTGGAACATCGCCGCGGCAAACAGGGCCACGAACACGGGGAAGGGCACCCAGCCGGTCAGCGACCAGGCGAACCAGACGGCGCTCACGGCAAGGAAGCCGAGCAGCGCGCCGTGCGACAGCCGGCGCATGCCGATCTTCACGACCAGCCGGGAATTGAGGAACGACGAGACCGACATCATCGCCGCGATGGCGGCGAACACCACCGGGAACCACACGCCGAGCCCGTAGATGCCGACATAGACCTGCTGCGCGGAATTGATGAAGCCGAACAGCGACCCGAAGATGATCATCGAGGCGAGCGTGTAGAACAGCGACACCCGGGTCGTCAGCACGATACGGAAGCCTTGGGCGATGGACAGGATGCTGAGCGGCCTGCGGTCCTCGGGATGCATGGTCTCGGGCAGGCGGAGCGCGGCCCACAGCGTGATCGCGAGCGCGATCAGCGACATGATGATGAAGATCATGTGCCATTCGGAAAACAGCATGACGAGCTGGCCGAGGCCCGGCGCGATCACCGGAATGATCATGAAGACCATGAACACCAGCGACATGATCTCGGCCATCTGCCGCCCGCCGTAGCGGTCGCGCACCACCGAGACGGCAATGACGCGCGTCGAGGCGGCACCAATGCCCTGGATGAAGCGCAGAGCCAGCAGGCTCTCGAAGGTCGGCGCGAAGGCAGCGGCAAACGCCGCCACGACGTAGATGGAAAGCCCGAACAGCAGCGGCTTGCGGCGGCCGAAACGGTCGGACGCGGGCCCGTAGAACAGCAGCGCCAGTCCCATGCCGGCGATGTAGGCGGTGATGACGAACTGACGGTGGTTCTCGCTCGCCACCCCGAGACTGGCGCCCATCTGCTGCAGCGCCGGCAGCATGATATCGATTGCAAGCGCGTTGACCGCCATCAGCGCCGCGCAGATTGCGATGAATTCCCAGCGGGGCAGGGGAAACAGCGCGTCGATCGCGTCCTGGGTATTCTTCTGTTCCATCGTCGAATCCGGTCCAAACGAAAATGCGCCGGAGAGCCGGCGCATCTCAGCTGCGGTGAGCCCCGAATGGACCGGAGCCGATGCTCTTGTCAGGCGGTCAGGCGGCGCCCTTGACGCTCACGCCCTTCTCCTGGAGGAACGACTGCAGTTCGCCGGCCTGGAACATCTCGCGGATGATGTCGCAACCGCCGACGAACTCGCCCTTGACGTAGAGCTGCGGGATGGTCGGCCAGTTGGAATAGTCCTTGATGCCCTGGCGAAGCTCGTTCGAGGTCAGAACGTTGACGCCCTTGTAGTCGACGCCGAGATAGTCGAGGATCTGCACGACCTGGCCGGAAAAGCCGCACTGCGGGAAGCCGGGCGTTCCCTTCATGAAGACCACGACGTCCTGGCTCTTCACTTCGCTGTCGATGTATTCGTTGATTCCGCTCATGGGCCCAAAACCTCAATCTGGCCGGACTGACGCACCGGCAATATCCGTTAGACTGCTAGCATCAGCCACTATGTGGTTGCAACAGTCGAACTTTCCAAGCCTTGAGCCAAGCCGGAAAAGCACAGCGGCATTCGCCAATCGTGCTGGCCCTGACGTCAGAAGCGCCCGGCCGGCCGTCTTTCCGCCGGTCAGTAGCCGCGCCGGCGGACCTTCGAGCGCGCGCGCGTGGTGCGCTTGCGGCTGGTCTGCTTCTTGGCTGGCCTCAGAAGCTTCTCGATCTGGCGCAGCGTCGCCGAACCCGAAGACGCCGTCCGCTTGCGCCGGCGCGTCCGCTTCGACGTGCTCGACGTCTTCCGCAGGATGTCCCTGAGCGCGCCGTCGACGACGCCCTCGACCAGGTCGCTCAGCAACGACATGACGCGGTCACTCCGGCACGCTGGTCTGCAGGGCGAGCGCATGCAGCACCCCGCCCATGTTGCCCTTTAGCGCGTCGTAGACCATCTGGTGCTGCTGCACGCGGCTCTTGCCGCGGAAGCTTTCCGACACGACCTCGGCGGCGTAGTGGTCGCCGTCGCCGGCGAGGTCGCGGATGGTCACCTTGGCGTCCGGAATGCCTTCCTTGATCAGTTTCTCGATGTCGTGGGCATCCATTGCCATGTCGGTTGTCCTGCTCAGATATCCATGAAGCGAGGGAACCAGGATTCGTGAGCCGAGGTCAACTCGTCGATCGTCACGGCCCGCGCCTCGCCCAGCTTCAGTTCCTTGCCGCCGGTCGTCCCGATCCACGGAGCGTGGATGCCGAGCGCCTTGGCTTGGTTCCACAATTCCTGCATCTCGGCCGACTGCGGGTCAAGCTTGACGGTGACCAGGTAGCGGCCCTGGTCCTCGCCGAAGAACACCGGGATCGGATCGGTGCCGCTGAGGCCGGGAACGACAGCGCCGATGCCGGATGCCATCGCCATTTCGGCGAGCGCCACCGCCAGCCCGCCGTCCGACAGGTCGTGCACGGCGGTGGCCGTGCCGCTGCGGATCAGCTTGCGCACGAAGTCGCCGACCTTCTTCTCGTGCTCGAGGTCGACGGCCGGCGGCGGGCCGTCGGTGCGGCCATGGACGTCGCGCATGTAGATCGACTGGGCAAGGTGGGTGCCCCACTTGGCCGGACCGCCGACCAAGAGGATCACTTCGCCGTCCTTGGCGAAGCAGGCCTTGGCCATCTTCGACCAGTCGTCGATCAGGCCGACGCCGCCGATGGTCGGCGTGGGCAGGATGCCTTGGCCGTTGGTCTCGTTGTAGAGCGACACGTTGCCCGACACGATCGGGAAGCCGAGCGCGCGGCATGCGTCGCCGATGCCTGTCACGGCCTTCACGAACTGGCCCATGATCTCGGGGCGTTCGGGGTTGCCGAAGTTGAGATTGTCGGTGGCCGCCAGCGGCACGGCACCCGTCGCCGTCAGGTTGCGCCAGCATTCGGCGACCGCCTGCTTGCCGCCCTCGTAGGGGTCGGCCTCGCAATAGCGCGGGGTGACGTCCGACGAGAACGCCAGCGCCTTGGTGGCATGGCCCTCGACGCGAACCACGCCGGCGTCGCCGCCCGGCCGCTGCAGCGAGTTGCCCTGGATCATCGTGTCGTACTGCTCGTAGACCCAGCGGCGCGACGACAGGTCGGGTCCGCCAAGCATCTTCAAGAGCGCGTCGGCCACGTCGGCCTGCGGAACATCGTCGGCGGCCAGCGGCGCCCGCTTCGCCGGCTCGACCCACGGACGGTCGTACTCCGGCGCCTCGTCGCCGAGTTCCTTGATCGGCAGGTTGGCGACTTCGACGCCCTGGTGGATGACGCGGAAGCGCAGATCGTCGGTGGTCTTGCCGACGATGGCGAAGTCGAGGCCCCACTTGACGAAGATCGCCTCGGCTTCCTCTTCCTTCTCGGGGCGCAGCACCATAAGCATGCGCTCCTGGCTCTCCGACAGCATCATCTCGTAGGCGCTCATGCGCTCCTCGCGCACCGGCACCTTGTCGAGGTCGAGCTCGATGCCGAGGTCGCCCTTGGCGCCCATCTCGACGGCCGAGCACGTGAGGCCCGCGGCACCCATGTCCTGGATGGCGATGACGGCACCCGAGGCCATCAGTTCGAGACAGGCTTCCAGCAGGCACTTTTCGGTGAACGGGTCGCCCACCTGCACGGTCGGTCGCTTCTCGTCGATCTTGTCGTCGAACTCGGCCGAAGCCATGGTCGCGCCGCCGACGCCGTCACGGCCGGTCTTGGCGCCGAGATAGACGACGGGCAGGCCGACGCCCTTGGCCTGCGACAGGAAGATGCCATCGGTCCTGGCGAGGCCGGCGGCAAAGGCGTTGACCAGGATGTTGCCGTTGTAGCGGGCATCGAAGTTCACCTCGCCGCCGACGGTCGGCACGCCGAAGGCATTGCCGTAGCCGCCGACGCCGGCGACCACGCCCGACACCAGGTGACGGGTCTTCGGATGGTCCGGCGCGCCGAAGCGCAGGGCGTTCATCGAGGCAACGGGGCGCGCGCCCATGGTGAAGACGTCGCGCAGGATGCCGCCGACGCCGGTTGCGGCGCCCTGGTAGGGCTCGATGTAGGAGGGGTGGTTGTGGCTCTCCATCTTGAAGACCACGCAGTCGCCGTCGCCGATGTCGACCACGCCGGCGTTTTCGCCGGGGCCCTGGATGACGACGTCGCCCTTGGTCGGCAGCGTCCGCAGCCACTTCTTCGACGACTTGTAGGAGCAGTGCTCGTTCCACATCGCCGAAAAGATGCCGAGCTCCGTGAAGGTCGGTTCGCGTCCGACAAGGTCGAGTATGCGCTGGTATTCGTCCGGCTTGAGCCCGTGCGCGGCGATGAGTTCGCCGGTGATCTTCACGTCATTCTGAATGGTCATCGTAGATCGCAGAATCCGTTGGGGAGGCGTTGGTGGCTCCATAGCGCATGATTGGCCCGGGATATACCGCCAATGGCCAGAAAGTCACCCTTTATGGCGGGGAAACGGACCTTTGGGCGCGGGATACGGCCGGCCTCAGCCGAAACTGTCGTATCCGGCGTCCCCCTCGTCGAGCAACTGGCGGATCTTGGCCAGCCCGTTGTCCACCTCGCTGCGCGTAGCCGGCGCGGAGATGCCGATCCTGACCCGGTGGAACACCTGGTCCGAGCGTCCCGCCTTGAACTCGTCCTCGTCGTCGATCAGCACGCCCTGGCCGTAGGCGGCATTCTTGAAGGTGCCCGAATTCCACGGTTCCGGCAGTGCCAGCCAGATGAAGGGGATGTTGGGCGCGATGTTGAAATCGTAGCCCTGCAGTGTCCTGCGCACGGCATCCAGGCGGGCATTGATCTCGGCGACCGAGCGGGCGTGGATCTTGGTTGCCTCGCCCGACAGCACCAGTTGCGCGCAGAGTTCGGCCACGAGGAACGGCATGCCGCCGGTCACCATCTTGTGGGCGACGCGGATGCTGTGGCGGTAGTGCGTCGGGCACGAAACCCAGCCGCCGCGCACGCCGGCCGCCACCGATTTCGACAGGCCGCCGACGACGAAGGCGCGCTCCGGCGCGAACTCGGCCAAAAGCGGCGTCGCATCGTCGGTCAGCGCGCCGTAGAGGTCGTCCTCCACTAGCAGCACATTGTACTTGCGGGCGATCTCGGCGATCGCCGCGCGCCGTTCGGCGGGCATCGTCGCAACGGTGGGGTTCTGCCCTGTCGGCATCAGGAACGCCAGCTTGGGGTGCTTCTGCGCGCAAACCGCCTCGAAGTCGTCGGGATCGACGCCATGCGCGTCCGAATTGACCAGCGCCATGCGCCGGCCGATCAGCCCGGCGCTGCGCGCGATCTGCGTATAGGTCACATGCTCGAACAGGATGTGGTCGCCCGGCTGCGTCACCGCCGCGATTGTCGCGACGACGGCCGCGTGGGCGCCGAGCGTCGGCACGATTGTGTCGGGCGAAGGGCGAAAGCCGTTGCGCGACAGCCAGTGGCTGCCCGCCTCGAACCAATGGTCGGGGAAGGTCCTGGTGTAGCTCGTCACGTCGTCGGGATTGTCCCGGCCGATCGCCGCCAGGACTGTCTCGATCGTCTTGCTCTGCCCGACATTCGGCGCGGCCGTGCTGTCGAAGCGCAGCTTGCCGGGTGGCGCTTCGACCGTACGCGATCCTTCGTGGGCCAGCGTCGGCGGCGCGCTCGGGGAGGGCCGGCTGCCGTGCCGCTCCAGCACATAGGTGCCGCGGCCGACTTCGCCGCTGACCAGTCCGCGTTCGCGCAGCAAGGCATAGGCGCGGCCGACCGTGCCGATGGTCACGCCGATGTCATAGGCGAGGTCGCGCTGCGGCGGCAGCTTGCTGCCCGAGGCGAGCACGCCGCTGTCGATGTCGCTCTCGATGCGCTCGGCGAGACGGAGATAGAGCGGACCGGAGCCGGACGAAAGGTCGGGAAGCCAAATTGTCATGGTGACAATTCGTACATTGCCATCGAGGGTGAGTCAATTCATAGCATTGTTTGTCACCAATAGACACAATGCGGATTTCAGATATGAGTACAATTGATGCAATTAGCGGAGCTGCCGCAGGTGCATCTCCGCAGAAGAAGCGCAACCATCTTCGCCGCTTCGTGCGGTGGCTGGCATTTTGCATGGAGCGGCGGCGCACCCGGATGGCCCTGCTGGAGCTTACCGACGCGCAACTCTCCGACATCGGAATTTCGCGCTGCGATGCTTATCGCGAAGGGTCTCGCCCCTTTTACGACTAGAGCGCCGTGCGTCCGCCGGACGCACAAATGGCGCTCTAGATTCCTTATGTCTGCGCATCGCGCTTCCCGAAAGCCGGTTCCGGCTTTCGGGCCGATGCGCCCCCGCTCCCATGGTCGCGGACCGTCACGACCCACTGACGGTCCGATCTGGGTGGAGGCGCCCCTGTGCCTCCACCCCTTTTGGGGGAAAGCAGGTCAGTTCGGCCTTGCGGCCTTCCTGAAGCCCGAAATGCCGCGGTCCGCAACGATGGCGATGACGCACAGCACGAGAAACAGGATGGTCATCGCGAGCGCCGACTTGGCGACGCCGACCGCCCCGTTGGCCGCGATGTCCAGGAACGGGTAGGGCACTTCGCCGGCTATCGGCGCGCGCGCCAGCGCATAGACCAGATAGATCACCGGATAGGCGACCCAGTAGCCGATGTCGGACCACCGGGTCGAGCCGTCGGCGCCCGCCGTCAGCCACCAGAGGAGGTAGATGACGGGCGTCACGTAATGCAGCAGCACGTCGCAGACGAGGAACAGGCCCTCAGGCTGCCACAGCGGCGCGAGCACCGTGACATAGACGATCATCACCATGGCGATCGCCGCTGCCACGCCGCCGCGCATCCGTGCGCTCGAAAAGCGGCCGAGCAGGCCCGTGCCTGCCCCGCGGAGCGAGGCGAGATGCACCAGCACCGCGCCGATATTGGTCAGGATGGTGAAGAAGCTGAAGTAGAAGACGACGGAGCCTAAGAGGCTGCGGCCTGCCGCCATCGAGGCCGGCATGGTGATCGCGAACTGCAGGATCAGGCCGGCCAGGCCGATTGCAAGCCCCGCGATCTGCAGCCAGCGCGCCATGCCTCAGGCGGTTCCGCCGCAGGAGGTGTCGCCGCTGCGCCAGCGGGCGACGTCGGAGCCGATGCGCGCGCCGAGCGCCTCGTTCATCAGCGGCCCGAACACCTCGACCTGGCTGGAGGCGCCGCTCGCCTGCACGACCAGCAGCGGCTTGGCGCCGTACTGCTTGGCGGGCACCAGCAGGAAGCGCGGCGTGCCGCCGAAATTGTTGAGCTCGTTGGCCATCTGGTACTTCCTGAAGGCCTGGTCCTTGCTGGCGAACCAGCATTTGTGGGCGGCGATCGCCACCTGTTCCATGGCGCGCAGCGAAGCGCTCTTGCCCGAGCCAGACGGCGGCGGCGTCTTCGGACCCGAATTGCAGGCGGCGACGCCGATGACCGCGGCCGTTGCCGCCAGAATCCGCAGTGACTTCATTCGCCGATGCCGCCCTTCGTCAGGTGAGGTTGAGAAAGTCGATGTGCCGCTCAGGCTGCCTTGGGCAGCCCGAGTGCGCTCTCGAACAGCGCCCGGCCGTCGTTGCCGCCATGCGCCGCCTCGATCAGGTTCTCCGGATGCGGCATCAGGCCGAGCACGTTGCCCTTGTCGTTGACGATGCCGGCGATGTCGTTGATCGAGCCGTTCGGATTGGTGCCTTCGGCATAGCGGAACACCACCTGGCCGTCGCCTTCGAGGCGCTTGAGCGTCTCGGGATCGGCGAAATAGTTGCCGTCATGGTGCGCCACCGGGCAGCGGATGACCTGGCCGGCCGCGTAGTTGCGGGTGAAGGCGGTGTTGGCGTTGGCGATCTCGAGCTTCACTTCGCGGCAGACGAACTTGAGCGAGGTGTTGCGCATCAGGGCGCCAGGCAGGAGGCCGGCCTCGACCAGGATCTGGAAGCCGTTGCAGACGCCCACCACCTGCACGCCCTTGGCGGCCTTCTCGGCCACCGCGCGCAGCACCGGCATGCGGGCCGCGATCGCGCCGCAGCGCAGGTAGTCGCCGAACGAGAAGCCGCCGGGAATGGCGATCAGGTCGACGTCGGGGATTTCCGTGTCGGTCTGCCAGACGGTGACGGGTGCCTTGCCCGAGATCTTGGTCAGCGCCGCGATCATGTCGCGGTCGCGGTTGAGGCCGGGGAGGAGGACGACGGCTGATTTCATTTCGGTTCGTAAGGCCTCTGGGGTTCGGCGAGTTCACGCAGTTCTAGGCGCCGCTCGATGCGCTCGAGCCGCTCGTCGTGACGATCCAGTCTGCGGTTCACGCCAGCCAGCGCTTCTTCCGCACCTGTCATGCGTCTTTTGATCTCCTGGAGGTCGAACTTCATCTCCGAGAGATCGCCGTGGACGCGCTTCAATAGCTCGTACATCAGCTCGTTGGTGACTTCAGGCACGTGGCCCTCCGGTGCAACCTCAGGTAAGCGTCACACTATAGTTTTCGATCACCGTGTTCGCCAGCAGCTTCTCGCACATGGCGTTGAGATCGGCCTGGGCCTTGGCGCGGTCGTCGCCTGCGATCTCGACGTCGAAGACCTTGCCCTGGCGCACGGAGCCGATGCCGCCGAAGCCGAGGCCGTCGAGCGCATGTTCGATCGCCTTGCCTTGCGGGTCGAGCACGCCGTTCTTGAGGGTGACGGTGACGCGGGCCTTGATCACGGGCATTTCACTCCGGATACGAATTGGAAAAACAGTCGGGCGCGAAGTTACTCGCGCCCGTGCTTGGATTTGTCAGTGCTTGACGAGAACCGGTCCGGTCGGACGGGGCGTCTCGTTCTCGTTCATGATGCCGAGACGGCGCGCCACTTCCTGGTAGGCCTCCACCAGCCCGCCCATGTCGCGGCGGAAGCGGTCCTTGTCCAGCTTGTCCTGGGTGGCCACGTCCCACAGCCGGCAGCTGTCGGGCGAGATCTCGTCGGCGACGACGATGCGCATCATGTCGCCTTCGTAGAGGCGGCCGCATTCCATCTTGAAGTCGACGAGCTGGATGCCGACGCCCATGAACAGGCCGGAGAGGAAGTCGTTGACACGGATGGCCAAGGCCATGATGTCGTCGATTTCCTGCGGGCTTGCCCAGCCGAAGGCGGTGATGTGCTCTTCCGAGACCATCGGATCGTCGAGCGCGTCGGCCTTGTAGTAGAACTCGATGATCGAGCGCGGCAGCACCGTGCCTTCCTCGATGCCCAGGCGCTTGGCCAGCGAACCGGCGGCGACGTTGCGCACCACCACCTCGAGCGGGATGATCTCGACTTCCTTGATCAGCTGCTCGCGCATGTTGAGCCGGCGGATGAAGTGGGTCGGGATGCCCATGCGGTTCAGGTGGTTGAAGATGTGCTCGGAGATGCGGTTGTTCAGCACGCCCTTGCCGTCGACCACCTCGTGCTTCTTCTTGTTGAAGGCGGTGGCATCGTCCTTGAAGAACTGGATCAGCGTGCCCGGCTCGGGTCCTTCGTAAAGGATCTTGGCCTTGCCTTCGTAAATGCGTCGGCGTGACTTCATTTGATTGTTTCTCTGGTTGGAAGGGCAGTCGGCAAGCACCGGTCCCTTTCTCACGCCGCAAAGCCGCGGCGGCTGTGGGTCTCAAGGCCGGTCTCTACCGCAATCGCGCCCTTTGCTCAATGACCATTTCCGGCCAATCAACGCCTTTTGGTACGGAAATGCCGCACCGCAACACGGAAACAGTGCCAAAGAGGCATATTGACCGGGCGACGGGCTTTTGGTTTGAGAAACGCGACAGTACATAAGGCCGAAGTCGAATCGATTGTTAGAGCTCGGAGGATTGCCATGAGCAGCATGAAGGACCGCGAAGAAGGCTTCGAGCGCAAGTTCGTCTTCGACGAAGAGCTGCGCTTCAAGGCCAATGCGCGGCGCAACAAGACGCTCGGCCGTTGGGCCGCCGAGAAGCTCGGCAAGTCCGGCGCCGACGCGGAGGCCTATGCCAAGGAGGTCGTCGTCGCCGACATCCAGGAAGCCGGCGATCACGACGTGTTCCGCAAGATCCGGGCCGACTTCGACGCCGCCGGCATCGACCAGTCCGACCACCAGATCCGCCGCACCATGGACGAGCTGATGGCGCAGGCGATCGAAGAGATCAAGAACAGCTGATTTCAGCCTGGCGCTGGACCAACGAACCGCCCGGATTCCGGGCGGTTTTTGTTTGCGCCGAGCCGTGGTTCCGGCTGAAATGGCGCCTGTTTCAAGGAGATCCGAACATGTCGCTCGTCGAGAAACTGAACGCCGGCCAGACCGTCCTCACCGCATGGTCAAGCGTGCCGGATGCGCTCACCGTCGAGATCTTGGCGCGGCAGGGTTTCGACGCGGTCACGCTCGACATGCAGCATGGCGGCCACAATGAGGACAGCGTGCTGCGCTCGCTGGCACCCGTGCTGGGCGCGGGCAGGCATGCCCTGGTGCGCGTGCCGGTCGGCCGCTTCGACATGGCGAGCCGGGCGCTCGACTTCGGCGCCGAGGCGGTCATCGCGCCGATGGTCAATTCGGTCGAGGATGCCCAGCGCTTCGCCGCTGCGACGAAATATCCGCCGCTCGGCGAACGTTCGTGGGGGCCGACCTATGCCGCCCCGCGCCACGGCAGCAAGGATTCCGTTGCCTGGCTGCACGAGAGCAATGCCCGCACGGTCTCCTTCGCCATGGTCGAGACCCACGCCGCCGTCGCAGCCCTCGATGGCATCCTGGCGACCCCCGGCATCGACGGCATCTTCGTCGGTCCGGGCGACTTTTCCATTGCCTGGAGCAAGGGCGAAACGATCAACGGCACCCTTGAGGACATGATGGGGACCGTGGCCGACGTGGCGAGGCGCACGCGCGCTGCCGGCAAGCATGCCGGCATCTACATCACCGATCCGGCGATCGCCGGCCGCTTCGTCGAGATGGGCTTCCAGTTGCTCGCCACCGGTTCGGAGCAACAGCTCATCGCGGCTGGCGCCGCAGGGCTGCTCGCCGATCTCAGGAAGTCGATCGGCTGACGGCCCGGGGCGATCAGCCCTCAAGCCGCGACAGGAACTGGGCGAAGACCATCGATCCCTCCGGCCACGGTCCGTGGCCGGAATCGGCGTTTAGGTGACCGGAATCGCCTGCGTCGATGAACAGCGAGCCCCAGGCGGCTGCAATGTCCTCTGCCACGTCGAGGCTGCAATAGGGATCGTTGCGGCTGGCGACTACGACCGACGGAAACGGCAGCGGGTCGCGCGGGTAGGGCCCGAAGGTCATCAGGTGCTTGGGCTTGATGGCCGGATTGGAGACGTCGGGCGGTGCTACGAAGAAGCCTCCGGCCACCCGCTTGGTGAATTGCGGTATGGCGTGGATCGCGGTCGGAATGCCGAGCGAATGGGCGACCAGCACGACCGGGCGTTCGGCCTTGTTGACCTCCTCGACCACGCGGGCTGTCCAGTCCTCGCGCACCGGCTTCGACCATTCGGCCTGCTCGACGCGGCGCGCGGTCGAAAGCTTTTCCTCCCAGCGGCTTTGCCAATGAGCTGGCCCGGAGTTGGTGTATCCGGGAACGATGATGATGTCGGCGTCCTTGACTTTCATGCCGCGCATGTAGCGACGACGCGGCTCCGCCGCAACTGTCCCGCGGTGCTTGCGCGAATTGTTGAACGACGTGTTCGATCCTTGCTGACTTGTGTGAACGACCGGCTCGGCTGACATATGCGCCGACGGACTCCGCGGCCGGGTCGGCCGGAGGCTGGATTTTGGATTTGACACGACGCAAACTGGTCGGTGGCGCAGCGTTCCTCGCAATGGGAGCGTCCGCGCGGCCTGGCCATATGGAGCCTGAGATGAGCAACATTCCCTTTGCCGCAACCACACCGATCAGCGTTTCCCGCGTCGGGCTCAAGGCCCGCGATGTCGGCGCGCTTGGCGCCTTCTATCGCGACGTGGTCGGCCTGCAGGAACTCAGGCGCGATGGCGGGACGATCACGCTCGGGGCCGGCAGCCGCGCGCTGCTCGACATCGAGTCCGACAAGGCTGCCACCCCCGATGATCCCCGCTCGGCCGGCCTGTTCCACACCGCCTTCCTCCTGCCCACCCGCGCCGATCTCGGCCGCTGGATCAAGCATGCCATCGACAGGCGCATTCCGGTCGACGGCGCCTCGGACCACAGGGTCAGCGAAGCGCTCTATCTGACCGACCCCGAGGGCAACGGCATCGAGATTTATGCCGACCGGCCACATACGAGCTGGAAGTGGAACGGCTCGCAGGTCGAGATGGCGACCGAGCAGCTCGACATCGGCTCGATTGTCGCGGAGGTCCCGGCTGGCGACGCCGGCTGGCAGGGCGCTCCCGAAGACAGCATCGTCGGCCACGTCCATCTTCGCGTCGGCGACCCCGCGGTGGCCGCCGAATGGTGGAACAAGGAGTTCGGCTTCGACACGGTGGCCAAATATGGCGCCGCCGCCGTGTTCCTGTCGTCGGGCGGCTACCACCACCACATCGGCGCCAATTCCTGGCAGAGCCCGCGCGCCGGCCGCCGCGATCCGTCGCGTACCGGTCTCGCCTGGGTGGAGATGCGCTCGGCCACGGCCGACAAGACCGACAGCCGCGAGGATCCCTGGGGCACGGTCATCCGCACCATCCCGGGCCAGCCGGGCTGAGCATCCTGACATAGCCTGGCTGGGCCACGTGCTATGCGCGGTGGAACGGAACCCGCCATCCGGGCGGATTCTGTTCCACTGGCATATGCAGAATTGAGGCGCGTCCATGTTGAAGGTCATCGCTCAGGATTTCATCAAGCCTGAGTTCATAGAGGTTGTGCTGCCGCTCTATGCAGAACTGGTCGAGAAGACCAAGCTCGAACCGCTCTGCATCTCCTACGATCTCTTCGTCGATCAGAAGGATCCCGGGCACTTCGTCTTCGTCGAGGAATGGCCCGATCGCGCGGCCCTCGATGCCCATTGCCGGTCCGAGCATTTCAGGCGCCTCGTGCCGCTGATCAACGAGCACCAGCGGCAGGAGCCGACCTTCATCATGATGGATGCGTTTGCGGCCTGACGTAGAACGAAAACGCTTCAGACTCCGAGAATGAAAAAAAAGCCCTCGCGGCGATCTGCCGTGAGGGCTTTTTTAGTCCTGCGGACCGAGTGGTCAGGACGCTTTCGGTTTATCCGAACACGCGCTTGAAGATCGTGTCGACATGCTTGGTGTGGTAGCCGAGGTCGAACTTCTCGCGGATCGCGGCTTCCGGCAGGGCTGCCGTCACTTCCTTGTCGGCGAGCAGCTCCTCGAGGAAGTCCTTGCCTTCCTCCCACACCTTCATGGCGTTGCGCTGCACCAGCCGGTAGGCGTCCTCGCGCGACACGCCGGCCTGGGTCAGCGCCAGGAGCACGCGCTGCGAGTGCACCAGCCCCCGGAACTTGTTGAGGTTCTTCAGCATGTTGTCGGGATAGACGACCAGCTTGTCGATGACGCCGGTGAGGCGGGCCAGCGCGAAGTCGAGCGTGACGGTCGCATCCGGGCCGATCATGCGCTCGACCGACGAGTGCGAGATGTCGCGCTCGTGCCACAGCGCCACGTTCTCCATTGCGGGAGCCGCATAGGAGCGGACCATGCGGGCAAGCCCGGTCAGGTTTTCGGTCAGCACCGGGTTGCGCTTGTGCGGCATCGCCGACGAGCCCTTCTGGCCCGGCGAGAAATACTCTTCCGCCTCCAGCACCTCGGTGCGCTGCAGGTGGCGGATTTCGGTGGCAAGGCGCTCGATCGACGAGGCAATGACGCCGAGCGTGGCAAAGAACATGGCGTGGCGGTCGCGCGGGATGACCTGCGTCGACACCGGCTCCGGCTTCAGGCCGAGCTTGGCGGCGACATGTTCCTCGACGCGCGGGTCGATGTTGGCGAAGGTGCCGACGGCGCCCGAGATGGCGCAGGTGGCTATGTCCTCGCGGGCATGCACCAGTCGCTCGCGGCAGCGCGAGAACTCGGCATAGGCCAGCGCCAGCTTGACGCCGAAGGTCGTAGGCTCCGCATGGATGCCGTGGCTGCGGCCGATGGTGACGGTGTCCTTGTGCTCGAAGGCGCGGCGCTTCAGCGCCGCAAGCAGCGCGTCGAGGTCGGCGAGCAGGATGTCGGTGGCGCGCACCAGCTGCACCGAAAGGCAGGTGTCGAGCACGTCGGACGAGGTCATGCCCTGGTGGATGAAGCGCGAATCCGGGCCGACGAACTCGGCGAGGTGGGTAAGAAATGCGATGACGTCATGCTTGGTGACGCGCTCGATCTCGTCGATGCGCTCGACGTCGAAGGTGGCCGCGCCGCCCTTTTCCCAGATCGTCTTTGCCGCTTCCTTGGGGATCACGCCGATTTCGGCGAGAGCGTCGCAGGCATGGGCCTCGATCTCGAACCAGATGCGGAAGCGCGTTTCGGGAGACCAGATGGCGACCATCTCGGGCCGCGAATAGCGAGGGATCATGGCGGGGCTCGTCCTGCTGCGGTTTCGTTGCGGCTCCCCTAACAGAGGCTGGCCCAATGCTCAACGCGATCGTCGGGCAAACCAGAGCGCGACCGCGAAAAGCGCTGCCATGCCGAGCGGAAAATAGAGCCGGATGCCGAGAACGGCGAACTGGTACAGCGCGACGAGACCGGTGAAGACGAGTTGCAGCGTCCAGGTCACGGTGAAGGGCTCGGCGTGCCATTCGGCATAATAGCGCCGGTACTGCAACGCGTAGATCAGCGCGGTAAGCCCGATCGTGACTGCTGTGAAGGACACCAAGGCCGCGGCAAACGCGGTCTGCCGGTTGCGGCCGCGCGAAACCATCCGGGCGATGGTGCAGGCGAGGGGAAAGGCCAGCGCCCCACCCACGGCGAACAGCACGACGACCGAACGCACCAGCGCCAGGGTTTCCCAATGGACGAAGAGCAGCGACATGAGCGCGCTCGCGCCCATCGCCGCACCCCACGCGAGCGAACCCGCCAGCGCCGTTCGTCGCGCCGGCATGGCTTCCCGCAGCCGTGGCCAGAAGCCGTCGCCGGAGGCAGCCGGGGCTTCCGCCTGGGCCAGGGAGCGCTGCGGTCTCACCGCCTGCCGGTCACGGCCAGCCAGCGGTGGTCCGGTCCCTCGAAACCCTGTCCGATGACCGAGACGAGCACGGCATAGACCGCGCCGCCCTCGAAGGTCTGCACCCCGCCGATCCGGTAGCCGGTCGGGCAGCCGCGGCTCTGCGGCACCGAGGTGTCTTCCTGCAGCACCTTGTCGCCCGCCTTGGCGTCGACGCGCGACAGCTTGAAGCCCTTGATCGGGCCGAACGGGCAGCGCTCGATCTCGCCGAGCGAGACCTCCTCCAGCCGGAACTCGAGCTGCTCGTCGATCGGCGGGAACACCGGCCGCGGGTTGACCGTCATCCGGTACGGGTCGGCGCTGGCCTCGGTGATCGCGTTGAAGCCGGCCAGATAGCCGCGGTTCTCGGCCAGCACCTCGTCCGCGACGATCTTGGCGCCCTGCTTGCGGGCTTCGGCGCGCGCCGCTTCAAGGCCTGCGGTCTCGTCGTCGAGGCGCACCCTGACCGGCGTGCCGGGCATGAACTTGTCGGTGGCCGTGTCGATGTAGAAGCGGTTGGCATAGGGAAAGCCCGAGCCGTCCTGGATGCCGAACTCCTCGAACGCGAAGATATTGCCGTCGGCGCTGAAGCCGAGCACGTTGAGTTCGGACGCGTCGCCCGCCAGGGCGACCTGCGAGACGCCCAGCGACAGCACGCCCGCGAGGCAAAAGAGCTTCCAGCTACCCACGCCACCTCTCCTTGGATTTGAATCAGTCGTTCAGGTGAATGCGCTAAACTACAGATCAAAAAGGATATTGCATCACCGCGCCGACCATGGCGGCATCACATCGCCGGGAGCGGCCGTTGCCGCATGCACCCCGCGTGCGATCGCCCGCGCCATGGTCGAGGCCGCCGCGGCGCCGAGGTCGATGGTCTCGTCCGGCGACAGCACCTTGCCGCTGCGGCCTGTCGCCAGCGCGAAGACCAGGTCGCCGTCCATCGGCGTATGGCTCGGCCAGATGGCACGCGCGAAGCCGTCATGGGCGGCGATCGCCAGCCGCTTCGCCCCAGCCTTGGTCAGCACGGCGTCGGTCGCGACGACGGCGATGGTGGTGTTGGCGCCATATGCCTTGTCGCGGAATTTCAGCAGCACCCTCGTTGCATCCTCCGGCATCGGCGCGGGATAGCCGAGGTCGCCGAATTCATCGCCGATCTCGAATGGGGCGGCCCAGAAGTGCCGCGTCCGGCCTACCGTGACCGAACCCACCGGATTGACGGCCGCGAGAGCGCCGACGGTCACCCCGGTAGACAATACGGTCGAGGCCGAGCCGAGGCCGCCCTTGAGCCCGGCGCTCAGCGCGCCGGTTCCGGCGCCCGCCGTGCCGATGGCAAACTTGGCGGAGGCCGCCTGCACCGCGTCGTAGCCGAGTTCGCGGTAGGGCGCGTAGCGGCCCCAGTCCTTGTCGCCGCCGTTCCTGAGGTCGAACAGGATCGCCGCCGGCACGATCGGCACCCGGTATCCGCCGACCTCGAAGCCGACGCCCCTTTCGCGCAGTGCCGCCTGCACGCCAGACGCGGCGTCGAGGCCGAAGGCCGAGCCGCCCGACAGCACCACGGCGTTGATCGTCTCGACCGCGTTGTGCGGTTCGAGAACGTCCGTCTCGCGCGTGCCCGGCGCGCCGCCCAATACCTGCACGGCGGCCGTCGTGGCCTCGTCGCAAAGGATCACCGTCACGCCCGACTTCACCTTCTGGTCGGCGGCGTTGCCGACGCGGAGGCCCGCGACGTCGGTGATCAGGTTGAGCGGTCCGGCTTTCAGCGTCATTGCGTTTCCAGGGGCACGTAGTTCGTCCCGTCGAAACGGAACAGCCGGTAGGGATTTGTGGCTAGGTCGCCCTTGGCGTCGAAACGGATCGTTCCCAGAGCGGTGTCGAAATCGCGTCCGTCCAGCGCCTCGGTCACTGGCTTGCCGCTGGTTGCCGCGGCATTGGCGATCTCCACCGCCGCATAGGCCGGCAGCGCATAGCCGTCGGTCGTCGCCTTGCGGGCCAAGAAGGCCGAGATGACCGCGGGCGCTGCGAGGCTCGTCCATTCCGCCGGCGCGATCATCAGCGTGCCTTCGGCGGGCGGAACCGCGCGGTCGGCCAGGCGCAGCGTCTCGCCGCCGGCAAACACCATGTCGGTGCCGAGCATGGCCGCGTCGCGCGCCATCACCGCGATGTCCTCGCCGTCGCCGCCCACGAACACATGCGTCGCGCCCGCCTTGCGCAGGCGCCCCACCAGCGCCACCTGGTTGTCGAACTGCGGCCGGAAGGTGTCGACGAACACCGGCTTGAGGCCGGACTGCTCGGCCGCCACGCGGAAGCTCTCGGCGAGCTCGCGGCCATAGATCGTGCCGTCGTCGACGACGGCGAACAGGTCGTTGCGCCACATCTTCGTCAGGATCGCTGCCGCGGCCTCGCGCTCGCCATCGCCGCGCGGGCCGAGCCGGTAGATCGGCCAGCCGGTCTTTTCGCGCCGGTCGGTCAGGCCGTCGGTGCGCACACCGACGGTAATGACCGGGATTCCCGCCTGCTTCAGCGCGGGAAGGGCGGCTTCGAGTGCTTCCGCGCACAGAAACCCGGCGGCGACCGCGACCTTGGCCTCGACGAAACGTCTGGCCGCCTCGGCGCCGCCCTCGGCGGTGCAGCGGTCGTCGGCGACGTCGAGCGCCACGCCGAGCGATTCGCCGGCGATCACCGCGCCTGTCCGCACCTGCCCGCCCAATATGGCCGACGCGCCGGAGAGTGGCGCGGCCACCCCGATCCTTGCCGGTTCGGCCTGGGCGGCCAGAGCAAAGAGCCCGGCCGCACATGCCGTGATGAAGCCCGCAGCGGGTCGCATTCGATCCAACAATATCCTCTGCGTGCGTATATTTACGCAGCCTGCTTGACCTACTGCCTGGCCCGGACAAGCGCAATGCACTTGTGGCCCATTTGCTTGTGGGCTCAATTATGCGGCCATATATAGCGATCAGGTTCCACCGCAGGAAAAGTTTGGTGCTGAAGAAGTTTGAAGTCGGGCCGCAGGCCTACCGCGACGCGATGAGCCACTTTGCCGGTGCGGTGCATCTGGTGACCACCGATGGGGCGGCCGGCAGGCGCGGCGCGACCGTGATTGCCGCCTGCTCCGTTACCGACAATCCGCCAACCGTGCTCGTCTGCGTCAATCGCGAGAACCCGAAGAACGACGCCTTCGTCAAGAACGGCAACTTTGCCCTCAACACCCTGGCCGCCAGGCACGAACCGCTGGCCGTCGCCTTTTCCGGCGTCACCGGCCTTTCGCCGGAAGACCGGTTCGCCATGGCCGAGTGGGAGGTGCTGGCATCGGGCGCCCCGGTGCTCGTCGATGCGGTGGCGGTGTTCGATTGCGAGCTCGTCGACGCCAAGGAAATGGCCACCCACCGCATCATGTTCGGCAGGGTGACAGGCCTGCGCATCGGCGATAACCTCCGTCCCCTGATCTACCACGGCCGCAGCTACCACGTGCTCTAGGCCGATCTTCGGAAGCACCATGACCGATCTTGCGCCTCGTCCCTTGCCCAATTCGATCGACGAGACGCTCGCTATGCTCGCCGGCGCCGACTATGTCGCCGACCGCGCGCTTGCGACCGTGCTCTTCCTCAGCCTGCGCATGCGCCGCCCGCTGTTCCTCGAGGGCGAGGCCGGGGTCGGCAAGACCGAGATCGCCAAGGTTCTGGCCAGCGCGCTCGGCCGCCGGCTGATCCGCCTGCAGTGCTACGAGGGTCTCGACGTCTCCTCCGCCGTCTACGAGTGGAACTATGCCGCCCAGATGATCGAGATCCGCATGGAGGAGGCTACAGGCAAGGTCGACCGCAAGGACATGGAGAAGAACGTCTTCTCCGAGAAATACCTGATCCGCCGCCCCGTGCTCGATGCGCTGACCGGCAAGGAGGGGGCGGCCCCCGTCTTCCTCATCGACGAGCTCGACCGCACCGACGAGGCGTTCGAGGCGTTCCTGCTGGAGATCCTCTCCGACTACCAGGTGACGGTGCCCGAACTCGGCACGATCAAGGCGGAGGAGCCGCCGATCGTCATCATCACCACCAACCGCACGCGCGAGATCCACGACGCGCTGAAGCGCCGCTGTCTCTATCACTGGGTCGACTATCCCAATGCAGAGCGCGAGCTCGAGATCGTCCGCCGCAAGGTGCCCGAAGCCAACCGCCGGCTTTCGGCCGAGGTCGTCCGTTTCATCCAGAGGCTGCGCGAGATCGAGCTGTTCAAGGTGCCGGGCGTGGCCGAGACCATCGACTGGGCCGGCGCCCTGACCGAGCTCGACAAGGTAGCGCTCGACCCCGAGACCGTGTCCGACACCATCGGCGTGCTGCTCAAGTACCAGGACGACATCGCCCGCATCGAGCAGGGCGAGGGCCGCCGCATCCTCGAAGAGGTGAAGGCGGAGCTGGCGGCGGCGGAGTAGGGCGATGGAAGCGCTCGCGTTTACCCCCACCCCTGACCCCTCCCCACAAGGGGGAGGGGAAATTCTGCTGCGTTCGCGCCGGTTTTGCGCGACGCGATTCGGTGGGTTGTCAGGTGGGACGCCCGCTCTCCAAGTCTCCCTCCCCCTTGTGGGGAGGGGTTAGGGGTGGGGGTATGACCAAAGCGCCCCCGCCCAGTGTCATCCAGCCCGAAGGTCGCATCGCCGACAACATCGTCTATTTCGCCCGCGCGTTGCGCAAGGCGGGCATGCGCGTCGGCCCCGCCTCGGTCAAGGACGCCATCGAGGCGGTGCTCGCGGCCGGCATCGGGTCGCGCGACGATTTCTACTGGACGCTGCATGCCGTGCTCGTCACCCGCCACGAGGACCATGCCACCTTCGACGAGGCCTTCCGCCTGTTCTGGAAGTCGCGGGAGCTGATCGAGAAGATGCTGGCGATGTTTTCGCCCGTGGCACTCGATCATCGCGAGAAGCAGAAGCCGCGCGCTGCCGAAAGCCGCGTCAGCCAGGCGATGTTCGAGGGCCATGAGAACGCCCGGCAGCCGCGCGAGATCCCCGAGGTCGAGGTCGACGCGCGCTTCACGGTCTCCGGCAACGAGGTGCTGCGCGCCAAAGACTTTGCCCAGATGAGCGCCGCCGAGCTTGCGCGGGCGCGCCGCGAGATCGCAGCGCTCAGGCTGCCCTTCGACCTGGTGCGCACGCGCCGCTTCAAGCCCGACCCGCATGGCGCCAAGGCCGATCCGCGCGCGATGTTGCGTGCGGCTGCCCGCACCGGCGGCCAGCTGATCCTGCCGAAGTTCCGTTCGGCCCGCGAGGTGCATCCGCCGCTCGTCGTGCTTGCCGATATTTCGGGCTCGATGAGCCAGTACACGCGCATCTTCCTGCATTTCCTGCATGCGCTGACCGAGAAGCGGCGGCGCGTGCATACCTTCGTCTTCGGCACGCGGCTCACCAATCTCACGCGCCAGATGCGCCACCGCGACCCCGACGAGGCCCTGGCCGGCTGCGCGGCCATGGTCAAGGACTGGTCGGGCGGCACGCGCATCGGCGACGCGCTCGGCGAGTTCAACCGGCTGTGGTCGCGGCGTGTGCTGGGGCAGGGCGCGGTCGTCCTGCTCATCACCGACGGGCTGGAGCGCGACGACGTCGCCGGCCTGTCCGAGGAGATGGAGCGGCTGAAGAAGTCCTGCCGGCGGCTGATCTGGCTCAACCCGCTGCTGCGCTTCGACGGTTTCGAGGCCCGTGCCCGCGGCGTGCGCGCCATGCTGCCGCATGTCGACGAGTTCCGCGCCGTCCACAATCTCAACGCGCTCGGCGATCTCTGCGCCTCGCTCGGCGCGCCCGCTTCGCGCAGCAGCGATCCGAGGCGATGGCTCGCCGGCTTGAGCCGCGCGGCCTGAGCGTCGGAAGGGAGGAAACGATGCCAAGCAAGTTCCTGGACGAGGCCCGCGATCCGCTGATCATCGCGGAGGGCTGGATGAAGGACGGCAAGGACGTGGCGGTCGCCACCGTCGTCGAGACCTGGGGCTCTGCGCCGCGTCCCGTCGGCAGCCACCTCGTCATCGATGCCGAGGGTACCTTTCACGGCTCCGTCTCCGGCGGCTGCGTCGAGGGCGCGGTGATCTCAGAGGCGCTGGACGTCATTGCCAGCGGCAAGCCCAGGATGCTCGATTTCGGCGTCGCCGACGAGACGGCCTGGCGGGTCGGGCTCTCCTGCGGCGGCCGCATCCGGGTCTATGTCGAGCGGCTGGGGTGATCGAATGGATCCGTATGTTCTGAAGACACTCAATGGCGAACGCCGGGCCCGGCGCGCGGCCATCGTCGTCACCGACCTCGGCGACGGCCGCGACCGCGTGGTCGGGGAGGGCGATGCGGTAGCCGGCGATCTCGGTGCTGCGATCGCCAGGGCATTCCGCACCGGCGCCTCTGGAATGGTCGAGGCCGAGGGCCGCAGCTTCTTCCTCAACGTGCACCTGCCGCAGCCGCGGCTGGTGGTGATCGGCGCCGTGCACATCAGCCAGGCGCTCGCGCCCATGGCCAGGATCGCCGGCTTCCCGCTCGAGATCATCGACCCGCGCACGGCCTTCGCCAGCGGCGAGCGTTTTCCCGACGTAGAGCTCAGCGCCGAGTGGCCCGAGGACGTGCTCAGGGAGCATCCGCTCGACCGCTACGCGGCGCTCGCGGCGGTCACCCACGATCCCAAGATCGACGACTATCCGCTCAAGGCCGCGCTCGACGCCGGGTGTTTCTACGTGGGCGCGCTGGGCAGCCGGAAAACCCATGCCAGGCGCGTCGAACGGCTGCTCGCCATGGGCGCGACGCCGGAGCAGATCGAGCGTATCAACGCGCCGATCGGGCTCGCCATCGGTGCTGCCAACCCGGCCGAGATCGCCGTCGCGGTCCTGGCGCAGGTCATCGCCGCCTTCCGCTCGCGCGGACTCGCCGGCATCACGAAAGGCGAGGCGGCGTGAAGTTCGGACCCATCCCGGTTGCCGAAGCCCAGGGCGCGGTGCTGGCCCACGCGACCGCCGCCGGCGACCGTCGCTACCGCAAGGGCCACGTTCTCGGTGCCGACGACGTCGCAGCCTTGCAGGCGGCGGGCCTGGGCGAGGTCGTCGTCGCCGCCCTGGAGCCGGGCGACCTCGGCGAGGACGAAGCCGCCACGGCGATCGCCGCCGCCATGCGCCATCGCCATGTCGAGGTGAAGCCGGCCGCCACCGGCCGGGTCAACCTGCATGCCGGCTCGGCGGGCGTCTTCACCGTCGATGCCGCCCTGATCGACGCCATCAACGCGGTCGATCCGTCGATCACGGTCGCGACGCTTGCACGCCATGCCACCGTCGAGGCGGGCCAGATGGTCGCGACCGTCAAGATCATCCCCTTCGCCGTGGCCGGCGAACTGGTGCGCAAGGTGGTCGACCTGTGCGCCGGCCGCGAGATCTTCGCCGTCAATCCGTTCGTCGCCAGGCGCGTCGGCGTCATCCAGACAGTGCTGCCGAGCGTGAAGGCGAGCGTGCTCGACAAGACCGCGCGCGTCACCGAGCAGCGGCTCGCCCGTTCCGGCAGCCGCATGACGGCGGAGCGGCGCACGCCGCACGAGGCGGGCGCCGTGGCGGAGGCCGCGAAGGTGCTTGCCCGCGATCACGACCTGCTCGTCATCTTCGGTGCCTCGGCGCTCGCCGATTTCGACGACGTCATCCCCGCGGCGATCCGCGCCGCCGGCGGCAGCGTCACCCGTTCCGGCATGCCCGTCGATCCCGGCAATTTGCTGGTGCTCGGCCATATCGGCGAGACCGCCGTGCTCGGCGCCCCCGGCTGCGCCCGCAGCCCCAAGGAGAACGGCTTCGACTGGGTGCTCGACCGCCTGATCGCCGGCCTCGAGATCACCGCGGCCGACATAAGCGGCATGGGGGTAGGGGGCCTGCTCATGGAAATTCCGTCGCGGCCGCAGCCGCGCGAGGCGCCGGCCGTGCCCGTGCCGCCGAAGGTCCATGCCGTGCTGCTCGCCGCTGGCCGCTCCAGCCGCATGGGCGGGCCCAACAAGCTCCTGGCCCTGTTCCAGGGCAAGCCGCTGGTGCGCCGCACGGCCGAACGCGTTCTCGCCTCGAAGGCCGAGGCGGCGGTGGTCGTCACCGGCCACCAGGCGGCCCGCATCCGCGAGGCGCTCGCCGGGCTCGGTCTGCCCGTTGCCCACAACCCCGACTTCGCCAGCGGCCTCGCCGGTTCGCTGAAGGCCGGCGTCGCGGCGCTGCCGGAGGAGGCCGCCGGCGCGCTGATCGTGCTCGGCGACATGCCCGAGGTGCTGCCGGGCGATCTCGACCGCCTGATCGAAGCCTTCGAACGCGCCGGGGCCCGCGTCGTCGTCCGCGCCACCCATGGCGGCAAGCGCGGCAATCCCGTGATCCTGCCCAGGGCGCTGTTCGCCGCCGTCGCCCATCTCGAAGGCGACACCGGCGCCCGCCACCTGATCGAGAGCGAGGGCGTCGATGTCGTCGACGTCGAGATCGGCGCCGGTGCGGCCGTCGACGTCGATACGCCCGAGGCGCTGCGGACGGCCGGCGGGGTGCTGCAGGATTGACAAACGCCCTCTCGGTTAGCCAACCCTAGGTCATGTCTCTCGATTCAGCCCCGCATTCCTTCGCGCCCCCCTCTGGCCCTGAGCTTGTCGAAGGGCCGGCCATCTCCCCCTCAAGGGGGGAGATCAGCAGCTTTGCCGGCGTCGCTTACCCGACGTTGCAGAAGGGCGAAGGCGCCGATGACAGCCAATCTCCCCCCTTGTGGGGGAGATGTCCGGCAGGACAGAGGGGGGTGCGCAGGAGCGCAAGGTTCCACCGGCTTTCTGCCTGCCTTTTGCGTGCGGCGGCTCCGGTCCTGCTCGCCACCTTCGCCTTCCCCGCCCACGCCCAGACGCTGGCCCCCTACAAGGACGAGCTCTTCGCCTATCCGTCGCTGCTGTCCTCGGAGGGCGAGACCTATCGCGTCGTCGACTATCGCGAGGCGCGCGACATCGACGAGCGCGACCAGGTGCCGGAACGCCGCGTGCAGGGGAAGTACGTCTCCACCGGTGTCCGCCGGGCGCAGCAGGACCTGGTGCTCAAGACCGACGCCGGCGACATCCGGCATTTCGCCGTTGGCAAGACCGAGGGTGCTGCGGTCATCGTGCTCTACCTCCACGGCCAGGGCGGCAGCCGCAAGCAGGGGGTCGACGACTTCACCTTCGGCGGTAATTTCAACCGCATCAAGAACCTGATGGTCGCCAGTGGCGGGCTCTATTTGTCGCCGGATTTCTCCGACTTCGGCGACAAGGGCGTGGCCGAGGTTGCGGCGCTGATCGACCATTACGCCGCGCGATCGCCCGGCGCGAAGATAGTGGTCGCCTGCGGTTCTATGGGCGGAGCGCTGTGCTGGGGGCTGGCGCGCGACGCCAAGGCGGCGAGGCAGTTGAGCGGGCTGATGCTGCTCGGCTCGCTGTGGGACGACGGCTTCCTCAAGTCCCCAGCCTACGCCGCCAAGGTGCCCGTATTCTTCGGCCAGGGCAGCAAGGATCCGGTGTTCCCGGTCGAGAAGCAGGAAGCCTTCTTCCGCTCGATCCTCGCCAAGAGCAAAGGCTATCCGGCGCGCTTCGTCCGCTTCGAGACCGGCACCCACGGCACGCCGATCCGCATGACCGACTGGCGCGAGACGCTCAACTGGATCCTTGCCACCAGGTAGCGGTCACGGCCCGGTGTCGTAGTCGAGCACGTTCTCCGGGTTGATCTCGCCGTCATAGGAAGCGTCGACGTCGTACTTGATGAGCGTGAACGCGCCGTCGCGGAAGATCCACAGCCCGTCCGACGAGGCGTCGCCGACGCCGCGCCACTTCGAGTGCGAGGCGATCGACAGCTTCTTCTCGTCGTAGAACGAGTTGACCAGCTCGCCCTCGGAGCGATAGCCGATGATGTCGACGCTCTCGACCTTGCCTTCGGTGTTGTCGTTCTCGTAGCTGATGTCGAGTTCGGGCACCGCGAAATGCAGTTCGCGCAGACCCTCGATCTGGTTCCAGAGATAGTAGACATGGGTCTCGTTGTAGGCGCCCATCGAGCAGAAGAAGCGGAACAGCCGGGCCGTGCTGGGCGCGGCGTCGTCGGCGTCGGTCTTGTTGCGGTAGGAGATGGTGTAGTTCGCGACCGCGTCGTCGCGGCTGCCGTCGCCGGCGTCGCATTGGCCCTTGCGGCTGGTCGCGAACAGCTTCCTGGCAAGTTCGAGCACGGCGTCGGTCTCGGGCGGCGGCGCCTCGCCGCACTGCTTGGGCAAGACGTCGGCAAGCTCGCCGTCGGCCGGCTGGAGGCTGCCCTTGTCGAGCTGGATCGGCCGGAATGGCGGCTCCTGGATCGAGGCGCTCACCTGCCGGGCGGTGTAGCAGCCGGCAAACACCTTCTCCGAGCCGTCGGCGTTCACCGCGCGGATCGCGACGGGGATGTTGTAGAAGATGCTGCCGGCGGCCCCTTCCTCGCTCACCGGACCGGTCTCGACGTCGACCCGGCTGGTCGTCTCGTATCCCTTGGCGAAGCTCGAAAAATCCTTGGCCGGCTTGGTGTCGCCGAAATAGTCCCAGGCGCGGGCATATTCCTTGCGGCTGACGGCATTGTAGAGCGAGCGCACCACGGCCGCGGGATCGGAGCGGTCGTCGAGGTAGGGCAATTCGGCCGCAAGCGATTGCAGAGACCAGAGCCCGGTCAGGGCCAGGGCGGCGGCTGCGCTGGTCGAAGAAAAGGTCCTCATCGCGAATCTCCTGCCTGCCGCAATCATGCATCGTGGATTGCGGCAGCGCAGTGACGCGAACGGCCCGTCACGCCTGGCGTGCCGACATTTCGCGGGCGATGCGCGGGAAATCCGCCGGCTTGATGCCGATGTCGAAACGGTCGGCATTGCTCATGGCGTTGAGCAACGCCAGCGCTGCGCGGTAGCGCGCCTCTTCGCGGGGGCGCGGACGGGCGAACAATTCGGTGTAGAAACCCATCTCTCAGGCTCCTGTTGGTCCTCCCTGACCTGCATATAGGCGATTCCTTATCGATTGTGCAGTGCAACATAAGCATGTCTGCCATGCAGGGCCCGTTCCGGGCAGTCGCCGAACCTGTCCGGAATCCAATAAGATGCGGCGATTGCCTCGAAGCGATTTTTAACCGGCTTGGACTATGTTCCGGCCAGTTTTGCCGTATCATGCGTTTCGTGCGGGAGGGGGCTTGCATGGGCACCGAAACCAGTCGCGACTTCGCTTCGCTGCTCGACGACCTGATCGTCGCGTCGGAGCGGACCGAGGTTGCGCCTGCGCCGACCATCCCCTTCGACTATCTCGCCGTCGCCGAAGAACTCCATTCGGGTCGCATCCGCGTCGACGGGCAGACGGTCGTCGCCGAATACCGCGAGGCGGGGGCTGCGCTCGAAGACGAGTTCGTGTCGCTGCTCGACATGATGAAGACGGAAACCGCGGCCGCCGACGAGCCCGAACCGCCGTCGATTGATCCGGAAACGATCGCCGCCGAACTCGGACTCGCCGAGGCCAAGCCCGCCGAGCTTGCCAAAATGCGCCGCAGCTTCGCGCTCGCCAACCATCCCGACCGCGTGGCCCCGCATCTGCGCCAGCGCGCCATGGTGCGCATGCAGCTCGCCAACATGCTGATCGACGATGCCAGGCGGCGCGCGGCGAAGAAGAAGCCCTGACCGCCGAAGCCTCTCGACAGCGCGGCCCATCTGCGAAAATCTATAGCTCGTGCCTGTGCGGGAGCCCTCATGCTCAGAATTCAGCGTATCCCACTCGATGCCATCTACGTGCCCGCCGCGCGCCGCAAGACGCTGCACCCCGAGACCGTGCGCCATCTCGCCGAGGACATCCTCGAAAACGGCATGAAGATGCCGATCCAGGTGCGCGTCGACGGCGACCGCTATGTCCTGATCGAGGGGCTGCACCGGCTCGAAGCCGCGAAATGGCTGGGCGAGACGGCCATCGACGCCTACCTGGTGCATGCCCGCCGGCATTGACCTCGCGAAGATTTTACACCGTGCGGTGTAGGAACCGCTGGACGCCGTACGTCCTTGTGGTGGAATTTGACCTCATTTGGAGATTTCTCATGACCACCGTTGTTGAAGCCACCCCCGCCAGCGACCGCGAACTCGTTCTCTGCCGCATCATCGATGCGCCGCGCGAGAAGGTCTTCCGCTGCTGGACCGACGCGGCGCTGCTGCCCAAGTGGTTCGCGCCGCTGCCCTGGACGACGGCGAGCGCCAGGCTCGACGTGCGTGCCGGCGGCACGAACGCGGTGGTGATGCAGAGCCCCGAGGGCGTCGACTATCCGAGCTCCGGCGTCTACCTCGAGGTCGTGCCGAACCAGAAGCTGGTGTTCACCGACGCCTTCACCAGTGCCTGGGAGCCGTCCGAAAAGCCCTTCATGGTGGGCATCCTGACCTTCGAGGACGTCGGCGGCGGCAAGACGAAATACACCGCCACCGTCAGGCACTGGTCGGTCGAGGACCGCGATTCACATGAGAAGATGGGCTTCCACGAGGGCTGGGGCCTGTGCACCGAGCAGCTCGAGGCGCTCGCCAAGACGCTCTGAGGCCGACTTTTCGCTTCAAAGGGCCAGGTCGGCATCGGCCTGGCCTTTTTGTCGTTGGCCGTCGATGGCGGCCTGATCTCCCCCCTTGCGGGGGAGATGGGCGGCCCTTCGACAGGCTCAGGACGGAGGGGGTGCTGTCCCTCAAGCCTATC